>NZ_CAJXKH010000094.1 GCF_913055755.1 uncultured Microbulbifer sp.
AGCAGATGTTGGTGATCTTGGCGATCAGCCCCTTGTCGTCCGGGCAGTCCGTTAGCAGTATCTTCTTTTCCATGGCCAAAAATCAGACTAATTATTCAGAGTGCTGACTATACACTATGTGCGTTCCTGTACCTGCCAAGCAGGTTGTTAATTGATCAATTTAGGGGCTATATGGACAAGCAACTCTTCAGCGAACACCTGGCGACCCTGCGCAAGCGCTACGACGACATCCTCGAACAGTGCGGTTTCGACACCCTGAACGTGTTCAGCGGTGCACCCTCGGTACAGTTTCTCGACGACAACTACTATCCGTTCAGGGTGAACCCCCAGTTCAAGGCCCTGGTGCCGGTGACCGACAACCCGCACAGCTGGGTGATCTACCGCCGCGGCCAGAAGCCCAAGCTGCTGTTCTACCGCCCGGTAGACTTCTGGCACTACGTACCGCCCGCGCCCCAAACCTTCTGGAGCGACGAATACGATATCGAGCTGCTGGCAAAACCGGACGAAGCCAAGGTATTCCTGAGCGGGGAAAGCGCGGCGTTTATCGGCGAAACCGGCAAACTGGAAGGCTGGGATATCGGCGAGCGCAACCCGCAACACCTGATCGACCGCCTGCACTGGGCCCGCGCCTACAAGACCCCCTACGAATTCGCCTGCCTGCGGGAAGCCAACCGCATCGCCGTCGGCGCCCACAAGGCCGCAGAAGAAGCCTTCCGCGCGGGCGCCAGCGAATTCGAGATCAACCTCGCCTATATGAAGGCCGCCGGCCAGGGTGAAAACCAGATGCCCTACGGCAATATTGTCGGCCTCAACGAGCACGGCGCCATCCTGCACTACACCCATCTCGGTACGGAACGGCTACCGGAGAGCGAGCGCCGCAGCTTCCTGATCGACGCCGGTGCCGACTGCAACGGCTACTGTGCCGACATCACCCGCAGCTATGCCTACAGCGACGGCGAGTTTGCCGAGCTGGTCGCCGCCATGCACGAGAAGGAACAGGAGCTGGTGGCGGGCCTGAAACCGGGCGCGTCCTATGTGGACCTGCACCGGGAGTGCCACCAGAAGATTGGCCAGCTGCTGCAGCAGTTCGGCGTGATCAAAACCTCGCCGGAAAGCGCGGTGGAATCCGGTCTCACCGGCACCTTTATGCCCCACGGCCTCGGACACTTCCTCGGCCTGCAGGTGCACGATGTAGGTGGCCACCAGACCGGCCCCGAAGGCGGCACCACCCCGCCGCCATCGGAATACCCGTTCCTGCGCACCACCCGCACCATCGAGGAAAACCAGGTATTCACCATCGAACCCGGTCTGTACTTTATCCAAAGCCTGCTGGCGGACCTGAAGGAATCCCAGCTCGCCGATGAAGTGAACTGGGACAAGGTGGAAAAACTGCGCCCGTATGGCGGAGTGCGCATTGAAGACAATGTCATCGTGCACGCGGATCGCGCGGAAAATATGACGCGGGACTGTTACGGCGAATAATTTTTATCAGAACTAGCCCGGATAAAACGGAACATATTCCGGGCTACTTCAACACCGGTAACACCGGGCGAAATACTTGCGAATCAGCGATGGCAAGAGGCGGTCCGCACAAGGCGGCTTTCCAATTGGGATGGAAGCGAAGAATTGTCAAAGTTATAACCAAAATTTTCAATATCCCTCTCGTATATCCTCGCAACGATATCTCGAGCTTCTTCGGTATAAGAATCTTTGTAACCAAGCTTTCGATCCGAGCTAGTCACATTATCTTTCTTCATAACCGCAGATTCTCCCATCCCCAGAATATTAGCTACATATTGAAAATCTTCTTGGATATTCTCAAAGAACCCCAAGAAATCTACCTGTAGTTTTTGACTACCCGGAACAAACAAAAAGCTAGTCTGGGGGACAAAGTGCACCCACCTTTGAACACTTGGTTTTCCAAGCCCCTTTCTGACAAAGTCATTGAAATCCCGGTACGGGGCGAGCTCCGCCTCTGCCCATTTCCTATCCCTTTCGTTCATCCCCCCTTTCTTAAGAAAATTATAAGCGGAGAAAACTCGGTCCCAAGGATTCCGAACAAAGGTAAATTTGAAATATCGATCAAATTCTTTTTTTGAAAAAATCATCTGATATTCGGATACCGTTGCATGTCCGCCGGCTAAATTCCCGAAGAGAGACCTACAAATGGAAACACCGGCAGCCTTTGGTATATGAACAAAAATACTACGGTTCTGATCGAATGGTTTATATGAGTAGCCACTACTTGTATCTATGGTTCTCTTGTGTTGATTTTCCCTGAACCATTTAGGTTTATATATTGAGTACAACATGCGGCGAGGGCTATATGGCAACGAATAGTAAATTTCTTTTCTGTTCACGTTATACCTTTAAGAAGTTCCATCTACTGGCAACTAGCGGACCAACAGCAAATAACATCTGGAATGAGTGCTTGTAAGCCCTATATTTGCAATTTCCCTTAACTCCCTTCAAGCATACTCGCGTTTCTCAAGCATACTTATGAGCGTCACCTTCTCGTATACCGCATTCAACGTTCGACAATCAAGCGAAAGAAATGAATTAAACGCCACATTTCAGGCGCACCACGAAGCACTCTTCTGGTGCCTCGCAGCCAAAAGTAGTGCAAGCCAGGAGTAGCGAAGGATTCACCGCCCCGGCCCCGTAAAGCACTCTGAAAGTTTTACCATTTAGGTACGCACCGTACGCGCGGCCTCCACCATATTCAACAATGCCGACCCCACCTCCGCCCAGCTGCGGGTTTTCAGGCCGCAGTCCGGGTTTACCCAGAGTTTTTCCCGCGGGATGACTTTCAGCAGTTCACGCAGTCGGTTCACCAGTTCTGTACGCTCGGGCACATTGGGCGAGTGGATGTCGTAAATGCCCGGGCCGATTTCGTTGGGGTAGCCGCCCTCCTCTCCGGCGAATGCCTGCAGCAGGCGCAGGTCAGAGCGGGCGGATTCGATGGTGATGACGTCGGCATCCAGTGCCACAATCGCATCCATAATGCTGTTGAAATTGGAATAGCACATATGGGTATGGATCTGGGTTTCCGCTTTTACCTCGCTGCAGGTATAGCGGAAGCAACCCACCGCCCAGGCGAAGTAATCGTTGTGGCCGGAAACGCGCAGCGGCAGCCCTTCGCGCAATGCGGGCTCGTCGATCTGGATGATGCCGATACCGGCGGCTTCCAGGTCCAGCACTTCCTGCCGCAGCGCCTTGGCGATTTGCAGGCAGCTGACCGCGCGGGGAATATCCTCGCGGGGGAAGGACCAGTTGAGGATGGTCACCGGGCCGGTCAGCATGCCCTTGACCGGCTTCTTGCTCAGGCTCTGGGCATACTCGCTCCACTGTACCGTCATCGCCTGCGGGCGGGAAATATCCCCGGCGATGATTGGTGGCTTCACGCAGCGGGATCCGTAGCTCTGCACCCAGCCGTTGCCGGTGTGAATAAAGCCATCCAGCTGCTCACCGAAATACTCCACCATGTCGTTGCGCTCGGCTTCGCCGTGCACCAGCACATCCAGGCCGAGGATTTCCTGGCGGCGGATGGCTTCGGCGATTTCCGCGCGCAGGTGATCGTTGTAATCCTGCGCGGGAATTTCCCCGCTTTTGTACTGCTTGCGTACCTGACGGAGTACGTCGGTCTGCGGGAAGGAACCGATGGTGGTGGTGGGCAACTGCGGCAGTTGCCAACGCTCCCGCTGCACCGCCACCCGCTCAGCAAACTTCTGCGCACGCCAGGTGTTGTCGAGTTCCGCACGCACCTCCGCCTCGCTGCGGCTTTGAGTTTGCGCAATTGTCGGCAGTGCCTCGGCACCGGGTTTGACGGCCTGCTGCAGAGCGTTCAGTTCGTCCAGCTTCTGGCGGCTGTAGGCGAGCTTGTGCTTGTCTGTATCCGCCAGCGCAGTTTCCGTTTCCAGGTCCACCGGGCTGTGCAGGAGGGAGCAACTGGCGGAGAGCCACAGGCGCTCACCGAGCTTTTCCGCCAGCGGCTGCAATGCGCGCTGCCAGCGCGCCAGATCGGTGCGCCATACATTGCGGCCGTTTATCACCCCTGCGGACAGCACCTGGTCATCCCGTACCAGTGCGGCCGCCGGCACCAGCTCTTCCGGTGCGCGCACCGCGTCGATATGTACCCCGTCTACCGGCAGGCCAAACGCCAGATCGAGGTTTTCCCGCAGCGGAGAGAAATAGGTCGCCAGTAACAGTTTGCTGCCACTGGCCTTGGCCAGCGCCTCGTAGGTGGGCGCGTATGCATTGCGCCACAGGGCGGGCAGGTCCAGGCCGAGTATCGGCTCGTCGATCTGCACCCACTGTGCAGCCGCATTGGCCAACTGTTCCAGCAACTCGATATAGCAGGGCAGCAGTTTCGGCAGCAGGTCCAGGGCATTGTCCACACCGCGGCCGAGCCACAGGTAGGTGAGTGGGCCGATGATTACCGGCTTGACGTTGTGGCCCAGGTTCTGGGCCTCCCGCACTTCTGCCAGTAGCCACTCCGCGTCGAGGCTGAATGACTGATCCGCGGTGAATTCCGGCACCAGGTAGTGGTAGTTGGTATCAAACCATTTGGTCATGGCGCTGGCGGCCACCGGCTCGCCGGAGGGGGCGCGGCCGCGGGCGACGCGGAAGTACTGGTCCAGCTTGTTGTCCGCGGCGCCGGCCGCGAAGCGCTCGGGAATGGCGCCGAACATCAGCGAGTGGTTCAGCACCTGGTCGTACCAGGCAAAGTCGCCCATGGTGGTCAGCGTCAGGCCGGCGGCCTGTTGCGCCTGCCAGTTCTGGCTGCGCACCTGTGCGCCCACCGCCAGCAGCGCCCGCTGGTCGATTTCCCCTTTCCAGTAGGCTTCCTGAGCCCGTTTCAGTTCGCGCTGCGCGCCGATGCGCGGGTAGCCGAGAATATGTGTCTGCGCCATGTTCGTTCCTTGGTTTGGTCTGGATACCAGCCTGCGCCGGTATGACGAGTGGCCGGTAAGTGGGAGGCATTCTGCAGTCACGCACACATTCAATCAATTTCATACTTTTCAGCATAAACATGAATATTTCTAAAGCCGGGGAACACAAAAAAGCCGCGCGGTTTCCCGTGCGGCTATTCCTGTGAGACTGAAGAGTGTTACAGCGTCTTCAGGTATTCGATGATCGCCAGGCGCTCGTGGTCGGTCAGCACGCTGTTGAACTCGTGACCCTCGTTGCCGTGGCTGAACAGCAGGGTGTTGAAGATCTTGTGGTCTTCAATCTGGCTCATGGTCAGCGTGGGCGGATAGAAGATGTTCCAGGTCAGGATCAGGTTACCGTACAGACCCTCGAGAACCTTCTGCGCCATCGGCGTCGAATTCGGATCGTTTGGATCACAGGTGCGGTACGGTGCCACCGTCGGGTTCAGCCACGACCGCCACTCACAGGCGATTTCGTCGTACTGCCAGCCCATCTTCTCGGCGTCATAGGCGGTATCAAGCCTGGTGTCGTAACCCGCCACCACCTTGCCGTTGTTGTACCACGGGTTCTCGATCTTCGGATTCGATTTGCGGCGCCACAGCGGCTTGCGGTCGGACGGCTTCAGGATTTCCCAAACGTTCGGCACGGAACCGTTGTGGAAATAAGGCGCGGTTGCCCACACACCGTACAGCGGCGGCGCCTGGTAACCGAGTTCGCGGTCACCGCGCAGGCGTTCCTGGTTCTGCGGACCGCAATCCTGGTCCGTCCCTTTGGTGGGCGGATAGCCGAAGAAGTTTACCGAGCCTGCGCGTTGCATCCCTTCATTGTTGGTTTCCCAGCGCACCGAGTCGGTACCGATAATTTCCTGCGGCACTATGTAAGAAGCGATGCCCTCAAGAACCGGACTGGCCAGGAACTCGGGGTCGTTCACATAGCGCGGTGCATAGGCGCCGTGGCAACCGGCACAGCTACCGTTACCTTCCGGGCGGCGCACGGTGTTGTTGCGCTCGGGCGCCCACATGTCCAGCTCGTGGAACAGTACCGCACCCTCTTCCGCCAGCGCGACATCGATCTCGCCCGGGTACTGCGGCGATTTCAGGGTTTCGATCCAGGAGTTGATCGGCGGTCCATTTTCACGCATGTAATCCTGGCCGGCTTCACTCAGCGGCCCCAGCAGCTCACCGAACAGACCGAAGATCGGGGTATAGAAAACCTGGTCAACCCGGGGGGCGTCCGCGGGGAACAGACCGTCTACAAATTTCACCGGGCGATGCCCCAGGTTCCACCATGCGGGCGTGTCCATACTCGCAGTAGATCCGGAAGTAATCAGGTCGATGGCGTCGCGCGGGGTGTAGAACCCTTCATCCGGGAAGATGAATGCAAGGTTCACGTCACTGGCGTTGTTGGTACCGCGGGTGTGGGTAAGGTTCGCCAGTGTGGCAATGGAGGCGAGATAGCCCTGTGCCAGACCATCGCGCAGGAACAGGTCGAGGTCCGCCAGCGGGCTGCCGCCACCCAGCGCGGGCTGGCCATCAATGGCACCGCTGTGGCACGCGTGGCAGGTAACACCGATACGGCCGGTCCAGGTGCCGTCCGGGTAGCGCATCTGGGTGAGCATCAGCGGCAGCTGGCCGGAGCCGCCATTGGTGCGGTTCGGGTCCTCTCCCTTCAGCGGGTAAGGATTGCGTTTCTCCGGCAATACCGAACCGTAGCGTTCCGCCACCAGCTGATCGTAGTTACGGGGTTTTGCCACATAGCCGCCCCAGGACTTCCACAGGTCGTTGTACTGCCCGGGGGTCATGGTGGAAATGCCGCCCGCCGCTTCCGCGGTAAAAGGGTCGTTGCCCGCGAACAGTGCACCCACACCGGGTGCACCACCGGTCAGCAGGTTTTCACCGGCATCAAAGCGCTCACGCAGTTCACCACAGGTTGTGGCCGCGCCCACTTCCTGTACCGCTTCCGGATCGACGTGACAGTTTTTCCAGTACGCATTGAAGTGCACCGCCTTGCCATCACTGACGCCTTCCTGAATAAACGAGCGGGGGTCTTCCGGCAGCTCGGTTTCATCCGGCTTGCCGTAACAGAAATCCCACACCGCCCAACCGCCATTACTGCTGCCCAGCAGCGCATTGGGATCGTAATCCGCGGGGCGGTTGTAAACATTGTGCGGGGTGGAATAGGAATAGGGATCGTAGTACGGATCGTCAACGTAGTCCGCGTCGTCCGGGGTGGTGTAAGCAGAGGTGTTTACCGATGCAGCTGTCGCAACAGTAAATATCGATGTCAGTACAACTCTCATCGCCGCTTTGCCACCGAGAACGGCAGGCGCCGTCAACTTTTTGGTTGGCTCGAACATAACACTCGGCTCTCCTTGGGTATTTATATTTATCGGGCCGCCTGATTGAAATCAGGTCCTCTCAACGACCGAAAGTACGGCGCAAAGCACTGCACAAGTCCGCTTTAGCTGTTCTTTAATTCTGGTCTCATCGCGATGATGGAAATTAGCCATTTGCCCCTCCGTTCGCCTCGTCGGATCAGACGATTTGCCACCCTTCCCCCGCGACCAGGTTGATTGGAACGTCGGTATTGCGGGCGGACTTCACAAAAACTTGATTCGTCACCCCCAAAAGATGTTCAATTATTTTCACGCCGCCCACCAAAAACATGAATCTCCCTAAAGACTTATTTGGCAAGCCGATGATTGAACTCCGCCACTTACGCGCCCTCACCCTGCTCCGCGAAACCGGCAGCATGGTGCGCGCCGCCGAGCGCCTGCACCTCACCCAGTCCGCCCTCTCCCACCTGTTCCGGGAGATGGAAGACCGCCACGAACAGGCGCTGTTTGTGCGCAAGTCGCGCCCGCTGCGCTTTACCAGCGCCGGCCTGCGCCTGCTGCAACTGGCGGACGAGGTGCTGCCACGGGTGGCGGTGGCGCAACGGGATATCGCGCGCCTGGCATCCGGGCAGGCCGGGCGGCTGAATATCGCCATCGAGTGCCATAGCTGTTACCAGTGGCTGATGCCGACCCTGGACGCCTACCGGGACGACTGGCCGGAAGTGGAGCTGGACCTTTCCAGCGGCTTTCATTTCGCGCCGCTGCCGGCGCTGGTGCGCGGCGACCTGGACCTGGTAGTGACCAGCAACCCGGATGAATCCCTGAAGGGCATCCACTACGAACCGCTGTTCAGCTTTGAAATGTGCCTGGCGGTGAGTCGCAAACACCCGCTGGCACAGAAGAAATGGGTAGCGCCGCAAGACCTCGCCGATGAGGTTCAGATCACCTACCCGGTGGAGCGGGAGCGGCTGGATATCTTCCAGCACTTTCTCGACCCCGCCGGTATCGAACCCGCTGCGGTGCGCACCGCGGAGCTGACGGTAATGATGGTGCAGCTGGTGGTCAGCGGGCGCGGCGTGTGTGCACTGCCGAACTGGGCGCTGCATGAATATTTACAGAAAGGATTTGTCAGCCAGTTGCGGCTGGGCAAGGACGGCTTGTGGAGCACACTGTATGCGGCGGTGCGGGAAGAGATGCTGGAGCAGGCGTTTTTGCAGGACTTTCTGGAAACTGCGCGCAATACCTGTTTTGGTAATTTAAACGGTATCCGCGCAGCATAGTTTTATTGAAGATAATTTCAGGGCTCGGACCAGCGCCGCAGCAGATTGTGATACACCCCGGTCTGGGCCACGATGGCCTCGTGGTCGCCGAGTTCCTGGCGCAGGCGGTTGATCGACATATCCAGGTCAAACAACAGGGTGCGCTGGCCGTCGTCGCGCACCAGGCTCTGTAACCAGAAGAAGGAGCAGATGCGGCTGCCACCGGTCACCGGAGTTACCCGGTGCAGACTGGTGGACGGATATAACACCAGCGACCCCGCCGGCAGCTTCACCTTGTGCGCGCCGTAGGTATCGTCGATCAGCAGTTCGCCGCCCTCGTACTCATCCGGCTCCGACAGAAACAGCGTGCAGGACAGATCCGTGCGGATCTGCCCTCCGGTGGGCAGACGCCGGATGGCGTTGTCCACGTGGTTGTGAAAATGCTCGCCGCCCTCGTAGCGGTTGAACAGCGGCGGGAACACCCGCTGCGGCAGTGCCGCCGACATAAACAACCCGCTTTGCGGCAACGCCTTGAGAATCCTCTCGCCGCACTCCCGCGCTACCGGCGAATTTTCCGGCAGCTGGCGGTTCTGTTTGGCCTGGGCCGACTGGTGGCCGGCGGTCACCCGGCCGTCCACCCACTCCGCCTGCAACAGGGCCGCCTTCATCTCGGCGGCCTGTTGCGGTGTGAAGATTTCGGGAATTTCCAACAGCACGCTTAATTTCCCTCGCTCTATAAATCAGTAATTGAAGTTCACACTCAGCAGCGCGGTGCGCCCCAGCCCCGGGATAAAGTGACCACCGCCCACATAGTCGATGTACTCTTCCCCGGTCAGGTTCTGCAGGTTCAGCTGTGCGCTGATATTGCTGCTGAAGGCGTAAACCCCGGAGGCCTCGTAAATCCAGTAGTCCGGCGCGGCGCGCAGGTTGGAAGTATTGTTGAAGCGATCACCCACATACTGTGCACCGGCGCCCAGCTGCAGTTTTTCGCTGACGACGTAGTTGCCCCACAGGTTGAAGGAATGCTCCGGTGAATTCGCCAGTTGCTTGCCGATTTCTTCCGGGTCTTTGCTTTCCAGCACCTCGGTATCCAGGTACACGTAACCGGCATTCAGGCTCAGGCGCTCGGTTACCGAACCGGTCACGCCCAGCTCGACACCCTGCACCCGCTGCTCGCCGTCCAGTACCAGTACATCGTTGGGATCGTCCGGGTCCTGAGTGCGCGCATTTACCTTGTCGGTGCGGAACAGTGCCGCGCTCAACAACAGGTTGCCATCCGCCACCTGCCACTTGGTGCCCAGTTCGATACTGCGGTTTTCTTCCGGGTCCAGGTCGGCAATACCCGGCTGGCGGCTGCTGGTGGAAATAGACAGCGCCTCCGCGGTGGGGTTAAACGAGGTGCCGTAGCCCAGGTAGAAAGTTCCTTCTGCTACCGGCTTGAATACCAGGCCGGTGCGGTAGCTCAACATGGAATCGGTGCGCTCCAGCAGCGGGCTGCCGTCGGGGGTATATTCCAGATCGAAGTGGTCGTAGCGCAGGCCGCCGTTCAGCTGCCACTGCTCGTTGATCTGCACCGAGTCGGACAGATACGCCGCGACAGTGGAGGATTCCGCGGTGCTGAAGGTGCCGGTGCGCTGGTAGTTTTCCAGCACCGGATCGTTCGGGTTGGGATTGAACAGGTCCGTCGCCTGGGAATCGCCACCGAGGTTTTCCTGGGTGTAGCGCTTCTCGTTTTCCAGGCTCACCTCCGCCCCCACCAGAATCTTGTGCTCCCAGTTTTCACCGGGATTCACGGTCAGGGACAGGTCGGTCATGTTGCTGACGATATCGTCTTCCTGATCGCGGTACTTGCGGTCGGTGCGACGGATATCGGTGCTGTCGGTGCTGGCAAAGCGCGGTGCGGTAATAAAGGAATCGCGATAGGTGGTACCCACGCGGGTGACATTGCGCAGGCTGGCATTGTCGCCGAGCTTCTGCTCCACCTGCACGGTGCCCAGGGTGGTTTCGGTTTCCTCGAAGTCGCGGGACTTGAGGCCGTACCAGTTTTCAAAATCCACCGGCGGTGCCTGGTCCGCGTAATCTGCCAGCGCCTCGTTGTTGGAAGGCACCCAGGGGATACCGTAATCCGGCACATTGTCCTGGGCCATATGGAACAGGCTCAGGGTCACTTCGGTGTCGGTGTTCAGCCCGAACGCCAGCGACGGCGCCACGCCCCAGCGGGAATTGCTCACGCCCGCACGGCCGGCCACATCCTGGTCGTGGGTCATCACGTTGACCCGCAGCGCGGCGTTGTCGATGCCATCCAGAGTGCGGTTTACATCCAGGGTTGCACGGCGGTAGCTGTCGGTACCGGCAATGATGTTGGAACTGGTGCTGTCGTTCAGGCGCGGTGCCTTGCTCACCAGGTTTACGGAACCGCCGGTGGAACCGCGGCCGGAGTAGTCGGAAGATGGGCCCTTGACCACTTCCACCTGCTCCAGGTTGAACGGGTCGCGGGTGTAGCCGCCGAAGTCGCGCACATTGTCCACAAAGATATCTGTGCGCGCGTTGTAGCCGCGAATGGCAAACTGGTCGCCCGCCGGCGTGCCGCCCTCACCGGCCTGCATGCTGATGCCGGAAACATTGCGCAGCACATCGCGCAGTGTGGTTGCCGCGCGCTGCTGCATGACTTCTTCGGAGATTACATTAATGGTCTGTGCGGTATCCAGCAGCGGGCGCGGGAATTTCACCGAGCTCGCGCCCTGCTCTTCCTGCTGATCCACCACTTCTACTTCTTCCGGGGCGCGCTCGCTGTTCTCGGCAGAAGTGACTTCAGCAGCCTGCACACCGGCGACCAGGCTACTGGCCATGGCGACGGCCAGGGGAATACGGCAGAAATTGCCCGCCAGCGGCTTTTTCCTGAAACCGTCCTGAACGGGTGAAGCAGGTTCAAGGGGAGCGAGGTTTGAAGGAGTTTCGAGCAATGCGAGTTTATCCATAGCACTCGGCAGCTTGGTCATGATGATAGGTCCCAACAAAGATGTTTTCGAATTAGACTTATTAGCATCCGCTAATGCGAACTATTATCATTTAATGATTGATATTTATCAATCGCAGTCATAGTCATTGGCGCAAAATTTTTCTTTAGATTGAATGCCGGCCTGGGATCAGGCCGGGTTGGAGACGGGGTTCTGTGCGGCACGCGCCTTGTTGCGGCGCTTGCGCCAGGCGCGGAAGCGGTACAGGGAAAGTGCCAGCCCGGTCCACACCATCAGCACACCGGCGAGGGATGCCAGGCCGGCCAGGGTCTGGCCCCAGAAACCCAGCGCTTCGCCGGTATGTAAGAAGCGCACCCAGGAACGGTACTGGCGCCCCCTGGACTGATCGGCAAAACCTTCCTGTTCAATCACCGCGCCACTGGCACCATCGATGGTGACACTGGAGCGCAACTGCGGCTGGCCGCCGGTGCCGCGGTCCACCTGAACCTGCACCTCGCTGGCGCCGCCTTTCGGTATGCGCAGGGTAAGTGTGCGCCAACCCTCGCTGGCGGCCGCCACCTGCTCGAATGCCCCCTGCAGGGAAATCCCCGGGGTGACCTGCGGAGCCTGTTCACCTCCGCGTTCACCGCCGACGCGAGGACCGCCGCGGCCGCGCTGGGGCACTTCTTCGCCGGCGAGCTTGTACACCAGCCCGTTGGCCCAGGAATAGTTGAACACCGTCGCGGTAGCGATCACCACCACCAGTGGCAGCGCGAACCAGAAACCGAACACATGGTGCCAGTTGAAATCCCGCGCTTTGCCGGATTTGGCATTGGGGTGGAACCACAGGCGCAAACGGAAAGTGCTCCAGCGGTAGATCGCCGGCAGCCACAGATAGATGCCGCTCAGCACCAGGAACAGGAAGGCGAGATTGCAGGCGCCGGTAATCGCCCGCGCCAGGCCGCGGTGCTCGTCACCGGCATTGAACCAGCGGTGCCAGCGCACCACCGCATGGAAGAAGTTATCCAGGCCCTCATCGCCATCCACATGGAATTCCCCGGTATAGGGGTTCATGTAACGGGAATCCGAACGGCCCTGGCGCAAAATCAGCGGCGCATCCGCTGCCGCGGCGACGGTGATGCTGTCCGGCTGAAAACCGGAATCCACTGCCGTCTGCAGCAACTGGTCCAGGGTGAGGGCTTGCTCACCTTCCTCCGGTTGCCAGCTGTATTGGCGCTGTTCATCCCAGGCCAGAATCTGTCGCTCGTAGGTGAGCAAGACACCGGTTACCGACATCATCAGGATCACCAGGCCGGCAACCACACCACAGATCAGATGAATCCAGAAAATCCCTTTTCGCAACATGAACACTACCCGGAAAGACAATCACAAAGTCGCAAATGATAATCCTTATCAGACGCAACAACAAGAAGTGCACAAACGACGGCCAGATTACGGAGAATTTGCGAGGAATTCCGGATTAACGGTTGCGAACGGGTGACCAATAATCGCAAACTGTCGCCAACATAAACCATATAAATTTCAGGGAGATTGCGCATGAGTTCAACACCCAACAGCTGGAGTTCGGCCCTCAAGGGACTGCACTGGATTATTGCGATTTTTATTCTGTGTGCGTGGGGCTCTGTGGAGCTGCATGAGGGGTATGAAAAAACCGACCCGATGCGCAACTGGTGGATGGTGCTGCACTACTCCCTCGGTTTCTCCATCCTGTTACTGGCCATGCTGCGCCTCTACTGGCGCGCCACCCACGGTCGCCCCACCCTGTACGGCAGCGGCTTCCAGAAGCCGGTTTCCCTGCTGGTGCAGAGCCTGATGTACGTCATCATGCTGGGCATGCCGATCACCGGCTTCCTGATGCGCCAGTTCGCCGGCCGCGATATCACCCTGTTCTGGCTGTTCGATATATCGCCGTTTGTGACCAAGAATATTGATATCGCCAAACAGATGGCATTTTTGCACAAGGAGCTGTTGTGGAATGCGCTGCTGGTACTGCTGGTACTGCATATCGGCGGCGCCATCTGGCACCACTTTATTATCAAGGACAATACGCTGCGGCAGATGCTGCCATTTGGGAAAGCCAAATAAGCGGGATACAAAATTCCGGCAACAAAAAAGGGCACCATCAGGTGCCCTTATTTATTTTGCTCAGCAGAATTTACTCTGAGCGCGGCTTTTTCGGTTTGCCGCCGGGCTTGCGCTTCTTGCCTGCGAACGGCGGTTTGCCGCCCCTGGCGCTGCCGCCCTGCTCCGTGAACTTGGAAATGTTCATCGGCCGGCCATTTACCCGCACCTTTTTCAGGTGATTGAAAATCTCCTTGGGCATGCCTTCCGGCAGGTCCACGGTGGTGTATTCAGGGTAAATCTCGATACGTCCGATATAGGAACTGTCCAGCTCCACCTCGTTGGCGATGGCACCCACCACGCTGCCCGGACGCACGCCGTGTTCGCGGCCCACTTCAATGCGGAAGCGCTCTTTGCCCTCGTCGGGCGGACCCACGTGCTTTTCCTTGTCAAAGGGCTTGCGGTCGCGCTTGCCGCGCTTGCGGTCGTCGAAATCGCCATCGCGATCACGGCGATCGCCGCGGTCATTGAAGTCACGCTGTTTCGGCTCGCGCTCGTCCAGCAGCAGCGGCTGGTCGCCCTGGGCCATGGCAGCCAGTGCCGCGGCCACATCCAGCGGGTCCACCTCGTTTTCCGCCAGGAAGGTTTCCACCAGGTCGCGGAACGGCGCCAGATCGCGGCGGCCGGCCAGGGTGTAGGTAATTTTCTGGCGGAATTTTTCCATGCGCGAAGCATTCACCGCGGCCGCGGTCGGCAGTTCCAGGCGCTCGATGGGCTTCTTGGTGGCCTTCTCGATAATGCGCAGCATACGGCGCTCGCGGGGGGCCACGAACAGGATGGCATCACCCTCGCGCCCGGCGCGGCCGGTACGGCCGATACGGTGGATATAGGCCTCAGTATCGTAAGGGATGTCGTAGTTGATCACGTGACTGATACGTTTCACATCCAGGCCACGCGCCGCTACATCTGTAGCCACTACGATATCCAGCTTGCCGCTTTTCAGCTTGTCGATCACCTGCTCGCGCAGGTTCTGCGCCATGTCGCCGTTCAGGGCGGCGCTGGCAAAGCCGCGTGCGGCGAGCTTGTCGGCGATCTCGACGGTGGCGTTCTTGGTGCGCACGAAGATGATGGTGCCGGCCACCGGCTCTGCTTCCAGGATACGGGTCAGCGCGGCCATCTTGTGCA
>NZ_CAJXKH010000095.1 GCF_913055755.1 uncultured Microbulbifer sp.
GCGACTGGTGGGCGTCGCGCAGGACTACATCGGTAATCCCCAGTGGCTTTTTAACCTCAGTCATGGGTCGTCTCTCTAAATAATTTTTCTTAGTGATTTACGAATTGGTTAAACGCGTAACCAGCGAATAGGCGAAAACCGGCTTATCGGCGATTTTTGCGATGCTGTTCGATCGCAGCCTTGATGATTTTTTTCAGACGGACATCGTCCGTGCTGGCCGGTGCGCCTGACGCAACAGGTTCAGGCGCCGCCTCGGGAAGGAAGCGGCCGATAGCGCGGGACATGAGGGTGGTGCAGATGATGAGGACCAGCAGGAATGTGAAAACAATTCCCATGCCGAACAGCGTAATGTCCAGCCCCTGCTGCAATAGAGATTCCTGCATTGGAATTACCCCTTGTTATATTTTCGTTGCGGTACCCTTATTTTTGCGGGAGATATTATCAATACAACTTCCCTTTGAAATCAAACACTTATTAGTTACACAAGCAACCAAGATCCCGTAAGAAACAGGCAAAATCGACCATTTTCGTTACCAAAATGTGCACTTTGCCATTTCACCACGAGCGTCGGTTCTACGCGCAACGTTCCCTGCGCCAAAGAAATCCGTACAATTGTCACTCCGATGTAAACCCACCCAGACCACAGCACCGATTCAGACGCGCCATGCCCCAGAAACATCCGACTCCACTGATCTATCAGGCGCCCATGGAAGGGGTTATCGACCACCACGTTCGCGCCCTGCTCTCCGGGCTGGGCGGTATCGATGTATGTGTAACGGAGTTTGTCCGGGTCACTCACACCCGACTTCCGCGTCGTGTATTTACCCGCCTCTGTCCGGAGCTGGAACAAAATGCAATGACCCGCTCCGGAACACCGGTTCGTCTCCAGTTGCTGGGCGGTAATAGCGAATCCATGGCGCGCAATGCCGAACGTGCCGTCCGCGCGGGTGCACGGGCGATTGACCTCAATTTCGGCTGTCCGGCCAAAACCGTGAATAACAGCGATGGGGGCGCCTGCCTTTTACAGTCGCCACACCGGGTGGAATCCATTGTTGCCGCGGTAAGAAATGCGGTACCCACGGAAATCCCGGTCACCGCCAAGATTCGCCTGGGCTTTGCCGACCGCAGCAGCTACCTCGACAATGCCCGCGCCGCAGAGGCCGGCGGCGCCACAGAGCTAGCGGTGCACGCGCGCTCCAAGGTGGATGGATACCGCCCCCCAGCCTACTGGGAGTATATTGGTGAAATCCGCGCCCAGCTGGGTATCCGGGTGATCGCCAATGGCGACCTGTGGACGCTGGAAGACTTTAAACGCTGCCGTGAGGTGACCGGTTGTGACGCCTACATGTTCGGGCGCAGCCTGCTGGCGCGGCCGGATATCGGACTGCAGATTCGCGCGTTTTGTGAGGGCCGGGACTATACCCCCATGAACTGGCGGGAAATCGCACAGCTGCTCTACACCTATTACCAGACAACCCAGACACTTTACCCGGCCAAGTATCTGGGCAACCGGGTCAAACAGTGGCTGGCCTACCTGAAATTGAGCTACCCGGAAGCAACGGTCTTTTTCAATGCCATCAAACGGCACCGGGAACCGGAAGTGCTGGAAGCGGCTTTCCGACAGCAGCTCGATGGAAATACAGAAGCACCGGCCACCCTACCCTCAGACCAAAAAAATCGTGCCGCCTGACGCGGTATTGGCGCCGCCGAAACAAAGAGCAAAAAGTGCTTGCAAAGGCCCGACCGGCACGGCAGAATGCGCGCCCTATCGAGCTGAAGCCAAGGTGCTTCGCACAGGCAGAAGGCTCGGTAACTTGCGGATTTTTAAAGACTTTTTCAAAAAATCTTTAAAAAAAGAGTTGACGAAGACAAGGCAGCTCACTATAGTTCGCATCCACAACGACGCGCTCGTAGCTCAGCTGGATAGAGTACCTGGCTACGAACCAGGCGGTCGGAGGTTCGAATCCTCCCGAGCGCGCCATACAGAAAGCCCTGATCTCTCGCGAGATCGGGGCTTTTTCTTTTCTGCCTTACTATTTTCCCGGCAATCCCGGATCAACCGATCCGCCCTCGCCCCCCCTATCCCGGGTGACACCTCAGTCCTCCCGGCTTTTGGCCGCAAGCTTGTGCGCGTGCAGCTCCCAGTTCTGGCCGTCGAACTCGGTAATATTGACCGCCACGCCCTGGGTATCCAGGCAGTGGACATTGACATCCACCCCGTCGGGATTGGAGCGCGGAATATAAAACGGCTTTACCCCGCAGGTCTTGCAGAAAGTATGCTTCGCCACACCGGTGTTAAAGGTATAGGTTGTCAGCGCATCTTCTCCGCTGAGCTGACGAAAGCGACTGCGCGGCACAATCAAATGCAGGTAGCCCGACTTTTTACACACGGAACAATTGCAGTAGTCCGCCTCAACTACCTCCGGCGCCTCCACCTCAAAAGTCACCGCGCCACAATGGCAGCTCCCCCGGTAAATCATCCTCAACCCTCCCCTCGGCCCGTCAATTCAGGCAATCATTATCGTCTACAGGTTTCGGGGCACAGTATAAAAACAAAAACCCCGCGGCGGCGGGGTTTTTAAATCAGAAAAGTCGACGCTGCCGGGCCTATGCGTCTTCCCTGTAGCGTTCGGCATTGTTGCGCATGACGTCGGGAATAGGCGCCGTGGTACGCTGCTTCAGGTCGAACAGCACGGAGGTCGCCTTGTTGACCGCAGCCACTTCCGAGGTTTCACTGAGCACCAGTGTCTGCAGGTAAGTGATGGAGCTGTTGCCCACCCGCAGCGCCTGGCAGTCCACGTGCACCAGCGCCCCTTCCGGGACCTCTGCCTTGTAATCGATTTCGTGGCGGACATCGGCCCAGCCCAGCCTGCGCTCGCCCGCCACCATGGCATCGTGCCCCAGCAGCAACATGAAATGCTGCATCGCATCGTCAAACATTCCCACATAGTTGCGGGTATTCATGTGCCCCATTTCATCGCACAGCCAGGTGTGCGCCACGCCGGAGAATGTGCGAACGCTCGCCATTACTGATGCCCTTTGATCATCTGCAGCATGGTTTGCCAGGCATCTTCTGTCGCCTTGGCATCGTATACCGAGCCCGCCTCAATATTCGCCTGGTTGGGCTTGGCGTGATCGAAGGTATGGGTTGCCCCCGGATAGATCTTGAGGCTGAGTTTGCCGGCACCGGCGGGATGACTGGGCGCATAAGCCTGGCAGACTTCCTCCTCGATATAGCGGTCCTCAGTGCCGAGGAACATGACCGCATCCACGTCCACCGTCCACGGCTGCATGCAGGTTCCGTAGAACATGAAGGCACCCTGCACGCGGTCTGCAAAGCCGACCTGCGGCCAGGCCGCGAGGCCGATGGGCGCGGACTCGTCTGACGCCTGCGCCAGCGCAGACCAGATGGTGACCGCGCCGTGCGAAAAGCCCGCCAGGTACAGTTGGTCCGCGTCCACCTGCGGATCCTTTTTCACGTCTTCAATGGTGGCGAGGATATCCGCGGAGCGCTGCCAGGGAGTCATTACCTGTAAGTTACACGCCTGCTGCCAGTCGATGTTGCGCCCGGTGTAGCTGTCCACCGCAATCATGCCGATGCCGGCATCGTTCAGGCGTTTGGCCCAGTCCTTCTCGTGACTGGCGGTGGGCCCGCTGCAACCGTGGAAGAACAGCACCGTCGGCACTTTCTGCTTGCCCTTGGGAAAAAAGCGGTGGTCATGGGGCCGCAGATCTTTGCTGATGGCAGCAAGAGAGGTCTGCGCAACCGTCGCCTTGGCGTGGGCGATGGCATTCGCTACAAACGACTCCATGCTGCCCTCTTCCACCACACCTTCCAGTTCCTCGCGGCTCTCGTCCGCAGCGTAGCCAAAAGGCGTAAAGGCCAGAGCGGCCAGCAATACAAGTGACTTATACATCTTGGGAATCCTTATTCGCATAATTCTTCGATTGGTCGAAAACCAGTGCCTCTTTCGCCACCGCGCGACCAAAGTCGTCATTCAGCACCCGCAGCAGCGCGCGGAACACGACAAACAGAACCAGCGCCAACGGCAGCGCCAGAATGATGGTGAGAGACTTGACCGTCTGCAGGCCACTGGCAAACAGCAGCCCCACTGCAATCAGGGCGAGGGCAAATGCCCACGCAACCCGGTTGCGCTTGCCCGGCTCCTGTTCCCCGTACAGGTTTTTGGTACTGATACTGGCGAGCACATAGGCGGAAGAGTCCAGGGTTGTCGCCAGGAAAACAAAGCTCAGCAGGGTAAATGCGGCAAGCACCAGCTGGCTGAACGGCAGGGTCCTGACAATCTCGACCACCGTAGCCGGAATACCGCGCTCACTCAGCAGTTGCGAAACTTCCAGAGTGCCCGAGAGCTCCAGGTTCAGCGCGTAAGAGCCACAGATACTGAGGAACGAAATGCACCCCAGGCTGCCCCACAGGATGATACCGAGCACCATCTGGCGAATCGTGCGCCCGCGGGAAATACGCCCGAAAAACAGCCCCATCAGCGGCGCATAGGCAATCCACCAGGCCCAGTAGAACAGGGTCCAGGCATCGGGGAAGCCGCCGTGTTTGACCGGGTCAAGCCAGAAACTGATACGGGGAAAGTTGTCCAGCATCAGGCCGACACTGTTCGCCGACATCGACAGGATGAATACCGTGGGGCCGGCGAGCAGAACCAGCAGCACCAGGGCAATGGCGAGAAAAATATTGATATCACTGAGGATGCGGATTCCGGCCTTCAATCCCTTATAGGCACTGACGCCAAAAATCAGCGTCCAGACGGCAATAACGCCCAGGCGCGTCATCAGGGTTTCTTCAATGCCCAAAAACGATGTGGTCAGCGCGGAAACCAGCGGAACCCCGAGACCCAGTGAGGTACCGGCGCCGCCGATCAACCCGAGAATAATCAGGGTATCAATCACCGAGCCCATCCAGCCGTCGGCGCGATCCCCCAGCACCGGCCGGCACACTTCCGAGATCCGCAGGAACGGGCGGTGGCGCACATGCAGAATATAGGCAACCGCTACCGACGGCACCGCATACATGGCCCAGGGCACGAAGCTCCAGTGGAACAGCGTGTACATATGCCCCCACTCGGCGGCTTTCGCAGAGTGCGGCTCAATATGCAGCGGCGGCGTGGACAGGTAATAGATCGGCTCGACAAACGACCAGCTCACCAGGCCGATACCGATCCCGGCGGAAAACATCATCGCCGCCCAGCTCAGCTCCGAATACTCCGGCGGTTCATCGGTGCGCGCGAGCTTGACCTGGCCGAAGCGGCCGAATGCCAGCCACAAGGCAAACACGAAAGTACCAAAGCCAAAGAATACAAACAGCCAGCCGAACTGACTGGTGACCAGCGACATGAGGTGTGCCGCCAGCGCCTGCGCCTGCTCTGGTTTGAACACCAGGAAGCAGGCGGCAATCAAGGCAATACCGAAGGCGGGAATAAATACCGGCAGGTCCAGTTTCGGCTGACCCTGGGTTGGGGATGTTTTCACTCGCTTTTTTCCTGTTCAGGATAAATAGCGGAGGTGCCGGTTGCTACCGGCACCTCCGAGCGGGACGGCATAACGGGCGGACTTCAGAAGAAATCGCGCGTTACGCTGATACCCCAGGTCATGGGCTCACCCATGATTGCGAAGCCCATCCCGGACTGCTCAAATGCGTGCACGATGTACTCTTCATCGGTCAGGTTCTTGCCCCACAGGGATACCTTCAGGCCCGCATAGTTGTCCCATGTGGCGTTGGCGTTCGCCAGGGTGTGGCCATCATCGGACGCGGCGGCATCGTTACCCACGCTGTAATACACCGTGTCCTGATACATCACATTGGTGTTGAAGTTGATGGCGGAGCCATTGCCCAAAATCCACTCGTAATTGATGCTCGCGGATGCGGAGTGCTCCGGCGTGCGCGCCAGGTTGTTGCCAACAATTGCAGGATCGGATTCGAAACTCACGTATTCGGAATCCGTATAACCGTAGTTGAGCGCCAGCATCAGCGCATCGGTCACCAGCGCAGACGCCTCCAGCTCAACCCCGCGAATTTCCGCATCGCCGGTCGCGGTTTCAACCTGCCCGGTTTCCAGGTCGACGGTAAAGCTCTGCAGGTCGCTGTAATCGAGATAGAACACGGCACCGTTCAGGCGCACGCGCTGGCCGAGCATGCTGCTCTTGAAGCCCAGCTCGTAGTTGGTGGCATTTTCCGGATCGAAGGCGACGGTAGCGCCCTGTTCGGTTGCGGCAATACCATTGAAACCACCGGCCTTGTACCCCTGGGAGATGGTCGCGTATACGATGTCCGCGTCTTCGGTGGTATAGGTAAGCGTGGCTTTCGGGGTGAACTTTTTCCAGTTCTTCTCTTCCGCGACTGCGTAGTCCTCGGCCAGGAAACCGAACAGGTCCGGAGCGCCGGTGGCGACACTGGAGAAGTCCTTGTTGTCGTATGTGTAGCGGCCACCCAGTGCCGCACTCAGTGCGGGGCTGAAGTGGTAGGTTGCTTCACCGAACACCGCGTAGCTGGTGGTTTTGTTGCTGGCATCCCACAGCGGGCGCGAGCTCAGGCCCGCGTAACCCATCAGGTCGTACACGCGGGAGGAGTCGAAGCTCTCCACCCGGTCAACTTCTTCCTGGAACAGATACAGGCCGGTGGTCCACTCCAGGCTTTCACTTCCGGCAGACTGGATACGCAGTTCCTGGCTGAACTGGCTGGATTCCTCTTGTGCGTCATTGGTCATGGCCGCGCCCACCGGTGCCAGGTAGCGCCCCATGACGTCATCATTGAACGCGTAGTCCTGAGTGCGGTAGGCCGTGATGGAGATCAGGTCCACCGTTTCCAGGGAGTGCGTCAGCTTGGCGGACACGCCGTACATGTCGCGCTCGGCAAAACCGTCAACGAAATTGTCGACCCGGTCCGCTTCGCCTTCGGTGGGGTGCGCCACACCGAAAATATCCTGGTAGCCGGTGATGCTGCGCGCACCGGAACCCACCAGGTCGTCGGTGGCGTAGTCGGCACTCAACATCAGGTCGGTGCGATCACCCAGCTCTACCGCCAGCTTGCCGCGGGCTGAGAGATTGTCCTGGTTGCCCAGCTCGTTGCCGGTATTCACGTTTTCGATCCAGCCATCCCGGGTGCGCCGGGAGATGGCAACACGACCGTTTACCGATTCCGCCAGCGGGCCGCTCAGCATGCCGCGGAACTCTTTCAGGTTGTAATTGCCTCCGGTTACCTTGGCCTTCGCCTCGAAGGTGTCGGTGGGGTTATTGGTAATCACATTGATTGCACCGCCGGCAACGTTGCGACCGTACAGGGAGCCCTGCGGTCCGCGCAGTACTTCCACCCGCTGCACATCGAACATGTCGGCGCGGTAGCCACCGGCGCGACCCGCGTAGACTTCGTCAATAAATACACCAACGGACGCATCGTCACCCACGGAGCTGGAGTTGGTACCTACACCGCGGATATACGGCTGCGGGGTTACCGGGTTGTAGGAAGACAAAGAAAATCCCGGAGTCATTGCGGAGACGTCTTCAACGTCGAGCATATTGCCCCGCTCCATCGCTTCTTCACCGAAGGCGGATACCGCGATGGGGACGCTCTGCAGGTTCTGGGATTTTCTCTGGGCAGTGACGGTCACTTCTTCCAGGGACAGGTTGCCTTTGTTGTCGCCCGCGCTTTGCGCCGCAGCGCTCTGGCTGATGATTGCCACCAGGGAGGCGGAAATCACCTTGGACAAGGGGTTTAATTTGGGGAGGGATTCAGACGTTTGACTATGAGGTCGCATTCAACTTCCAATGAGTTATTGATCGTATAGGCTTCAAAAATATCCACCCGGGCGAAAAGTTGGCCTTATCCTACTGCCTGGTCAGGCATATACTTTTTAAAATGCGACGAATTCTTAATCAATTACGACATGACCGATAAGTCCCACGAACTAGACACCCTGGATACATTTCAACCACCCAAATTCGGGCAGAGTGATGTGGTTCACATCGGCTTTGTGCTGATCCCCCAGTTTTCCTTTTTTGCCCTGGCCTGCTGCTCCGAGCCCCTGCGGGTTGCCAACCGCCTGGCCGATCGGCAGTTATTCGAGTTCACCTTCCTGTCCGAAGGCGGTGAGCCCGTTACCGCCTCCAACGGCGTGTCGCTGGAAGTCCAGTACAGCCTCGCCGACTGCCCCGTCGAATACCAAACCGTGGTCGTCATCTCCGGCTTCAATCCCCTGGAGGGCTGCGGGGATACGCTGTATTCGGAGCTGCGCCGGCTTGCCGCCAACGGTGTCAGCCTTGGGTGCGTGGATACCGGGGCCCACATCCTGGCCAAAGCCGGCCTGTTGCAGGGGCAAAAAGCGGTGGTGCACTGGGAGGCCAGCAGCGGCTTTCAGGAGAGTTACCCCTCCATCCAGGTGGTACCCGAGCGCTTCATTATTGAGGAAAGCCGGGTGTCCGCCGCCGGCGGACTGAGCAGTCTCGATATGATGCTGAACATTATCCGCGCGGCTCATGGCCAGAAACTGGCGACTGCGGTCGCCGAGCAGTTCACCTATACCCACGTGCAGAGCGCCGATGACGCCCAGCGCATGAGCCTGCGCAGCAGACTCAGCACCACCAACAAGCGCCTGATCCAGACGGTGCAGATTATGGAAAAGAACCTCGCCGCTCCGCTTTCCATCAAGCAACTCGCGGAGCGTTCACAGTCCTCGGTGCGGGAACTCGAGCGCCTGTTCCAGAAGGAACTGGGGACACCGCCCAAGCGCTATTACCGGCAGCTGCGGCTGGAAAAAGCCCGCCAGCTGCTGCGGCAGACGGATATGACGGTTCTCGAGATTGCCATTTCCTGCGGCTTTCAGTCCGCAGCCTATTTCAGTGCCGCCTACCGCCAGGACTTTGGAGTCAGTCCCAGCAAAGATCGCCAGCTGCCCGCAGGCTAGCGCCCGATCGCGACCACCGCCTCGCTTCAGCAGCCGGCCCCACTGCTTTTTATTGCGTTTTTTCACCACCCTTGTCGGAAATTCGAAATTTCACCGCGCTTTTCTGCGAGCCATTTTCAGCCCATTCAATAGCATTTGCCGCCGAAGCCTCCCTTATCTCTACCGGAGCGAAAGCCAAATGCAGATGAACAACAACGTGATCATCACCTGCGCCCTTACCGGCGCCGGGGCCACCACCGACAAGAGTCCCCACGTACCCGTAACCCCGCAGCAGATTGCGGAAGACGCCATCGCCGCCGCCAAAGCCGGCGCAGCCATCGCCCACATTCACGTGCGCGATCCGGAAACCGGCGCGCCCAGCCGCTCCGTAGCCCTCTACCGCGAGGTGGTCGAGCGCATTCGCGAATCGGACACCGATGTAGTGATCAACCTGACCGCCGGCATGGGCGGAGACCTGCTGCTGGGCCCCGACGAGAACCCCATGGCGTTCGCCGAAGGTACCGATGTGGTTGGCGGTATCGAGCGATTGGCCCATATCGAAGAACTGCGCCCGGAAATCTGCACCCTTGATTGCGGCTCGCTCAATTTTGGCGATGGCAACCTGGTTTACATCTCCTCCCCGGAAATGCTGCGCCTCGGCGCCAAGCGCGTGCAGGAACTGGGCGTAAAACCGGAACTGGAAATTTTCGACACCGGCAATCTCTGGTTCGCCAACCAGATGATGGCCGAGGGCCTGCTCGACGAGCCGCCCCTGTTCCAGCTGTGCATGGGTATTCCCTGGGGCGCGCCGCCGGATATCGGCACCCTCAAGTCCATGGTGGACAATCTGCCGAACGGCGCCCAGTGGGCGGGCTTCGGTATCGGTCGCCATCAATTCCCCATGGCCACCCAGGTGATGCTGATGGGCGGCAACATGCGCGTCGGCCTGGAAGACAACCTCTACCTGAAGCGCGGTGAGCTCGCGACCAATGCGCAACTGGTAGAAAAGGCCAGCAACATTGTGGAGCTGCTCGGCGGCTCTGTTGCGACACCGGCGGAAGCCCGTGAGCGCCTGAACCTGAAAGTACAGGGATAAGGAGAGCCATATGTCACATGCAGCAGTTATCGGTACCGGAGTGATTGGTGCCGGATGGGTCGCACGCCTGCTGGCGAATGGCCACGACGTTATCGCCTGGGATCCCGGTGCAGAAGCAGAACGCAAATTGCGCGAGAGCATCGATACCGCTTGGCCGGCGCTGGAGAAAGTCGGGCTGGTAACCGGCGCGAGCAGGGATCGCCTGCGGTTCGCCAACTCGCTGGCCGAAGCCTGTGAAGGGGCCTACTTCATCCAGGAAAACGCCCCCGAGCGCGAGTCCATGAAAATAGGCCTGCTGGCTGACATCAGCCGCGCCGCACCGGCAGATGCCCTGATCGGTTCCTCCACCTCCGGATTCAAGCCATCCGTGCTGCAGCAGCAAATGGTTGCCCCGGAGCGCTTTGTAGTCAGCCACCCGTTCAACCCCGTGTACCTGCTGCCGCTGGTAGAAGTAGTCGGCGGTGAGCAGACTTCCAGTGCAACCATCGAACGCGCGCAGACCTTCTTCAAGGAAATCGGCATGCACCCGCTGCATGTCCGCAATGAAATTGACGGCCACCTGTCAGATCGCCTGCTGGAAGCCGTATGGCGCGAGATCCTGCACCTGGTGAATGATGGCATCGCCACCACCGGCGAGCTGGACCAGGCCATCACCTACGGCCCCGGCCTGCGCTGGGCGTTTATGGGCACCAACCTCACCTACCATCTGGCCGGCGGCGAAACCGGCATGCGCCATATGCTTGAACAGTTCGGTCCGGCCCTGAAACTGCCGTGGACCAAACTGGAAGCGCCGGAACTGAATGACCAGCTGATCGACCGCATGGTGGAAGGCACCCAACAGCAGGCCGGGGACAAGTCCATTCGTGAGCTGGAAGCCCTGCGGGACAACTGCCTGGTGCGCATCATGGAAGCGCTCAGTGAATATGAAGTAGGTGCGGGCAAGGTATTGGCGGAGCACCGGGCACGTCTTGCATGACACCCTCTCCATGAAGCACTGAGGCCGTTCAGCTGCATATAACCCTAAACCCCACTCATGTGGGGTTTAGGGTTCAGTAAACCACTACACCACTTCCTCTTTGCCTTCCCTGTGGCCACGGGAAAAAGGGCTCCCAGATGCGCAGGGCACGGGCGATACCGACCCGCTGGGGTCAGTATGGCCACGGCGGACAATTGCTGACCTTGTGGTCGACACCGTAGAAGCGGTCAACGCCGTTCTGGAATTCCTGCAGGAGCGTACCGTCTTCGAGGCGGTTGCAGGATGCGATATGGGCACCATCTCCGTAAAGGTAACTGAAGAGCAGCTTGCCGTAGCGGAGTGAATACATGTCCTCATATGCTTGCTCGTAGACATTGTTGCGTACGGTGCAGCTACTGCCCTCCCCCCCACACCGAATCGTCCGCAGGCCCCAGACCCGGAAAAAATTATCCTCGATCAAAAGCTGCACATGTGACTCGCCCTCCGCGAATATCGCGTCGGTCTTGGGTCCATCGGCATTGGCCCAGAAGTAATTGCCGCGGATAACCGCGGAGCCTGAAGTCGGTACAACACCGAACTGAAAACCGTCTGCGTGGGACTCAGGCGTGAGCGTCAGCGAGTGCATGTAGCTGTACGTGACCTCGAGACCGTCATTGTTACCGCTAAGAAAGAAGAGATCCTCGCAACCGCGCGTTTCGGTGCGATGGACGACAAAGTCTTGATAATCGATGAGCCGGAATACCTTGGTCGGCGTTGTGCACTTCACCAGGCTGTATTCTATCCGCGCATTCTCGTGGTCGGTGGCCTTAACCGGATAGAAGGAGTCACATTGAATCACGACGTTGCGCAGGGTCACATCGTCACTTTCGATTCTCAGGCAGCCGTTGATAACCACGTTTTCAATTGTGGTCGGCGAGGTAATCGTCATCGGTCCGCTGTAGGCGGCGGTGGGAAAAGGCGCAATCACGCCCGGCCCGATGTTAACACCGACATCGCTGGGGCCCACGTGGACATAGGGACCGCCGCGCAATTCCGGCTGCAATGCTTCTGTGGCCTCCCCCTCCTTATATGAGCTACTGCCTGCCGCAACCGCAAAACCTGCTCCGAGAGCAATAAAAAGGGACACGATCCATCGCATGAAAAGCTCCTGCCGCTGACAAGAAATTTAGCCGCGCAAGAAGCCTAGCCCAAGCTGCCCAAGCCGCGTTACTACTGACGCCCAAAAGCACTTGTTGGGGCTATTTCTGAACACTATGGAAAGACCACACTTAGTGTCGCCCTCGACCACGGACAGTCTTGTGCGCCCTATGCGCGAGAATGGAAGTACTGCGAACTAAAATGTGCAAAAGGTAACAGCCCCACGGAGGGCAGAAGGCCAAGAGCAACCTGCCCGGCTTTGTGAAATCTGGCAGAGACTTAGCCCTCGGAGCGCCGTTTTTGCTGCGCTTCCAAATAGGTTCTACGAGCTTGCTCATCACAATATTTAGCATTCGACTGCCGCTCTCGTGAACTTACTGAGGCAGAAGAATAGTTTTCCTGACACCAGTCGCTATCTTTTCTATCCGGATATGGGCCTTTAGGCGTATCAATACTAACGACATTCCCTGAGCTTGAGCAGCCAGTAGCCGCTAGCGACAAAAGAGCGAGAGCAATAAATAATTTTGAATTTTTCATACTTTCTCTCCTTAGAATTTTACGCTCGGTTTAGGGGAGACTGGTGCGTAACGTAAGCCTTCCCAACCGCGTTTTTCACGGCACCTATAATCGCTTGTATGGTTTTACGGCCAACCAAGAAGCATGCCGCATGACCATAGAAGCTTCAACGAAAGTGACCAAAGCAAGACGTCGACTGCATTGCTTTTGTTAGATGTGGTTTAGCCGCGACCTTCAACTTGCAGCGCATACGCCCAGTCTGCATCTGATCCTGATTTTATTGCCTGATAAAATGCTACATACATTTTCTTAATCTTTAAAATCCGCTTCATTTGACCATCAAACGCTAGCCTATCAGACTCTCTATACATCGTGTGATGACATTTGAAATTCTCGCGAGCTTCTTGAAGCGAGTAATCTGAGTTTGGCCCTCCGCGAACGATACTAGCATCATCGTTATCCTGGCCATCATCCTCCCAGAAGCAAATGGTGCAGATGTCATAACCAGCCCGCTCATCAAGAGTGGGCATATAACAGCACGGACATAAATATCGTTCCCGATACATTGCCCAACTCTTTTTCTTATTTACCTGCTCGACATACCAATGGAACCAGCTTTCGCTCATAGTGCAGTCCAATGCGCAGAACAGCTACACATCAATAACCGGCAGCCGAAGCGTTGCTTGGCTGTCCGGCGCCGTAGGCGCGTAGCTCATTGATTTGTAATGAATTGGTACTTGCTTCCATGGTACCAGTTCTCTACTCTTAGCTACATGAACCACTCAGCCAAATTTCCATACGAGTTTCGAATATCCCTAGCGGACGATGACGTGTCTGCTGGGGACGTAGCTCAATGGTAGAGCAGCGGGTTTATACTCCGTAGCGCCAGATAAGCGGCTGGTTGTGGGTTCGAATCCCACCGTCCCTACCACACACCTAAACTCCTTGTAATTTTCTTATTGGTTTAATTCCAAGGCATTTCTGCGCCTGGAATTTTTCGTGTATATGCCGCCGGAAAAATTCATACGCCCGCAGCATAGCGTTGGGCGTCCCGAGGAGGCCCGAAGGGCCGTAGCAACCTGCCTGTACTTGTTAAGTGCATGTTCGGAGTACTTGACAACCCGCCCACTCGATACCATATTTAGGTACTTATTGGTATTCGGAGGGCATATGGCCAAGAACACTAGCATGACCCTAGGGTCACACTTTGATGAATTTATAGCCAAAGAAGTGGCCAGCGGCCGCTATGGCTCCGCGAGTGAGGTCGTTCGTGCAGGTTTGCGGTTACTCGAAGATACCGAAACCAAGCTGGAAACACTGCGCTCACTTCTACAGGAAGGCGAGCAAAGCGGTTTTACCGATTATACATATGAGTCATTTATTGCCGAGCTTGATGAAAAGAAAACTCCATGAGTTCATTTAAGTTAAGCCACAAAGCAAAAGATGACTTGAAAAGAATTGCCAAATTTATCGAGCGTCGCTGGGGAGTAGCCCAGCGGAACGTCTATATTAAAAAATTTGACGATGCCTTTCATGACCTCGCCGAATCTCCACTATCTGGTGTGAGCAGCGAAAATATACAATCCGGTTACCGGAAAATTCCGCACGGTGCTCACATTATTTTTTACAAAATTGGTGAAAATAATTGCGTTGAGATAATAAGAATTCTTCACCAAAGCATGGACGTAAGATCGAAGCTCCTAAGCACTTAACGAGCCTATAGAAAAACGACACTATCTGTCGCCCTCACTCGGCTGCTTTCAATTAAATTTTTGTTGTTCACGATTTAATCACACATCTTTAACATCACGCTTGTGTGTATTTTCGCCATATTTCGCGCAGCCGAGTGTGGTTAACCCTGTGAATCAGTGTATCGCGCCATATCGCATCAATTTTCCGATGTTATGCACTAAACAAAACATCTGCCATTGTCCCTGCACTTTGCGTTTGCCACGCAA
>NZ_CAJXKH010000096.1 GCF_913055755.1 uncultured Microbulbifer sp.
AAGCTGATCCGTGAAAAGGCCGCGGCCAAGGCGGAACAGGAAGCCAGCATCATCGCCAAAGAAACCGTCGAGTAAATCTGGATACTGGCTCGGGCCGTATCACGATTGATTAGTAAGTAAGGACTACCGTTGAAACAACTTCGCGCCATTCGCGGCATGAACGACCTGCTGCCCACCCAGTCCCCGGTGTGGCAGTACGTGGAAAGCACCCTCAGCGAACTCTTCGGCCGCTACGGCTACAGCGAAATCCGCACGCCGATGCTGGAAGCCACCCAGCTGTTCGCCCGCGCGGTGGGGGAGGCCACCGATATCGTCGAGAAGGAAATGTACACCTTCGACGACAAGAGCGGTGACAGTGTCACCCTGCGCCCGGAAGGCACCGCCGGCACCGTGCGTGCGGCGATCCAGAACAACCTGCTGATCCAGCCCCAGCGGCTGTGGTATTTCGGCCCCATGTTCCGCTACGAGCGCCCGCAAAAGGGCCGCCTGCGCCAGTTCCACCAGTTCGGGGTGGAAGTGTTTGGCATCGAGGGCCCGGATATCGACGCCGAGATCCTGATGATGACCGCGCGCCTGTGGAAAGAGCTGGGCATCGCCGATCACGTCAGCCTGCAGCTCAATTCCCTGGGCAACAGCGAAAGCCGCGCCGCCTACCGCGAGGCGCTGGTGGAGTACCTGTCCGCGCGCAAAGAGCAGCTGGATGAAGACAGCCAGCGCCGCCTGGAGCGCAATCCGCTGCGTATTCTCGACAGCAAAAACGCCCAGACTCAGGAACTGCTGACCGATGCGCCCTGTCTACTGGACTTCCTCGATGAGGAATCGAAGGCCCATTTTGAGCAGCTGCGCGAATTCCTCGATGCGGCCGGTGTGGGCTACGAGGTAAATCCGCGCCTGGTGCGCGGCCTCGACTACTATGGCAAAACCGTTTTCGAATGGGTGACCGACAGCCTCGGCGCCCAGGGCACCGTGTGTGCCGGCGGCCGCTACGACGCCCTGGTGGAGCAGATGGGCGGCAAACCCACGCCCGCAGTGGGCTTCGGTCTCGGGGTAGAGCGCCTGGTGCTGCTGCTGGAGACCCTGGAAGTGCTGCCGGACACCCTCGACCAGCAGGTAGATGCCTATCTGGTGGCGGTAGGTGATGTACAATCGGCCGCCCTGGCGGCAGCGGAACAGCTGCGCTCGGAGCTGCCCTGGTTGCGGTTGCAGACCCACTGCGGTGGCGGCAGCTTCAAGAGCCAGATGAAAAAGGCCGACAAGAGCAATGCGGATTACGCACTGATCATTGGCGAGGACGAAGCGGCAGCGGGGCAGGTGACGGTAAAACCCCTGCGCGCAGAAGCGGAACAGCAGACCGTGGCCGTTGCCGAGCTGGCGAAGATTCTGCAGGCCTGAGCCGGCGGTTGATTCCCGGCGTTGAGAATACTGGCGGGTGCGATCGCACTCGCCATACCGAATTAGAAGTTTTGATTTTTAGAATAAGGCGAATAACAAAATGGCTGACCATTTGACCGAAGAAGAACAGATTGAATCGCTGAAGCGCTGGTGGAAAGAAAACGGCAGCGGCATTGTGACCGGCGTGGTACTGGCGCTGGCGGCCTATTTCGGCTGGCAGTGGTGGCAGGGCAAGGAGCGCAGCGAAGCGGAAGCCGCCTCCAACGTATACCAGAACTTTGTCGCAGCGCTGTCCGCCAATGAAGGCCAGCCCGACAACAAGCAGCTGACCACCGCCAAATCCCTCGGTCGCGAACTGAAGGACGAATATTCCAAGCGCATCTACGCCGCCCAGGCTTCCATGCGCCTGGCAGCCCTGGCGGCGGAAACCAACGACCTGGAAACCGCGGCCAAAGAACTGCAGTGGGTACTGGACAACGCCGACGATGACGCCCTCAAGTATGTGGCCAAGCGCCGTCTGGCGTCGGTGAAAGCCGCGCGCGGTGAAGAGAAAGAAGCACTGGCGCTGGTAAGCGGCAGCGTGCCCAGCGAATTCGCCGCACTGTATGCGGAAACCCGCGGCGATATCCTGCTGCAGCAGGGGGATGAAGAAGGTGCGCGCAAGGCCTACGAGGAAGCCCGCGCGCAGCTGCTGCCGGAGCAGGGCAGCATCGGCCAGCTGCTGGAACTGAAACTGGCAAAACTGGGCGAAGGCGAACAGGCCAGCGAATCCGAAGAAAAAACTGACGCGGAAGATTCTGCACCGGCGGAATCCGATAAGGAGAGCGACGCGCAATGATTTTGACCCTGAAAGCGCTGAACCGGAATGTTGCGCTGGCACTGCTGGCGGCCCTGACCCTGGGGCTGGGCGCCTGTGCCTCCAACGACGAGAAGGAAGACACCGACCCGGTGGAGCTGACGGAAATCTCCGAATCCGTAAGGCTGCGCGAAGTCTGGTCAAAAAATATTGGTGATATCGACGCCCTGCGTTACGCCATGCTCAAGCCGGGCATCATCGACGGCAAAGTAGTTGCCGCCAACAGCGACGGCGACGTGTTCGCCTTCGAGCGCGCCACCGGCAAACGCTTCTGGAAAGTGGATCTCGACCAGTCCATCAGCGGCGGTGTCGGCGTCGGTCAGGGACTGGCGGTTGTGGCGGATTACCGCGGTCGCATCGTGGCCCTGAATCTGGAAGACGGCAGCCAGCGCTGGACCACTCAGCTGAGCGGCGAAGTGGTCGCCACCCCGGCGGTCGGCGCCGGCATGGTGGTGGTACAGACCGTGGACGGCAAACTGCTGGGTCTGGATGCGGCCACCGGCGAGCAGCGCTGGCGCCACAATACCGCACTGCCTGTGTTGACCCTGCGCGGTACCTCCAGCCCGGTAATTTCCGGCGGTGTGGTATTCGCCGGCCTCGACAACGGCAAACTGGTTGCGCTCGGCGCCACCGACGGTGTTACCCGCTGGGAACAGCGCGTGGCCATTCCCCAGGGGTCCGCCGAGCTGGAGCGGGTAGTGGATATCGACGGCGCGCCGGTAGTGCGCGGTGAACTGGTGTTCGCCGCCAGTTACCAGGGCCGGGTTGTCGCCCTGTCCCGGGAAGATGGCCGCGGCCTGTGGGCCCGCGACGCCTCCACCAACCACAATGTGGCGGTGGGTGCCGGCCTGGTTTTCCTGAGCGGCGCCGACGGCAGTGTGCACGCCTACAATGTGGGTAACGGGCAGATCGAGTGGAGCAACAGTGAACTGCTGCGTCGGCAACTGAACGGCCCCGCCTACTTTGGCGATGTCGTGGTCGTGGGCGACCTCGACGGATACCTGCACGCCCTGGACCCGTCCACCGGACGCTTCGTGGGGCGCGAGCGGATCGACCGCGATCCAATCCGCATCCCGCTGCTGGCGGATGGCGACCTGCTGTTTGCGCTGTCCGATGACGGCGAGCTGGTAGCCCTACGCCTGGAGCGCCTGCAGTAAATTGATCGAAGAGGGCGGGGCGCCTGGCGCCGCCGTCGCTTCTTGGTAGCCTTCGCCCGCAGTCTGCGGGCGTTTGTATTTCTGGCAAACGGCCAGTTTTGAGTAGATAGCAAATATGTTGCCTGTAATCGCCCTCGTCGGGCGCCCCAACGTGGGTAAATCCACCCTGTTCAACCGGCTTACCAAAAGCCGGGACGCCCTCGTGGCCAACTACGCCGGCCTCACCCGCGACCGCAAGTACGGCGAAGCGGAATTTGAAGGGCGCAAAATGATTCTGGTGGATACCGGCGGTATCACCGGTGACGAAGAGGGCATCGACGCCGCCATGGCGCAGCAGTCCATGCAGGCCATCGAAGAGGCGGACTTCGTCCTGTTTATGGTCGACTGCCGCGCCGGCCTGACCCCCGCGGACGACATGATCGCCGAGCGCCTGCGCACCCGCTCCAAACCCACCCTGCTGGTGGCCAACAAGGTCGACGGCGTCAACCCGGACATCGCCCTGGCGCCGTTTTACGAACTCGGCATCGGCGAACTCTTCCCCACCACCGCCACCCACGGCCGCGGCGTGCGCTCACTGATGGAGCGCCTGATCGAAGGGCTGCCGGAACCGGAAGCCGAAGAAGTCGAGGAAGAAGCCACCGGCATCAAGATCGGCATCGTAGGCCGCCCCAACGTGGGCAAATCCACCCTGGTCAACCGCCTGCTGGGTGAAGACCGCGTGGTGGTATTCGACCAGCCCGGCACCACCCGCGACAGCGTGTATATCAACTACACCCGCGACGAAAAGCCGTACACCATCATCGACACCGCCGGCATCCGCCGCCGCAAGAACGTCAAAGAATCGGTGGAGAAATTCTCCATCGTCAAAACCCTGCAGGCAGTGGAAGACGCCAACGTCGTGGTGCTGGTGATCGACGCCAGCGAAGGCCTCGTCGACCAGGACCTGCACCTGATGGGCAGCGTCATCCAGGCCGGCCGCGCACTGGTGGTAGCCCTCAACAAATGGGACGGCCTCGACCCCGACCACCGCGACTTCGTCAAAACCGAACTGGAACGCCGCCTGCGCTTCGTGGACTTTGCGGACATCCACTTCATTTCCGCACTGCACGGCACCGGCGTGGGCAACCTCTATGAGTCCATCGAATCCGCCTACCAGTCCGCCACCGACAAACTCTCCACCAACCACCTCACGCGAATCCTCGAGTGGGCGGTAAGCGAGCACCAACCCCCGCTGGTCAACGGCCACCGCATCAAACTGCGCTACGCCCACGCCGGCGGCCAGAACCCGCCGGTAATCGTGATCCACGGCAACCAGACCGCAGAAGTGCCAAACCACTACGTGCGCTACCTGGAAAAGACCTACCGCAAAGCCCTGGACCTGCACGGCACCCCGGTAAAAATTGAATTCCGTACCGGCAAAAACCCCTACGCGGGTAAAAAGAACAAACTCAGCGACCGCCAGAAAGCGAAAAAACGCCGCCTGATGAAGTTTGTGAAGAAGAAAAAGTAAGCGGGGTTGAAGTAGAGCAGGGGCGTCGCAATACCCATAAGGTAAAGGCGGTAAATTCCGCGTAAGGCTAAACTAGCGAACACTGAACCTTAAAGCGAAGGTTCCGATAGCGGGTGGTCTCTTGCGAGACCTTCGAAAACAGGGATGTTTTCGAAGAGCCCCCATGGATGGGTTCACGGCGTGTCTCGCAAGAGACCACCCGCTAGCGGGACCGCCACCGCACCAGCCGGCAATTACAAGGATAGAAAACGATGCTAAACCTCAACAATCCCGACCTGCTGCGCAAACAGTCCTACATCAACGGTGAGTGGGTAGACGCCGACTCCGGCAACACACTGGACGTCACCAACCCCGCCACCGGCGAAACCATCGCCACCATCGCCAGCTGCGGCGCCGATGAAACCCGCCGCGCCATCGAAGCCGCCGATAAAGCCTGGGCCGGGTGGCGCGATCTCACCGTCAAAGAGCGCGCAAAAGTCCTGCGGGACTGGTACAACCTCATCATCGACAACGCCGACGACCTGGCAAAAATCCTTACCGCCGAGCAGGGCAAACCCCTCGCCGAAGCCAAGACCGAAATCGTCTACGGCGCCAACTACCTCGAATGGTTCAGCGAAGAAGCCAAGCGCGCCTACGGCGATGTGATTGCACCGCCGTCCAAAGACAAACGCATCGTCGTCATCAAACAGCCCGTGGGCGTCACCGCCTCCATCACCCCGTGGAACTTCCCCAGCGCCATGATCGCGCGCAAGGTCGCCCCCGCACTGGCCGCAGGCTGCACCTTCATCTCCAAACCCGCGTCGGAAACCCCGCTCTCCGCACTGGCCATGGCGGTCCTGGCAGAGCAGGCCGGCGTGCCCAGGGGCGTATTCAACGTCGTCGTGGGCAAAAGCTCCCGGGAAATCGGCAAGGAAATGACCGGCAACCCGCTGGTGCGCAAATTCACCTTTACCGGCTCCACCGCCGTCGGCAAGCAACTGGAAGCCCAGTGCGCCGAGACCATGAAGAAAACCTCCATGGAGCTCGGCGGCAACGCACCGTTTATCGTGTTCGACGATGCCGATATCGACGAAGCCGTCAAAGGCGCGATCATCTGCAAATACCGCAACGCCGGCCAGACCTGCGTGTGCGCCAACCGCATCTTCGTGCAGGAAGGGATCTACGATGCCTTCGCCAAGAAATTCACCGAAGCCGTCACCGCCCTGAAAATGGGCAACGGCGCGGAAGCCGGGGTAGAAGTCGGCCCCATGATCAACCCGGGTGCGGTAGCGGACGTCAAGGAACTGGTGAAAGACGCGGTCAGCAAGGGCGCCAAGGCCATGAATGAGGGCGGGCCCAGCGACATGGGTGAGTGCTTCTTTACCCCGGTGGTACTGGCCAACGCCGACGACAATATGCGCCTGTTCAAAGAAGAAATCTTCGGCCCGGTCGCACCGCTGTTCAAATTCTCCAGTGAAGAAGAAGTTATCCGCATGGCCAACGACACCGAGTTCGGCCTCGCCTCCTACTTCTATTCCCGCGATATCGGCCGCATCTGGCGCGTCGCCGAGGGCCTGGAATACGGCATGGTGGGCATCAACGAAGGCATCATCTCCAACGAAATGGCCCCGTTCGGCGGCGTAAAGGAATCCGGTAGCGGCCGCGAAGGCTCCAAATACGGCATCGACGACTACCTGGAAGTCAAATATCTCTGTATGGGTGGCATTTGAACATAGAGCCCATCGCCACCGTCCACTCCTGCTTTACGGAAAAGTTCGGCATCCCCCGCCAGCCCCTGCTGGCGGATGCCAGCCGCGCAGCCATCGAGCTGCTGCCGCCGCTGAATACCCCCGATGCCGTCGCCGGCCTCGAACAGAACAGCCACCTGTGGGTGATCTTCCAGTTCCACCAGGTCGCCGGCCAGTGGTCCCACAAAGTGCGTCCCCCGCGCCTCGGCGGCAATAAAAAACTCGGCGTCCTCGCCACCCGTTCCCCGTTCCGCCCCAACAATATTGGCCTTTCCGTAGTGCGCCTGATCGAAGTGCGCACACACCCCAAAGTGGAACTGATCGTCGCCGGCGCCGACCTGCTCGACGGCACGCCGGTACTGGATATCAAACCCTATATTCCATACGCCGACGCCATCCAGGGAGCCAGCAGCGAATTCGCCGAACAGGCCCCGGCCGCAACCCCGGTAAAAATCCCCGAGGCGGTACTGGCTATCGCCAGAGGCTACCGAGACGATTGGGGCACCGATCTCGAAGCGCTGATTCAACAGGTACTCGGCCAGGACCCCAAACCCGCCTACCAGCAGCCAGACCCGGAACGTATTTACGGTATGGAACTGTGCGGATTCAACCTGCAGTGGCGTTACCGGGACGGCGCCATCGAGGTAATGGCAATGGAAAAACTGGGCGAGGTAGCGCAGCCGTGAATATCAAACGGGGATTGTGGTCACTCACCAAATTTATACTGCTGGCCATTCTGGTGGTCAGCGCCGTGTCCTGGTACCACAGCCGCAATATGCCCAAGGGCGAAGCGCTGCCCATCCAGAACACCGACATCAGCGGAAAGCCGGTCGACCTGCTATCGATGACCGAAAACGGCCCGGTATTGATCTACTTCTGGGCCACCTGGTGCGGCTACTGCCGCGCCGTCTCCCCGGCAGTATCCGATCTCGCCGCGGAGCACCAGGTCATCACCGTCGCCCTGCAATCGGGCAGCGACGACGAAGTAGCCGCTTACCAGCAGAAACACGAACTGAACTTCAGCACCATCAATGATCCTTCTGGTGCAATCAGCAGCAGCTGGGGGCTCAAAGTGACCCCAACCATTGTGATTGTTGATCGGGAAGGGAAGGTGAGTGCGGTGACGTCCGGAATGACTTCAAAATGGGGCTTGAAAGCGAGACTCTGGTTGGCAGACTAGCTGCTACCTTGGACTACCGTACACCAACTATTTTTGCCGGCGTCTCGGGGCCTTTGATAACCTTCTGTAGCTATCGGTTTTACCGACTCAATATTTTGGGAAAACCCGTCCGCAGAAGGAATTTGCCATGGGACAACTACCATCCGCCCTCCCTCCTGTTCAGTCATCCAGTGCTCTGCAGGCTTGGGGTAGCCGCACCTCCGGTCGCGCAATCTTCGCGAATGCTAGCCACCAGCAATTACTGGATAACTTCCGTCAGTTAAGCACCCAACAAAGCAGCGAAGGCTATCACGCCCAGACCCTGCTGAAAGCGGTAGACAGCCTCCGCGGCCCCGCCAGCCCCGTCAATAGCATGCTGAAACCCAACCAGCCGACCCGACGCCTGCTGGTGGCCGGTGGGTTTGAAATCGAGTATGAGCTGAATAGTTATTATGGGCACTGTCAGACGGATGTGGAGATTGTGGATATCCGTATGGCTAAAGAAGATGCGAGAGAAGAAAGACGTTCTGCACTTTGGAGAATAAAATTCGACCAACAAGTTGGCTGGATACCTGAAGAGAAGGAACCTCGCACCACATTAACAGCTTCTCCGGCTCAGAAAGGAAATAAAGAGAGTCCTGTCAAAGTTGGTGTAAACGGGCACAGTCGGCAGCTTAAATATGCTGCCGATACGCTAAGTAAGCACATAAGTCGCGGCGACAAAGGGAAGGCAGCTAGCCTTCAGAATTCTGGCTTTCAATTGCTGTATGTACCATCGACTAATAGCGCAATAGGAGCCGAATGGGTTTCTATCAAGTCCCTGGGCCTGAATGGAACGGATGAACAGCGTGTAGCATCCAGAATACTTGCGCAGCATATGCTGGAGGCTTATCAGAAAGGGTTATATATAGAGTGGACTGCTCATAAGGATGGAGCCTGGGTGCTTACCGAAGCAATGCGTCAGCTTACAACTCAGAGGATTGATCTCCAGCGGAAACAGAAGATATTTCTGAGTGATGCGGCCTCAAGCCATGTGGTCGCTGATCGTATGAGACATACCCTCAATATGGATACTTATGACTCCAGCTGGCACAACACAGCCCCCGGTCCCGCACAACTGGTAGGGGGAACACATTTAGGCGTAGCTCCACTTCTGTGTCTGGTTGACGAATTTCGTCATAGATCAAACGCCGATGAAAAGTTTGGAACGGCTGGCGATCTGTTATGGCAGGCTGGCACCAAAGGTCTCGTCGTCTCTGGTGCCGCGACTGCAATTATTTCCACTGCTGGAGTTCCCATGAGTTTGGCATTGCTCGGCGCGAGTATACTCATTGCATCGTTGCCGTCAGCTAGGGATGATTATTTTAAAAATCCGGGACAGCAATTAGGCAGCTGGCTGGCTCGCCTACGTAAACATAATTAAATAGGTGACAATATGCTTTTCGGGAATGAAAAACACCCCAAGGGGCCAAGCTGGCGTCGCTTATACAACGTAGATAAGTACCTATCCGGGACTCACGTCCAGCTTAAAACTCCACCAATCCGCCCTCCAATTCCCGATGGAATAGATCCTGATTCGGTGCCAGATGAGTTTGATCTGAGCGACCCTCAAATTTATGAGTTATTTGGTGGTCAAGATAAAAATAAAAAGCAGGACTTATACAGAGCCTTGATTTGGCGAAATGGCTGGAATTTTACTGGTCGGCCGATACTGGATGGAGAAACTATTGGGAATTTGGTTGCCACGGCGAGTGTTTTGGATGTCCGTGATATGCCGGTAAACCGGAGCCTGTTCCAACGCTCTGAGATGGTGGAGCTGGTCAGAGGGATACACACGAGTAGCGACTTGGGGCAGTATCATGAAGGCCACGCCGAAGATCGAAACCCTTTTGACCTGACAAGTTACCGCTGGCCTAATAGCCTGTCTCCCCTGAACACTCAGTGGTTAGAGCGGAACAACGGTTGTGAGTGGATCTACTTTGAAGCCCAACCCCTATGCAATAGACCGGCTGAGTTCTATTGGCTGACACCTATAGGTCACCAATATTGCCTGATGGTGCATTTTTATGTGAACCGCTGGCTGCGCAATGCAGGGAATCCCTTTCGCGAGCAACGCTCACCTATCGACAACTACCGAGACTTGATGGAAAAGATCATGGAAACTGTGGTGGTGGAGCTATCGGAGTCCGCGAGCCTTGAAAAGGCTTCCATTGCAAACCCTGAAGGTCATTATCCGTTCGTCAACTGTACAGACACTTTGGTGAAAGAAGCTAAACACACCCTGTATATGTGGAGTGGTAAAGGCTACACCGACGAGAACCAGCCCCGTCAGGGCGGAGACCATCGCGCCCCAAAAGAAGATGTAGCCGCATTTATTGATCAACGCATTCAGCCCCACCCACTACCCGGTTGCCTGGCGATTGGCCCCGCTTATGTGGAGATTGAAAAAACTCCCAACTGCAATTCTGAGCCAATTGCCATTGCCAACAACCGCTAAATGGGCATAAGAGATGCCGACCGGCCGCTGGCGCAAACTTGGGGAAGGGGGGATGTTTAGTGGCGGGTCTTGGAAGGATCCAGATCCTCACTCATCACATCATCGAACACCGGCTGTCCCGGAATCTTGTGCCCCTCACTGGCCCATTCCCCCAGGTCAATCAACTTACACCGCTCGGAACAGAACGGCCGGTAGGGGTTCTTGGTGCTCCACTCCGTGGGTTTTTTACAGGTAGGGCAGGCAACAGTTGGTGTTTCGGGGGTTGCGCGGTCAGACATAAATAACAACTATCGAGATTGAGCGGCCAGCTGCATGTACTTCTGATGAAGTGCATCCACCTGCGCGTTGAGTGAATCCAGCGAGCCGCTATTATCCAGAATATCGTCCGCCTTTGCACATCGCTCCGCCCGAGGCAGCTGCGCCGCCATAATCTTGCGGATCTGCTCCAGCGTATTCGCATCCCGCGCACTGGCCCGCTCCAGCTGCATTGCCTCCGGCAGATCCACCACACAGACCCGCTGCACCAGCTGATACTGCCCCGACTCAATTAACAAAGGAGACTCAAGAATTGCATAGGGAGCGGAATGTGTTTCGCCGCTTCGCCCCAGAGAGGAAATAATTTCCTGTCGAATAAGCGGGTGGGTCAACTTTTCCAGCCAGATTCGCTCTTCCGGGTTATCAAACACCAGCTTGCGCAGCGCCGCCCGGTCCAGCGAACCATCCGTCTGGATCACATGCGCACCAAAGTGCGCCGCAATCTCCACAAGCGCCGGCCGCCCCGGCTCCACCACAACCCGCGCCGCCCAGTCCGCATCCACCACATTTACCCCGTGGTGTCGGAAGCGCGCTGCCGCTGCAGACTTGCCGCTACCGATACCGCCAGTGAGCCCGACCGTAAACATGAGGTCAGCTGCTCAGCCCGGATATACGGAAATACCAGCCCATAATTTGCTCACCCCACAGCATCGCAATCCACGCCGCACCGGCGAGGTAAGGGCCAAAAGCGATAGGCAGGTTCTTGTCGCGCCCGGAAATCAGCGTCCACAAAATACCTACCAGCGCGCCGACGGCCGCAGACAGCAGAATTACCAGCGGCAACACCTGCCAGCCAAACCAGGCGCCGATGGCCGCCAGAATCTTGAAATCCCCGGCCCCCATACCTTCCTTGCCGGTAACCAGCTTGAAGAGATGGAACACACCCCACAGCGCCAGATAGCCCGCAATGGCCCCGATCACCGCATCCTGCAGCGGCGCAAACACGCCCCAGATGTTGATCAGCAGTCCGGCCCATAGCAGCGGCAAGGTGATATTGTCCGGCAGCAACTGCTTGTCGAAATCGATCCCGGTCAGCGCCACCAGCGCCCAGGTAAAGAACACCCCGGCCAGCGCCTGCCAGGTAAAGCCCAGTTGCCACACAACGATGGCGGTCAGGATTCCGGTGGCCAGTTCCACCAACGGATAGCGCTTGGAGATCGGCGTGCCACAGTTGCCGCACTTACCGCCCAGCAGCAGGTAGCTGACGATTGGGATATTCTGCCAGGGCTTGATGATGGTCTCGCACTTGGGGCAGTGGGAGTGGGGTAGGACCAGGTTGAAGGTCTCATCCTCTGGCGCCGACCTGTCATCTTCTCGGGCTCCGGAAATACCTTCAAGTGCTGCTTGCCGGTTCTCTTCTTTTATCAACACTGGCAGCGTAGCGATCACCAATCTGATATAACCGAAGTAACTCAAGAAATCCCGCTGGTATTCCCGTTCCATCATGACGGGGAGGCGGTAAATGACTACGTTAAGGAAACTGCCGATTAGCAGGCCTAAAATAAAAGCGCTGCTTAGCAGCAGCGCTTGTTGAGAAATCAAAGTGTCGAGCATTATTTTTGAGTTTTAAACAACCTGGCCAAGCTGGAAGATGGGGAGGTACATGGCAATCATAAGCCCGCCTACAAGGACGCCTAGGACAGCCATGATCATGGGTTCCATCAAGGTGGTCAGATTATCCACCATGTTGTCAACTGCTTCTTCGTAAAAGTCAGCAGCCTTGGACAACATTTCATCCAGTGCACCAGACTCTTCACCAATAGCCGTCATTTGTACCAGCATCGTGGGGTAAAGTTTGGAACTACGCATGGCAATATTGAGCGGGATACCAGTGGCTACTGCATCTCGAATTTTCAGGGTAGCTTCTTCGTATACCACATTACCGGTTGCACCGGAGACGGACTTGAGCGCGTCAATGAGTGGCACACCTGCAGCAAAGGTTGTTGAGAGGGTTCTTGCGTAGCGCGCGGCTATCGAGTTATAGGTGATCTGTCCCAGAATCGGCAGTTTTAACATTAGTTTGTCAAAAAAATTCGCAACATTTTTATTGCGTTTTTTGACTTCCAGCGTGCCGCCAATACCGATTATTAATGTTAAAAGTGCATAGAACCAGTTAGCTTGCATCCACTCGGAAATACCCAGTACAAATAGGGTGAATGCTGGCAGGTCTGCACCAAAGCTGGAGAAGGTTTCCGCAAATTGTGGCACTACTTTGACCAGCAAAATTGCGGTGACTACTACCGCGACCACAATCACCGCAATTGGGTAAGTCATGGCTTTTTTGATTTTTTTCTTGAGAGATTCCGTCTTTTCCTTGTACGTGGCGATCCGGTCCAGCATGGTTTCCAGTGCGCCTGATTGCTCCCCGGATGCCACCAAATTGCAGAACAGGTCGTCGAAATGTAAGGGGTGCCTGCGCAAGGCATCGGCGAACGCTGTGCCCGATGCTACGTCATCGCGGATTTTTAATATCAGTTCTTTCACTCCTTCGTTATCCAAGCCATCCGCAACGATTTCGAAGCTTTGAACCAGTGGTACACCGGCTTTCATCATGGTCGCCATCTGTCGAGTAAATACTGCGATATCGGCAGCGGTGACCTTTTTACTGCCGCCGAACAACGGTTTGGGTTTTTTTTGCACTTTGTTTGCAATAATACCCTGGCGGCGTAGCTGGGCCTTGATCAGGGCAGGACTATTACTGTTAATTTCACCCTCAACCTTGTTGCCCTTGGCATCTACGCCTTTATATATGTAAGTAACTGCAGTGGCGGCATTGGCCATGGTGTTTTTCCCAATTTTTTATTTCTGTACTTTAGTTTTTACTTTTAAAGGTGTGCTAGTTAACTATTGGTAGCGAGGTCCGAATTTAGTCCTTAGTGACCCGGTTAGCTTCTTCCAAGCTGGTGATCCCCATCACCACCTTGCGCAATGCTGAGGTGCGTAGGTTATTAAAGCCTTCTTTCCTTGCTTGGTCCGCAATCTGGATAGAGTTACCGCCCTCCATTATAATGCGTGAAATTCCATCGGTGATGCGAACCACTTCATACACACCTACTCGCCCCTTGTATCCATTGCTGCAGTGCTCACAACCAACAGGCTGGTAAATTTGCCACTCACTTTGGGGAATGGTGACTGCATCAAAACCTTCTTCCTTCATCACCTCATCCGGCAGCTGGGCTGTTTTTTTGCACTCGCTACACAGCCGCCGTGCCAAGCGCTGTGCAATGATCACGCTTACCGAGGTGGCGATGTTAAAGGTCGGTACCCCCATGTTCATCAGGCGGGTGAGGGTCTCCGGCGCCGAATTGGTATGCAGAGTAGATAGCACCAAGTGCCCGGTCTGGGCCGCCTTAATGGCAATTTCCGCGGTCTCTAAGTCTCGAATCTCCCCCACCATCACAATATCGGGGTCTTGCCGCAGGAACGAACGTAAGGCCTCGGCAAAGTTCAATCCCACCTTATTGGAGACGTTGACCTGGTTGACGCCCTCAAGGTTAATCTCTACCGGGTCTTCCGCGGTGGAAATATTGCGCTCCGGGGTATTGAGGATGTTTAGGCCAGTATATAGGGATACGGTTTTACCGGAGCCAGTGGGTCCGGTAACCAGTATCATGCCCTGTGGTTGGGCAAGGGCGTCGAGGTAGATTTTCTTTTGTTCTTCTTCATAACCCAGCGCATCAATGCCTAGCTTGGCTGAAGAGG
>NZ_CAJXKH010000097.1 GCF_913055755.1 uncultured Microbulbifer sp.
CTGGTGGATATCCGGGTGCTGGATCACCTGATAGTCGGTGAAGGTGGCGGCTGGTCCTTTGCCGAGCAGGGGCTTCTTTAGCGCTGGAGCCCTGTAGCGCCGTTGGTGGCGGTGCCGCTACCGGGTAAAGCCTTGTGAGACACGGGCTAGGCGCCCCCCCCTCAACCCATCCCTGGGGGCTCTGCAAAAACATCCTGTTTTTGAAGGTCTCACAAGGCTTTACCCGGCATCGGCACCTTCGCAGAGCGTCCGCGCGACGCCTGAGTCCTTATATACTTGCAGACGGTATCGGCCTTCCGACCAAAAATGGCCGCCCAGACAGCAAAAACATTGGTCAAAACTTGCCCCGCTATGGGTGTTCTGGTATAAAACGCCGCTCTTTGCGGCCGGGCCAGATTCTGTACAGATCCCGCGGTCGCGCTGGATACCGAATTTAGTCCTGCCCCGCCCAAGCGCAGAGGGCTCGAGAGTTTTTATAGAGGCCAATCAGATGTCCAAGGTATGTCAGGTAACCGGTAAGCGCCCGGTAACCGGAAACAACGTTTCTCACGCCAAAAACCGCACCAAGCGTCGCTTCGTGCCGAACCTGCAGTCCCACCGTTTCTGGGTGGAAGCAGAGAAGCGCTTCGTTAAGCTGCGCGTATCTACCAAAGGTATGCGTATTATCGATAAGAAAGGTATCGATACCGTACTGGCAGAGCTGCGCAAGCGCGGCGAGAAAGTTTAATTACTGCTTAACTGCAGATTGGAGACAGAACAATGCGTGACAAGATTCGCCTGAATTCCAGCGCCGGTACCGGCCACTTCTACACCACTGACAAGAACAAGCGCAACATGCCCGAGAAAATGGAGATCAAAAAGTACGATCCCGTTGCTCGCAAGCACGTTATGTACAAGGAAGGTAAAATCAAGTAATTGATTGCCTTGCTAGTTCGCGAAAAAGCCCGGTGAATCCGGGCTTTTTTGTGTCTGATAGAAACCAACTACTCTGACGCGAAGGCTTCGATGCCGGTATCCCTTTGCCAGACCTTCACCGCCATGGATGGCGGTGCAGAGCCCCCATGGATGGGTTGAGGGGGGGCGCCTAGCCCGTGTCTGGCAAAGGGATACCGGTAGCGGAGCCGCCACAAGACTCAAATAGTGCGTACCCGGAAGTTGACAGATGCCTGAGTTGCCAGAGGTCGAAACCACCAAGCGCGGCTTGGCCCCCCACCTGGAGGGCCGCAAGGTAAAGGACTGTGAGATTCGCCAGTACAGCCTGCGCTGGCCGGTGGATGCGGACTTTGCCGACAAGATCCGCGGTGCGCGGACTCAGCACCTGGATCGTCGCGCCAAATACCTGTTGGTGGAAACCGACAAGGGCACCGCCATCTGGCACCTGGGCATGTCCGGCAGCCTGCGCATCGTAGACGGCTCAGAGCCGCCGAAAAAACACGATCATATCGACTGGGTCCTAGATAGCGGCCAGCGCCTGCGCTTCCACGATCCCCGCCGCTTCGGTGCCCTGCTGTGGACCACCGGAGACCCGGCGGAACACGAACTCATCGCCCACCTGGGGCCGGAGCCCCTCAGCGACGACTTCAATGCCGACTACCTGTATATCGCCTCCCGCGGCCGCAAAGCCCCGGTCAAAGCCTTCATCATGGATGGCCGCATCGTCGTCGGTGTTGGCAATATCTACGCCAGCGAAGCGCTGTTTATGGCCGGCATTCGCCCGCAGACCCCCGCCGGCAAGATCTCCCGCCCGCGGTACGAACGGCTGGTCGAAGCGATCAAAACCGTCCTCGCCGCCGCTATCGAACAGGGCGGCACCACCCTCAAGGACTTTGTCGGCGGCGACGGCAAGCCCGGCTACTTCGCCCAGCAGCTGAACGCCTACGGCCGCGCTGGCCAGCCCTGCCCCCGCTGCCCCGGCACCATCCGCGAGCAGATCATCGGCCAGCGAAACACCTTCTTTTGCCCCCGCTGCCAGCGCTAGCTGGCCGGGTGAGAGGTTAGCGCCCCACCGCACTCCCCTCGCGCCGGGTGTCCGCGCCGCCGAGCAGTTTGCCGTCGATCAGCGCAATGGCGTGAATGCCGCTGTTCAGATCCTTGCGTACCACCTTGTGGCCCATGGCCTGCAACTTCTCCATCGCAGCTTGCGACAGCGCCTCGGGTTCCACTTCCACCTGATAGCCGATCGCGGTGATATTGCCGACGGCGATGGCCTCGGCGATGGGCATGCCCTTCACCAGGTGGTAGAGGATGGTGCGGGCGGTGTAATCGATGATGCGCGAGCCACCGGGGGAGCCCACCAGAAGGCGCAGGCTGCCGTCCTTGTTGAATACGATGGTGGGCGACATGGATGAACGCGGGCGCTTGCCGGGCTGTACCCGGTTGGCCACCAGTTGCTTGTCCGCGTTGGTGGGTACAAAGGAGAAGTCGGTGAGCTGGTTGTTCAGCAGGAAGCCCTTCACCATAAGCCGCGAGCCGAAGCCGGTTTCGATGCTGGTGGTCATGCTTACGCCGTTGCCGTACTGGTCGACAATGGACAGGTGACTGGTGTTGGGCAGTTCCGGGGACATGGCGGTGCGGCGATTTTTGGCAAAGCCCAGGGGGTTGCCGGCAATTGCGGGGCGCGCCCGCTGCGGGTCGATCAGCTTGGCCCGTTCCGCGAGATACTCCGGGTCCACCATGGCTGCGGTGGGTACCGCGACAAAGTCCGGGTCTGCGGAATAGGTGTTGCGATCGGCAAACGCCAGCTCTGAGGCTTCCACAAACAGGTGGGTCAGCTCGGCGCTGCCCACGTCGTATTGTTCCAGCGGGAAGTGCTGCAGCATGCCGAGCATGGCACCCACGGTGGTGCCACCGGAGGACGGTGCCTGCGCGCCGCACCAGTGGTACTGCAGAAAATCACCGCACACCGGTTCGCGTTCTTGTGCGCGATAGTCGGCGAGATCCTTGCGGGTCATGACACCGGGGTTCTCCGGGTCGTTGCGCACCGCGGCGACGATGGCCTCGGCAATTTCCCCCTCGTAAAAAGGCTTCACCCCCTGCTCCGCCAGCAGCTTCAGGGTCGCGGCGTACTCCGGGTTTTTCAGGGTATGCCCCACCGGCAGCGGCTTGCCGTCTTCGCCGAACAGATAGGCGCTGATGGCCGGGCGCACCGCTACCCGCGGCAGCTGCGCGGCCAGCTGGTACAGGCGCGGAGAGATGGCAAAGCCCTGTTCCGCCAACTGGATCGCCGGCTGGAACAGATCCTTCCACGGCAGTTTGCCGTCGCGCTTGTGGGCGAGCTCCAGCATGCGCAGCACGCCGGGGACACCCACGGATCTGCCGCCGATCACCGCGTCGAGAAAGCCCCGCGGCTTGCCGTCGCGCATAAAGTAGTTTTCGTCCACCGCCATGGGCGCGGTTTCGCGGCCGTCGTAGGAATAGAGTTTGTTGTCGTCGGCGCGGTAGCTGAGCATAAAGGCGCCGCCGCCGATGCCGGATGACTGCGGCTCGACCAGGCTCAATGCCAGTTGTGCGGCGATGGCGGCGTCAACCGCGCTGCCGCCTCTGGCGAGCATTTGTTCCGCCGCTGCGGAAGCGTGGGGGTTGGCGGTGACCGCCATGTACTTTTCCGCAGTGGCGGATTTGATTTCCGTGCGCCCGGTGGCGATCTCCGGCTGCACCTCTTTCTGTTGCGCCCCTCCCGGAGGAGCAAGCGCAAGGCTGGAGGCCGCAAACAGGGCGGAGGTGGAAAAACAGACGGCGGCGGAGAGAAGCAGTTTTCTGTACACGGGCGATCCGGTGGCTGTGACTGGGATCGCCCGAGTGTATCAGACCTGCGGGAGCAGGCAGGAATGGACGTCAGGGAGTCTGGCGGTTGAACTTCTCTTGCAGCGCCTTCTGCACGCCGGGGGGCACGAACTTGGTGACGTCGCCGCCGAGGGAGGCGATCTCGCGTACCAGGGAGGAAGAAATATACGAGAGGTGTTCCGCCGGGGTCAGGAACAGGCTTTCCATCTGCGGTGCCAGCTGACGGTTCATATTGGCGAGCTGGAACTCGTACTCGAAGTCGGATACCGCGCGCAGGCCGCGCACTACACCGTAGGCGTCCAGCTGGCGCACCAGATCCGCGAGCAGGATATCGAAGCCGATCACCTCGACATTGTCCAGGTGCGACAGCTCCTGCTGGGCCAGTTCTACCCGCTCTTCCATGGTAAACAGCGGGTTCTTGCGGCTGCTGGCGGCGACGGCGACCACCACATGGTCAAAAAGACGGCAGGCCCGCTCCACCAGGTCCATATGACCGTTGGTAATGGGATCGAAGGTGCCGGGGTAAACCACTTTTTTCATTTGCCAAATCGCCTTGCAGGCCAGAGGGGACGCGCATATTAAACAATTTAGGCGCGCGGCTCAAAAATGCGTGGATCTGCGGCGATTCAGAGGGAAAACAGCCGCATGCAGACCTGTCCGGCCTGTTTTTCCTTTTGTAGCTGCCAGCCCTCGGGGACTGCGACGCTGGTGCCCCTTGGGGTTTCCACGTAGATCAGCGCGTTTTCCCCGAGCAATCCGCCTGCGGACAGCTGTTTCAGGGTGCTGTCCCACAGGTTGGCGGCGAAAGGCGGGTCCACAAATACCAGGTCATAGGGCGCGGTGGGCTGTGCCAGGAACACCTCCGCGGGCAGGTTGTGCACCTCGCCATTGTCCGCCTGCAATACACTTAACTGCTGGCGCAGAATCTGCGCTGCGCCGCGGTCCAGCTCGACAAAGTCCACCGCACCGGCGCCGCGGCTCAGGGCCTCAAGGCCCAGGGCACCGGAGCCGGCGAACAGGTCGAGGCAGCGGGCGCCGGGCAGGTAGAACTGCAGCCAGTTGAACAGCGTTTCCCGCAGGCGGTCCCCGGTGGGCCGCAGTCCTTCGATGGGGGCAAAGGCTACCTTGCGCCCGCGCCAGCGGCCGCCAATGATGCGCAGCTGGCTGCTGGACTGTGCGGTCTGGCCCCGCGGGGCCTTGGGTCGGCGTGGTCTTGGCAAGGGATCCCCTGTATTTGGACTCGTGTGTGAAGGCGGCGGCAGTGTAAAATCTGCGCCTTTCCAATTCTCGCCGTCGGCTGGGCCGGCGCAAGCATCCGGTGATTTTACACGACCATGATTTTTGATTTCCTGCGCAAGAAGAAGCCCAAGGCCGAAGAGGCCGCCCCGGAGTCCGCCGAGAGTCAGGAAGTCGCCGCGGAAGAATCGCGGGAAGAGCCCGCAGGCGAGCCCTCCTCCGAGCAGGCGGCCAGCGCGGAAGCGGCAGTGCCCGAGCACCCGCTAAAAGACCAGCCCGAAGAAGCGCCGGCCGCGGAGCACCTGTCCGTGGAAGAAGCGCCGGAAGCCGCCTTCGATCCCCAGCCTGCCGCACCCGAATCTGAATCAGAGCCGGAACCGGTACCGGTGCAGGACAAGCCGAAGAAGGAGGGCTTCTTCGCTCGTATCCGCCGCGGCCTCTCGCGCACCAGCAGTCAGTTTGCCGAGGGCATGGGCAACCTGTTCCTGGGTGCCAAGGAGATCGACGAAGACCTGATGGAGGAGCTGGAGACCCAGCTGCTGATGGCGGACGTGGGCGTGGATGCCACCACCGAGATCATCGATCGCCTCACCGACCGCGTTTCCCGCCGCGAACTGGCCGACGGCGAGGCCCTGTACCGCGCGCTGCAGGAAGAGCTGGCGGGCCTGCTGGGCAGTGTCGAGGCACCGCTGGCCATCGACCAGGGCAAGAAGCCGTTTGTCATTCTGGTGGTCGGCGTCAACGGCGTCGGCAAGACCACCACCATCGGCAAGCTGGCCCACCGCTACCTCAACGAGGGCAAGTCCGTGATGCTGGCCGCCGGCGATACCTTCCGCGCCGCGGCGGTGGAGCAGTTGCAGGTATGGGGCCAGCGCCACAATGTGCCGGTGGTGGCCCAGCACACCGGTGCCGACAGTGCCTCGGTAATCTTCGATGCGATCCAGTCCGCCCAGTCCCGCGGGGTGGATGTGGTGATTGCGGATACCGCCGGGCGCCTGCACAACAAGGCCAACCTGATGGAAGAGCTGTCCAAGGTGCGCCGGGTGATGGGCAAGCTGGACGACACCGCCCCTCACGAGGTGCTGCTGGTACTGGATGCCGGCACCGGCCAGAACGCGCTCAGCCAGGCCGAGACCTTCCGGGATTCCGCCGGTGTCACCGGTCTCGCCCTGACCAAACTCGACGGCACCGCCAAGGGCGGGGTGATTTTCGCGCTAGCGCAGAAGCTGGGGATTCCGGTACGCTTTATCGGTGTGGGGGAGCAGGCGGAAGACCTGCAGCCATTTGTGGCGAAAGATTTTGTCGCTGCGCTGTTTAATCGGGCTCAGGGCTGATTACCTGGGGTTTGTGGTGCGTTGTTGAATAGCTGGGTGGCGGCGCTGCTACCGGGTACAGCTTTCTGAGACACACCGTAAACCCATCCCTGGGGGCTCTTCGAAAAAGTCCCTTTTTTCGAAGGTCTCAGAAAGCTGTACCCGGTATCAGCGCCTTCGCGCAATGTCCTGTAGCCTCGACAACGAAGTGCTACTGCTGAAGTTAAGAACAACAAAAACGCGCGTATATGATCAAGTTCGACAACGTCAACAAACGCTACGAGTCCGGGCAGGACGCGCTGGGGCGTGTCAGTCTGGAGATCGGGCGCGCGGAGATGGTATTCCTTACCGGCCATTCCGGCGCCGGCAAGAGCACCCTGCTGAAACTCCTTACCGCCATCGAGCGCCCTACCCGCGGCAGCATCATCGTCGCCGGTCAGAACCTCAACCGCCTGCGCAACGGCCAGATCCCCTACTACCGCCGCAATCTCGGCATCGTGTTCCAGAACCACCAGCTGCTGTTCGACCGCAGCGTGTTCGACAACGTGGCGCTGCCGCTGGCGGTGGCCGGTTGCAGCAAGCGCGAGGTGGGCCGGCGGGTGCGTGCGGCGCTGGACAAGGTGGGGCTGTTGCACAAGGAAAAACAGAACCCGATCGTGCTCTCCGGTGGTGAACAGCAGCGGGTGGGTATTGCGCGCGCGGTGGTGAACAAGCCGGCGCTGCTGGTGGCGGATGAGCCTACCGGTAACCTGGACCCCAAGCTGTCGGAAGAAATCATGCAGCTGTTCCGCCAGTTCAATGCGGTGGGCACCACGGTGCTGATCGCGAGCCACGACCTCGAGCTGATTGCGCGCATGCGCCAGCGGGTGCTGACCCTGCAGCAGGGACAACTGATCTACGACGGATACCCGAGCCGTGAACCAGCGTATTAATCCCTCTTCCCAGCCCACCCCGGTGGCGGAACGCCAGCGCGCGGCAGGTGCGGTGCACGCGCGCACCAGTGGTGGCGACCGGCTGCGCAGCTGGCTGGACCACCACCGGGAGATGTGGCGCGAGTCCTGGCGGCGTTTCTTTGCCGCGCCCATGTCCAGCGGGATGACGGCGCTGGTGATCGCGATTGCCCTGGCGCTGCCGGCGGCGCTGCAGTTGGGGCTGACCAACTTCCAGCGTGCGGTGGCGGGCTGGGACGGCCAGCCGCAGATTTCGGTGTTCCTGCACAAGCGCGCGAAAGAGTCGGTGGTGATGGATTATGCGGACCAGCTGCGCGCAGATCCCTTGGTGGCGGGGGTGACGTATATTTCTCCGGAGCAGGCGCTGGCGGAGTTCCAGCAGGCGTCCGGTCTGGGCGATGCGCTGGTGGGCATGGAGAGCAATCCGCTGCCGGCGGTGCTGCTGGTGCGCCCGGCGGGGTCGGACAGTGCGGCGCTGGAGTCTCTCGCGGCGCGGCTGCGGGAGAGTGCGCTGACGGATTCGGTGGTGCTGGATATGGCCTGGGTACAGCGGCTGGCGCAGCTGACGGAGCTGGGGCGGCGGATGAGTGCGGGCCTGGCGTTCCTGCTGGCGCTGGGGGTGTTGCTGGTGGTGGTGAACAGTATCCGCCTGCACATCGAGAATCGCCGTGAGGAAATTCTGGTGGTGAAGCTGGTGGGCGCGACGGATGCGTTTGTGCGCCGCCCGTTCCTGTACACGGGGCTGGTGTACGGCCTGGTGGGCGGGTTGATTGCGTGGCTGCTGGTGAGTGTCGGGGTCTGGTTGCTGGCGGGGCCGGTGAGCGGGCTGGCGAACCTGTACGGCAGCGGTTTCCGGCTCGATGGGCCGGGCATTACCTATTTTCTTGGCCTGGCCGGTGGCGCCGCCCTGCTGGGGCTGATCGGCGCCTGGCTGGCGGTGGCGCGACATATTTCTGCGATTCAGCCACGGTAACTTCGGTTGTGGTCCGGAGGCGGTGCCGCTAGCGGGTGCAGCTTTCTGAGACACGCCGTAAACCCATCCATGGGGGCTCTTCCGCGAGGTCCCTCTCGCGGAAGGTCTCAGAAAGCTGCACCCGCTATCGACACCTTCAGCCCCTCCCCCGTGCCCCAGATGACAAACTCTGTGACCATACGGTCCGTCAAGTTTCGTAAAGCCCACCCCTGCAGTGGAACTTCCCCTGTGGATAACTGCTCTAACCTGCCGTAAATCAAGGGCTGGCGCGGTGTGGCGGTGGATCGCGGGCGGGGTTCCATTTCCCGTTGCGAGTGCTACACTGTGGCCAACTTTGCACTTTCGGTGCCGCTCAAAAGCTGTACAGCTCAGGGCCGGAGGGAGCAAGCCGCCGCAAACTACTGGTCCCGGTATGAATGAGTCCGGGCAGCAAGTGCCAAGCGGGGCAATAGAAGTTACGAGGAGAATCCTGAATGGGAACCAGTCTGCAGCCGATCCATACCCTGTCTCCGGGCGCGAATCTGAACGCCTATATCCAGACAGTCAGCGGCTTTGAGGTCCTGTCCGCCGAGGAAGAGAAGAAACTGGCGGAAGATCTCTACTATCACGAAAATCTTGAGGCGGCCCGCCAGTTGGTCATGTCTCACCTGCGCTTTGTTGTGCACATTGCCAAGTCCTACTCCGGCTACGGTCTGAACCAGGGTGACCTGATTCAGGAAGGTAACGTGGGCCTGATGAAGGCGGTGAAGCGTTTCAACCCGGAAAAGGGTGTGCGTCTGGTGTCCTTTGCGGTGCACTGGATCAAGGCGGAAATCCACGAGTTCATCCTGCGCAACTGGCGCATTGTGAAGATTGCGACCACCAAGGCGCAGCGCAAGCTGTTCTTCAACCTGCGTGGCCAGAAGAAGAAGCTGGCTTGGCTGACCAACGATGAAGCCAAGCGCGTGGCGGCAGAGCTGAACGTGGATGTACAGCACGTGCACGAGATGGAAGGCCGTCTGGCGGCCCACGATGCGGCATTCGATGCCGGTGTGGACGACGACGATGATTCCGCCTGGCAGGCCCCTGCGCACTACCTGGAAGACCGCCGTTACGATCCGGCCACCATGCTGGAGCACGATAACTGGCAGGAAACCAGTGTGAACAATCTGTCGGCGGCGATGGAGCAGCTGGACGACCGCAGCCGCGATATCATCGAGGCGCGCTGGCTGAGCGAGAGCAAGGCCACCCTGCACGAGCTGGCCGACAAGTACGGCGTTTCCGCTGAGCGTATCCGCCAGCTGGAGAAAAACGCCATGAAAAAAGTCCGGGTGGCGATGGAGGCCTGATAGGCTTTCTGAACCAACCGGATTCGAGAACCGCGCTTATGGCGCGGTTTTTTCGTATGTGGGTTTGATCGGGTTTCGTGGTATTTGCTCAGAAGCCGGTCTGGTGGCGGGAGATCACTGGGTGCGGGTTTTCAGAACCACTGTAAACCCATCCCTGGGCGTTGCGGCGGCGACGTCCTGTCGCCGACGCTTCTGAAAACCCGCACCCAGTGCTCCCCCTTCGCATTGACCTGAGTTGCTTCGTAAGCCAGATAGAAAGGAATAAAGATGGCTAAATTGTATTTGTTGCTTGCCGCGTTTTTCGGCGGTACTGGCGTAATTCTCGGTGCGTTCGGCGCCCATGGTCTGCGCAACAAAGTCGCGGAGAACCTGCTGGAAGCTTTTAAAACCGGTGTGCACTACCAGATGATTCACGCACTGGCCCTTATAGGTGTGGCTATCCTGATACATCAAATCGGCGCAAAAACTTCACTGGTTGTGAGTGGCGCGCTGATTGCCATTGGGATTCTGCTTTTTTCCGGCAGTCTCTACGGCCTCACATTTGGAGGCCCCAGGTGGCTTGGTCCAATTACCCCACTGGGCGGCACATTAATGATCGGCGGCTGGGTCGCTTTATTTATCGCTTCACTCGGTTACACAAAGTAATTACCCGCTAGGCGGGACGAAGTAAAAACCTACAAATCGAAGGCCAAGTGCCGGGTATGGGTTTTCGGAAGCGTCGGCGCCATGGACGGCGCCGACGCAGCTTACAGGGATGTATTCACAGCGGTTCCGAAAACCCATACCCGGTATTTGGCCGCCACAGTACGAGCTACGGAGCACCAAACAAGCTACGGAGCCCAGAGGTACCACACAAAGATGCAAGAAGAACCGAAAAACAATCTTGGCGAAGAGTCTGAAGAAGACTTCCCCTACCGCACCGAATACAAAAAGAAGTCCATCCGCAGCTACGTGATCCGCGCGGGTCGTATGACTGAGGGCCAGCGCCGCGCTTTCGATAACTACTGGGGCACCTACGGCCTGTCGCTGTATGACGGCGGTATCGAGCCGAAAGAAGTGTTCGGCCGCGAAGCGCCGGTAGTGCTGGAAATCGGATTCGGCATGGGCGACTCACTGTTGCAGATGGCGGAGCAGGAACAGGACAAGGACTTTATCGGTATCGAAGTGCATCCGCCGGGTGTTGGTCGCCTGATCAACAATGCCGGCAAGGAAGAAGTGAAAAACCTGCGGGTCTACATGGCCGACGCCGTCGACGTCCTGAACGACTGTATCGCCGACGCCAGCCTCGACCGTTTCCAGCTGTACTTTCCCGATCCGTGGCACAAGAAAAAACACCACAAGCGCCGTATCGTGCAGCCGGAATTTGTCAAACTGCTGTGCAGCAAACTCAAGCCCGGCGGGCTGATGCACATGGCCACCGACTGGGAAAACTACGCCGAGCAGATGCAGGAAGTACTGGAAGCCGAAGAACTGCTGGAAAATACCGCCGGTAACGGCAGCTACGCCCCGCGCCCGGAGTTTCGACCGCAGACCAAATTCGAGCGTCGCGGCGAGCGGCTTGGGCACGGAGTCTGGGACCTGTTGTACCGGAAAAAATAAAACAGAGCGGGCGCAAGCGGATATCGGATTTGCGCCCAATCCTCTGTGCTATCTTCATTCTACCGCCGGTAAAAGGATGCTCCGGAGCCACAATGACAACAAGTCCAAAAGCCTTGCGTGCGCTGCTTGTTTGCAGCCTCTTCTCTCTCACTGCCGCCCCTGCCCTCGCCGATCCGGAGGGTGCCCTCAACCTGTACCTGAATGGCGGTTATTACTGGTTCGATAAAGCGCGCCTCGACGGTACCCCGTACCGGGGGCTGGAGCTGGAAGACAGCACCGGGGGTGGTATTGGTTTCGGCTACAACGTCACCGACCGCTGGGCGATCGAAGGGGTTTACGATGCCTTCAGCGTCAACGTGGAAGATACCGACCTGGACGTGACCGTGGAGAATTACCACCTGGACCTGATGTACCAGTTTGGCGGGCGCTTCTGTGGCAATTACGACTGGCAGCCCTATGTGGTGGTGGGTGCCGGCGAGGTTCGCGTCAATGAAAATTCCAACGACGTCGCCTTTGACTGGCACCACCGCCAGACCATGGTCAACTTCGGTGCCGGGGTCAAATACCGCCTGCACCCGCGCTGGCAGGTGCGGGGCGATGCCCGCGGCTTTCAGGGAGTGGAAGAAGGTGGTGTGGACAGCTTCCTGAGCTTGAGTATCGGCTATCAGTGGGGTTCCGACCCGGTGGTGTACGATCGCGACGGCGACGGGGTGTCGAGCTATCCGCTGCTGGCCTTGTCGGGGGGCGGCTCGAACGGCGCCTTCGGGGCCGGCCTGCTGTGCGGCTGGTCGGAAACGGGCGAGCGGCCCGAGTTCAAGGTCGTCACGGGCGTCAGCGCCGGCAGCCTGCAGGCGACCTGGGCCTTCCTCGGGCCCGACTACGACCCGCAACTGCGCGCGATCTTCGCCGAGGTCTCGACCAAGGACATCTATCGCAAGCGGCAAGCGGTGGCCGCGCTGCTTCGCGGCGGGTCCTGCGACACCGAGCCGCTCCGCAGGACCATCGAGCGCTACGTCACCGCGGAGGGGCTCGAGGCGGTGGCCCGGGCCCATCGTGCCGGCCGGCGCCTCTACGTGGGCACCACCAACATGGACACGATGCAGTTCACCATCTGGGACATGGGCGCGATCGCGGCCAGCGAGCGCCCCGACAAGGTCCGCCACTACGGCGACATCCTGATGGCGTCGTCGGCGATCCCGGCGCTGTTCCCGCCGGTCTACCTCCCGGTCGAGATGGAGGGCGGGACCCGCTACGAGATGCACTCCGACGGCGGCACCTACGCGCAGGTGTTCTTCCGCGGCTTCCTGCTCGACTTCGACGACGCCCTGCGCAGCAGCGGCATCCTCGCCAAGGCCCCGCAGTCCGCGCTCTACATCATCCGCAACGGCAAGGCGCAGGAGGCGGTGACGCGGACGACCGTCAGGCCCCGCACCCTGGCCCTGGCGACCCGGACGATCGAGAACGCGTTCGCGATCACCATGGAGTCGGCCCTTTACCGGATGTACGTCCTGTGCGGTCGCTACGGGGTCGACTTCAACCTGGCGTCGATCCCCGACGACTCGCCGAACCCCCTCGATCCGGTCGACTTCGACCCGGCGGGAATGCAGCGGCTCTTCGACGAGGGTTTCGCACTCGGGAGCGAGGGCTACGCATGGCGCAAGGCTCCGCTGGGCCTCGATCCCGACGAGATGTTCCGGGGCCGGTAGCCGGCCCGGCGCCCTTCCCTCAGCGGTTGAGGCTCGAGGTGGGGCTGAAGCGCCGGGTGCGGTAGGTGATGCCGTAGGACAGCCCGGACTCGGAGAGTTCGTAGGCCTTGAAGCCCTCCTTCTGGGTGGCGGAGGCGCCGATCCCGCCGCCGAGCTCGTCGGCCTTGACCGTGGCCTCGGCGGCGGCGCCCGAGTCCCACTTGCCGCGCCGGAACTTCTCGAAGACCTCGGCGTCGTCGAAGATGAAGACGACGGCGTTCTCCTTGACCCCCATGCCCCAGCCCCAGTTGAGCTTCTGGATCTTCATGTAGGTGCGCTGGTCATCGTCGACCGCCACCCCGTAGCCGGACCCGGCGCCGAGTCCGCCGAGGATGAGCGGCATCTTGCCGCTGGTGTAGCGGAACACCGCGTGGCCCTCGGCCGCGGCGAGCTCGCGGGTCGAGTCGGGCTCCTCCTCGGCCAGCTTCGCGAGGATCCGCTCGGCCTCGCCGTCGATGAAGGCGCGCTGCTCGGCCGGGGTGGCCCCCTCGGGCTTCATCGAGGCGCACTGGACGCAGAGAAAGGCGAGGAGCAGGAGGAGGAAGGACTTCACCCCGCGATCGTAAACCCCTCCGGGGGCGTCGGCACAACCAGAAAGCGGCGCCGAGTCATCGACAGCCACACCGTCGCGACCTAGGCTCGGGCCGATGAAGGCCCGCTTCCGCCTTGCCGCGCTCTGCGTTCCCCTGCTGCTGGCCCGATGTGGCGCGCCACCCGGTCCCGGGCCCGCGAGCGGGGCGGTCGAAGCGCGGACGCGCGGCCACGAGGTCGGCCGCTTCGAGACCCACGACGGCCGGCAGCTCGCCTACGTGGTCCACCGGGCGTCGCGCCGGAATCCCCGCCGCGCCGGCTTCCTCTACCTCCACGGGATCGAGAGCCACTCCGAGTGGTTCGACGAGGCCGCCCGCCAGCTCGCGCAGCGCGGCTACCCGGTGGTGTCGATCGACCGGCGCGGCAGCGGCATCAACCGCGAGAACCGCGGCTACGTCTCGGGCCACGTCGAACGCGGCACCCACCTGGTCGACGACATCCACCGCGCGGTCCGGATCGTCCGCGAGCGCAACAAGGCCGACGAGATCTACCTGATCGGGCTGTCCTGGGGCGGCAAGTACGTGATGGCCTACGACGCGAGCTACCCGGGCGAGGTCGATGGGATGGTGTTGATCACCCCCGGGATGAAGCCGAAGGTCGACCTGACGCCCGGCGAGAAGCTCGCGGTGTTCACCGACTCGGTGTTCGCGCCGAAGCTCCAGCACCG
>NZ_CAJXKH010000098.1 GCF_913055755.1 uncultured Microbulbifer sp.
TCCGGGCCTGGCGGAGTTCACAGCTGATCATTGCGAGGAGACCGGAAGGGCCGCCACAACGCTCCGAGCGACCAGATCTGACACTGCGATAGTGTCTGCACTCGAAGAGGGCGCGATTATAGAGACTCAACGCGCCAGGTGCTACCCCCTGGCGAAAATCGGTGTTGCCGGATGTCGTTCTGCGGCGATGAGATAACAATTCCGGCGACCAAATAGCTATACTGTGCGGCGCCCGCATCCGGGACGGACCTTTCAATTGCAGTCGGAATCTCTATGCACCTGTTCGTCGACAGCCTCACCAATGTGGACTTCAGCTACCTCGACCACAACCGCGGAATCGTCGGTGAAACCTGGCTGGCCAACGCCGCCCTGGATGGCGCCCTGGACCACCAGGGGATGGTATGTGACTTCGGCATCGTCAAGAAGACTCTGCGCAACTGGCTGGATACCGAGCTGGATCACCGCCTGCTGGTGCCCACCCGCGCCTCGCACCTGCAACTGTCCCGGACCGGGGAAAAACTCGAGCTGACCTGGGACCTGGCCAGCGGCGAGAAGATCGCCGTCAGCGGCCCGCAGCAGGCATTCGCGCTGGTGGATGTGGCGGAGATCTCGCCGGAATCCGTCGCCGCCTGGTGCGTACAGCAGCTGGCGGGGGTATTCCCCACCAGTGTCGACCAGCTCGCTCTCGAGTTCGTGAGCGAAGAGATCGCCACGCCTTACTACCACTACAGCCACGGCCTGAAAAAGCACGACGGCAATTGCCAACGCATCGCCCACGGCCACCGCTCCCGCATCCGTATCGATATGGATGGTGCGCGCTCCGGTGCACTGGAATCCCTGTGGGCCAAGCGCTGGGCGGACATTTACCTGGGCACCCGGGAAGACCTGGTGCGGCAGGACGGCCGGCAACTGCACTTTGCCTACGAGGCCCGCCAGGGCGCATTCACCCTGAGCATGCCCGCAGGGCGCTGCGAAATACTCGACTGCGATACCACGGTGGAACAGCTGGCCCAGTACATTGCCGATACCCTGGCCGCCGATAACCCCGGCAGGGAGATCCAGGTGCGCGCTTACGAGGGCATCGGCAAGGGCGCCGTCGCCCGCGCCAGGCGCTGAATTCAGGGCCCGGCACCATGAACCTGATTCTGCTGGAGCCCGGTGATTTTACCGGCCCGGATACCGTTGCCCTCCGCGGCCGCCGCCTGGCCCATATTGCGGAAGTCCACCGCGCAGAAACCGGAGACACGCTCAAGGTCGGTCTGGTGGACGGCAATATCGGTAGCGGTGAAGTACTCGAGCGCAGCGGGGACAAAGTCACCCTGCGGGTATCCCTGCACAAATCCCCGCCACCGCCCCTGCCACTGACCCTGATACTCGCGCTGCCCCGCCCAAAAATGCTGAAGCGCACCGTGCAGCACGCGACCGCGCTGGGCGTGAAAAAGCTCTATCTGATCAATGCATACCGGGTGGAAAAGTCTTTCTGGCAGAGCCCCTGGCTGGCGCAAGACAAGTTGCGCGAGCAGTGTGTGCTGGGGCTGGAACAGGCTGTAGATACGGCGATGCCGGAGATTATCCTGCGCAAGCGTTTCAAACCGTTTGCGGAAGACGAGCTGCCAGCAATCGCCGCGCAATCCCGCAAACTGGTAGCGCACCCGGTAACCAACCAGAGCTGCCCGGTAGATATTGCCGAGCAGACCACACTGGCGGTGGGCCCGGAAGGCGGCTTTATCCCCTATGAAGTGGAAAAACTGCAGGAACAGGGCTTCGAATCCGTACACCTGGGCCCGCGTATCCTGCGGGTGGAAACCGCCCTGCCGGTGCTGCTCAGCCGCCTGTTTCCGGCAAGGTAACCGTCTCCGAATACGCCTGCCCTGCCCCCGAATAACACCCGCCCATAAAAAAGCCGCGCTAAATAGCGCGGCTACAAGTGGCAGTCAGACACTGCCGGGTCTCACAGAGCGGGGCTGGGGGCAGCCCCGAGAAGAGAACTGACTAAGCTAAAACAAAGTTGAGACTGTGCTCCTGGCAGGGCCTGAATCAGGCCGCTACCCCGGAGTCCACCGCAGACTTCTGCAGTGCCAGTTTCGGATCTACGTACTCGTAACCCAGTACATCGGCGACCGCCTTGTAGGTCACCATACCGGCGTGTACGTTCAGGCCTTCCAGCAGGTTGGCGTCGTCCAGCAGTGCCTGCTTGGCGCCCTTGTTGGCCAGCGCTACCGCGAACGGCAGGGTGGCGTTGTTCAGGGCCATGGTGGAAGTACGGGCAACACCACCGGGCATGTTGGCCACACAGTAGTGCACGACGCCGTCTACCACGTAGGTCGGCTCCTGGTGGGTGGTCGCCTTGGAGGTTTCGAAACAACCGCCCTGGTCGATGGCCACGTCCACTACCACCGCGCCTTTCTTCATACGGCTGATATGGTCGCGAGTCAGCAGCTTCGGTGCCGCGGCACCCGGGATCAGCACCGCGCCGACAACCAGGTCCGCTTCCAGCGCGTGCTTCTCGATTGCATCGTTGGTGGAGTATTCGGTGCGCACAGCGCCACCGAAGATATCGTCCAGCTGACGCAGACGCGGCAGGGAGCGGTCGAGAATGGTTACATCCGCGCCCATACCCAGAGCCATCTTGGCCGCCTGCGTACCCACAACACCGCCGCCGATAATCAGCACCTTGGCCGGCGCTACGCCGGGCACACCGCCCAGCAGTACACCGAGGCCGCCCTGGGCTTTTTCCAGGTGGTGCGCGCCGCACTGCACGGACATACGGCCGGCGACTTCCGACATCGGCGCCAGCAGCGGCAGGCCGCCGAAGCGGTCGGTGACGGTTTCATAAGCGATACAGGTCGCACCGGACTTCACCAGCAGTTCGGTCTGCTTGGGGTCTGGCGCCAGGTGCAGGTAGGTGTACAGCAGTTGGCCCGGGCGCAGCATTTCGCACTCGTGGGGCTGGGGCTCTTTTACCTTCACGATCATGTCGGCAGCGGCGAAGATTTCCTCCGGCGTGTCGATGATCTTGGCACCCGCCTGCTCATACATCTCGTCGGTAAAGCCGATGGCTGAACCGCCGTCTTTCTGCACGATGACCTCGTGGCCGTGGCCGATCAGCTCGCGAACGCTGGCCGGGGTCAGACCGATACGGTACTCGTGGTTTTTGATCTCTTTTGGTACACCAATCAACATAACGTTTTCTCCTCGAATAGCTCCGTGAGCGCGGGTATCACGCCCCGTTTTGTTCTTGGCTTTCCGCTAGTATAGGGCCGCTCAAAAAGTTGTTTTCTGCAAATTTTTAGTTAGGATTAGTGGATTCCACTGGTTATCCAGAATTTCTGCACATTATTCATCCAGAGAAGACCACTTCTGGTGCCACAGCCAATGCAAGCCCGATTCGTGTCCGATGGGTTTCGATTGCAACAGACTGTGAGGTCAGAAGCTCACCACTTTCAGATAGAGAATCACCGATGAAAAGACGCGCCAATGAGCTCAGCACCATCGACCGCAACATCCTGCGGGTATTACAGAAAAACGGCCGTACCAGCTACGCGGAGCTGGCGCGCCAGGTAGGGCTGACCGCCACCCCCTGTGTGGAGCGGGTAAAGAAAATGGAGTCGGATGGGGTAATCCAGGGCTACACCGCGCTGATCAACCCGGAATACCTGGACGCGGCCCTGGTGGTGTTTGTGCAGATCCGCCTCAACCGCTCGGCCCAGGATGCCTTCGAGGAGTTCCGCAGCGCGGTCTCAGAGCTGCCCGAGGTGCAGGAGTGCTACCTCGTTTCGGGCAATTTCGACTACCTGATCAAGGCGCGGGTGGCGGATATGAGCGCCTACCGCAAGTTCTATGGCGAGACCCTGCTCACCCTGCCGGAAGTGCAGGAATGCACCAGTTACGTGGTCATGGAACAGGTGAAGGAAACCCTGGAGGTACCGGTGCACTACAACCGCTAAGCGCACTGAAAAAGCAGATTCACGCCAACTATTGACCGCCCTGCCACCATCCGGCACCGCGACCTCTACGATTAAGGGAGATAGGTTTATGAACTCACGTTGCGGGAAATGATGTACCAGCCTCTACGTAACCACCTCCGTTGGCAGAATCTTGTTTTCCTGGCCTGCTTGCTGCCATTGGGCTGTGGAGACAAAGAAGCCGCCAAACCGACACCGCCGCCGAAGAAAGTGGAAGTCGTCGAGGCCAAGCGCGTGAGTTTCAGGCCCAGCTTTGAAGTACCGGCAGTGATAGAAGCCGTGGAGACGGCACAGATTTTCCCCATTGTCGCCTCGAGAATCCTCTACCAGAACATCGAGCCCGGTAAATATTTCGAGCAGGGCGAAGAGCTCGTGAGGCTGGATCCCTACCCCTTCGAGACGGCGGTAGCCACCGCGGAGGCGAGCATCGCCGAAGCGATGTCAAATTACGAAGAAGCAAAGGCCAACTTCGACCGCGCACAAAATCTGCGTCCGCAGGGATATATCTCAGCGAAGGACTTCGATACCGCAAAGGCCGCCATGCAGGCGGCGGAAGCCAAGCTCAACACCGCCCAGACGGCACTGCACCAGGCACAACAGGACCTCTCTCATACTTCCATCGTCGCACCATTTTCCGGGCGCGTCGGGCACCCCAACTACGCCGTGGGCGACTTCTTCATTCTTCCCAACTCCGTGCCGATCACGCAGATGGTCAAGATAGACCCGGTGTATGTGCTCGCCCATGTCGGGCAAAAGGCCTACAACGAGTTTTACGCGGCCGTGGAAAAACTGGAGCAACAGGGGCGCGCCATCCCGAATATGGAACTCTATATCGAGTTACCGGGGGGCACCGTGTATCCGTTCACCGGCGAGTTTTTCTCCTGGGATGCCACCGCCGCCGCCACCCGCGGTACCGTCGCCGCCCGGGTTCTGTTTCACAATCCCGACGGCCTGCTGCTTCCGGAAGAGAATGTCACCCTGTATGGCAAACTTCTGGAAGAAGTAGAGCGCATCGTCATTCCGCAGAAGGCCGTCTCACAGGATCAGCAGGGGCATTACGTCTACCTGCTGGACCAAGAAAAAAAAGTCAAACGGGCAAACATCGAAGTGGGCATGCGCATCGGCCCCAACTGGGCGGTGCGGCAGGGGCTAAAAGTGGGAGACCAGGTACTGATCGAGGGGCTGCAGAAAGTCAGCCCCGGAGATGTGGTCGAAGTGACGCCAGTTGACATCAAGCAGCTTGAGAACCCCGTCCCCAGCAATCTGCGCCCGCCGCCCCACTCCCTGCGCGATCAGCTGCGCAACGAGCGCGAAGCATTCCGGGAGTACCAGAGGTCGATCATGGAAGCGCGGCAGCGCAACCAGCCTGGCGATGTCTACACCCCCTACGAAACTGGCAAGTAGCGCGGGAAAGTGATCTGTGAATGAGAATACGCACCTGTTTATCAAACGACCGCGCTTCGCGTTTGTGATCGCCATTTTGATCACTTTCATGGGTGCACTTGCTGCGTTTGTAATGCCGGTGGATCAGTATCCAGATATCGCCGCGCCAAAAATTTCCGTCATCGCCAGCTACCCCGGTGCCGATGCCGAGACGGTGAAAAACGCCGTGGCCATACCCATCGAGGAACAGGTAAACGGTGCCGAGGGCATGGTGTACATGACCTCTAACTCCGGCAGCGATGGCACCTATACCCTGTTCATGACGTTCGACATGGATACCGATGACGACATGGCGCAGGTCGACGTGCAGAACCGGGTGGCCCTGGCGGAGCCTTCCCTGCCCCCGGAAGTCCTGAAGCGCGGTATCAAAGTGCGCAAGCGCTCATCCGACATGCTGATGGTGGTCAACCTGTTCTCCCCGGACGAACGCTTTGACGGCGTGTTCCTGTCCAACTTTGCCTCATTGAACCTGCTCAATGAACTCGCGCGTGTACCGGGTGTGGGCGAGGCGAAAATCATAGGCCCGCTGGATTACGGTATGCGGATCTGGCTCGATCCGGTGAAAATGGCAAATCTGGAGATCTCGGTGCCCGAAGTCCTGGGTGCGATTCAGGAGCAGAATATTCAGGCGGCGGTAGGCCAGCTCGGTTCACCGCCATCGCCCGAGTCCACCCAATTCCAATATGTGCTCACCACCAAAGGTCGCCTGAATTCGGAGGAAGAGTTCGGGGATATCGTGCTGCGCGCCGATGAAAAAGGTGGCGTGGTTCGTGTCAGGGATATTGCGCGGGTGGAACTTGGAGCCCAGGTGTACAAGGGGTACGGCGAATACAACAACGGCCCCGGTGTCCTGCTGGCGATTTACAAATTGTCGGACGCGAACGCGCTGGAAGTCGCCGACAATGTCAAAGCCAAGGTAGAGGAGCTTTCACAGTATTTTCCCGAAGGGGTTGAAGCGGTCATCGGTCACGACACCACCGAGTTTATTGCCGTATCCCTGGAAGAAACCGTGATGACCCTGATCATGACCGTCATCCTGGTCATCATCGTCACCTACCTGTTCCTGGGTAATGTACGCGCGGCACTGGTGCCGACGCTGGCGGTACCGGTGTCGATTATCGGCACCCTGGGCGTCCTGTATGCCATGGGCATGACCATCAATACGGTGACCCTGTTCGGCCTGATCCTCGCCATCGGCGTGGTGGTGGACGACGCCATCATCGTCGTCGAGGATGTCGAGCGCATCATGCACGATGAAGGTCTGGACAAGCGCGCCGCCACGGCGAAAGCCATGAAGGAGGTGTCGGGCCCCATCGTTGCGACCTCGATGGTCCTGCTCGCCGTATTCGGGCCGACGATGTTACTGCCCGGCATGACCGGTCGAATGTTCGGGCAATTCGGCACCACGATCACGGTTTCCGTCCTGATCTCCATGATCAATGCACTGACCCTGAGCCCAGCATTGTGCTCGACCGTGCTGAAGGAGGGTCACCACAAGCCCAATCCGGTGATCCGCGGTTTCAACTGGGGATTTGAAAAGGTCGCCGGCGGTTACCTCAAAATCGTGAACTGGCTCGCCAGCCATATTTTGCTGAGCCTGGTCATCATTGCCGGACTGTTCGCCTGCCTGTTCCTGTTGTTTCAATCTGTTCCCAAGAGCTTTATCCCCGATGAAGACAAGGGGTTCTTCATGGTCGATATCCAGCTGCCGGAAGCCGCGGCACTGGACCGCACAGCGAAAGTCATCGATGAGATCAACGAGGTTTTGATGGAGGACCCTGCGGTCGACAAAGTTCTGTCGGTCAACGGGTTCAGCCTGCTCAACGCCATGCTGCAATCCAACGCTGGCATGGTAATCGCAAAGCTCAAGCCCTGGGATGAACGCAAATCACCCGAGTTATCGCAGCAGGCGCTGCAGAAAAAATACCAGGCACAGTTTGCCCGACTGCCCGAGGCCGAGGTACTGGTATTCGGTGCGCCCGCGATTCCCGGTCTCGGCGCCATGGCCGGGTTTTCCTTTATGCTCGAGGACACTCAGGGTGTCGGCGCCCAGGAACTATTCAAGGTTGTACAGGACTTCTCCGCCGCCGCCACCGAGCAGCCGGAAATCGCCCGAGCGTTCTCTATTTTCAAGGCCGGCTCGCCCCAGATCCGCCTGGACATCGACCGGGTGAAAGCAAAGACGCTGGGGATAAAAATCAGCGATATTTTCCTCACTCTGCAAACGCAACTCGGCGCTATCTATGTCAACGACTTCAATTTGTACAACAAAACCTTCAAGGTCATGGTGCAGGCCGAGTCCAGATTCCGCCAGCAGGAAACAGACCTGACGAAAATCTATATCACCAATAACAAGAGAGAACCGGTGCCGCTGCCAGCGATTCTGAGCACAGAACCGGTGCTCGGTGCGGTGACACTCAAGCGCTACAACACTTATGATGCGGCCAAAATCAGCGGAGGCCCGAATGTCGCGGGGGGCTATAGCTCCGGCGATGCCATGGATGCACTCGAGCGCGTGGCGATAGAAACGCTTCCCGCCGGCTTCAAGTACGACTGGTCCGACTCCAGCTATGAGGAACGAAAATCCGGCAATGCATCCACCATTGCCCTGGCGCTGTCCCTGATATTTACCTTCCTGTTCCTGGCGGCCCTGTATGAATCCTTTTTGACGCCCTTCGCGATTATTCTCTCGGTGCCCATCGCCATCGTCGGCGCCATTGCTGCACTGATCATAACCGGGGAACCGCTCAGCCTGTACGGCCAGATTGGCCTGGTACTGCTGGTCGCCCTGGCCGCGAAGACTGCAATCCTGATCGTGGAATTTGGCAAAACGCAGCGCGAGGTGGAAAGGCTGTCGCTGCACGATTCGACGATTACCGCGGCTAAATTGCGTTTCCGCCCGGTCATCATGACGACTCTGTCGTTTGTGGTGGGCACCATACCCCTGGTGATCGCATCCGGTGCCGGCGCCGCCAGCCGGATATCTCTCGGAACAGCCGTGATGGGGGGAACCATTATGGCGTGTATCGCCGGCACACTGCTGGTACCGATTTTCTTCAAAATCATTCAGGGGCTGCGGGAGAAGGTGCATCGGGGAGAAACAGGATCTCCCGACACACCGTCACCGCAACCCCCTGAGCATGGCCACGGCAAGCCAGCGGAATAGAGAAGTCAAAAGCAGGAAAAGGCCCGGGTAAAGAAACTCAATACTTCATCCCCAGCTTGCGGTACAGGAAGCCGATCACCCAGGCCGGGCCGATCAGCAGGAATTGCAGGTCTTTGAAAAAGGACGGCTTTTTGCCCTCGACGTGGTGGCCGATAAACTGGAAGATCCAGGCCACCACAAATACCCCCACGGACCACCACAGCACACTCTGCCCGGCAGCCTGCAGCGCACTGCAGGCCCACAGGCACAGGGCAGACAATGCGGCCATACCCAGTGCCAGCGGCAGCGACAGCACCACATAGAAAAGAAGTGTGGGGATCAGAGCCACCACCGCCCAGTTCAGCCAGCTGACCTCGGCCATCCACTGGGGCTGGGGAATCGACCACAGAAGCCCCACCACCGTGGCATAGATAACGGGAACGGCCACCCAGTGGATGGCCTTGTTGGTGGCATTCTGGTGGCTTTCACCGTATTCACTGAACCACTGCTCTGCTGTGCGCATGGAATCATCCTCATCTATCGTTTTTATTCTCGCGATGGGGATAGTAGCGCAACAGTTCGCCAGAACTAACCAGTCATAACAACAAAGTTATCGTCGCACGCAGGCGTCCAGCTGCAACTTGTAGAGCTCGGCCATGCCCTCGTCGATGCAACAGAAAATGATGTGGTGGGGGCCGCCCTCGCGCTCCAGATGTTGCTGTACCTGCTCAACAGCAATTTCCACAGCCAGCTCGGGGGGATAATCGTAGACCCCGCAACTGATGGCGGGGAACGCAATGGAATGGTGATTTTCTCGCCGGGCCTGGGCCAGGCAATGGCGGTAACAACTGGCAAGCAATTCCGGCTCGCCGAGGTTACCGCCGCGCCAGACCGGGCCGACGGTGTGGTAGATACGCTTGACGGGCAGGCGGAAACCGGGAGTAGCGCGCAATTCGCCCACTGGGCAGCCACCGATATGGCGACAGGTGTCCAGAAGTTCCGGGCCTGCCGCCCGATGTATGGCGCCATCCACACCACCGCCGCCGAGGAGCCTCTGGTTGGCTGCATTGACGATCACATCAACATGCAACCGAGTGATATCACCGAGGTGTACTTCGATCACTCCACTTACTCCAACCGCGGGCACCACCGTTCACACGCGTAGAAATACGCGACGCGCAGTGAGTAATTTAATGCTTTTGCCCCAGTAGTTGACGATGGCGCGTTGATATTTCTTCGGGGCAATGCGTCACTGCACTTACTAAAACAATAGCAGTTGCAGAGAGCAAGAAGCCCGGCAGCAGCTCGTAGAGGTCAAAGATTCCGCCGGACAGCTGCTTCCAGATCACCACCGTGAGACCGCCCACCACAACACCGGCAATGGCAGCGGCACCGGTCATACGCGACCAGTACAGGCTGATCAGGATGGCGGGGCCAAAGGCCGCGCCCAACCCCGCCCAGGCGTAGGCAACCACATCCAGCACCTTGGACTCAGGATCCATTGCCACCCCCACCGCAATCAGAGAGAGTGCCACCACCGCCCAGCGCCCCACCCGCACCATACTCTCGGAGGAGGTCGCGCGGCCGATCCACACGTGGTAGATATCCTCCGCGAGGGCCGCGGAGGAAACCAGCAACTGGGAATCCGCGGTACTCATGATCGCTGACAGGATGGCCGCCAGCAGGATACCCGCCACCAGCGGGTGGAACAGCGCTTCCACCAGCGCCATGAAAATCCGCTCGCCGTCCGGCAGCGTCTGGGTCAATTCCAGGTGCCCGAACAGGCCGACACACATAGCGCCGAGGAAACCCGCCAGCGACCAGACTGCCGCGACCGTAGCGGCTGCCGGCACATCATCCGGATGCCGCAGCGCCTTGAAGCGCGCCAGAATGTGCGGTTGTCCGAAGTAGCCGAGCCCCCACGCCAGCGAACTGAGAATCGCGGCAACCGACAGCGCGGTACCGGTATTGTCCGTCATCCAGTGCATCAGCTCCGGATGCTGCTGTTCCATCATCGCCCAGGCATTGCCCAGCCCGCCCTCATCGGCAATCACCATCACCGGCACGATGACCAGAGCCAGGCTCATCAACAGCCCCTGAAACACATCGGTCCAGGAAACCGCGAGGAAACCACCAAACAGGGTATAGGAAATCACTGCCGCAGCACCGATCACCACCGCCCACTGATAATCCCAACCGAAAACTGTTTCAAACAGTTTGCCACCGGCAATCAATCCGGAAGCCACATAAAAAAGGAAAAACAGCAAAATAAAAATTGCACAGATCGTGCGCAGGTACGGATGGCCGAGATTAAAGCGGCGGTGCAGGTACGCGGGCACCGTCAGCGCATCGTCCAGGGCGTAGGTATAGATACGCAGGCGTCGCGCCATGGTAACCCAGCTCAGCAGAATACCGCTGAACAGGCCGATGGCAATCCAGCCGGATGACAGGCCGGTGGCATAGGCGGCACCGGGCAACCCCAGGAGTAACCAGCCACTCATATCCGAGGCGCCGGCACTGAGTGCCGCCACCGCCGGCGGCAGCGAGCGGCCACCGAGAAAATAATCGCTGGCATTCTTGGTGCGCTGATAGGCGTAGACGCCGATAGCCAGGATCAATGCCAGATAAGCAATAAAAGTGAGGGCAACAAGCCACTGTCCGGACATAAGGGATTCCCCGTCAGAATTGGCAGATCAGGCCTTCTTTGGCGAAAGATTAGGCTGAATCCGTCGTTTTTAGTCTTTATTGCGCGTAAATCTACCGATTCGCTGGCGTTTGCTCAATCGGCAAACTAAACCAAGGGTGTACGTTGCGCTACAGCATACATGGGAAACGCCAGGGACCGGCATTTTCTGACCAAGCAGTAAGGGAATCACAAAACACTATGAGCATCTGTCTAGACGAACTGCGCACGCTGGTGGTTCGTCCCACATTGAAACAGCTGCGCGCCTGGTCGCCGGGGATGGAAGCCCTGTTACTCGGCACCGCGGCACAGGAATCCGAGCTGGGATTTCACCTCAAACTCGGTCGCCGGCACGGTATGGGCATCTTCCAGATACAGCCCACAACCCACCGGCAGATCTGGGACGAGTACCTGATCAACTTCCCCGCCCTGGCCTCAAAAGTGCGCGGCCTCGCCAGCCAGCGCGACTTCCTGCAACACCCCCACGCCGAACTCGCCACCAACCTGCGCTACGCCACCGCCATCGCCTGGCTGGTCTACCGCGCCGCCGGCGTGGACAAAGTGGAAAGCGAAGACCTTCCGAAAATGGCAAAACTGTGGAAAAAACATTTCCACCACGGCCCCAGCGCCAGCCTGCGGGATTTTGTCGACAGCTACTGCCGGTTGATCAAACCGGTAAAGAAACTGCCGCACCTGAATGAAGACGCCGGAAACAAAACAGCCGCGGGGGAAACCGCGGCTGTGGACGTCGATCACCCGATCGAAGAACCGGTGAGAGAGCCGGTCAAAGATTCCGCGCCTCAATATACAGGGGCTGCGCAGCCTCAGCCGCTGCCGGCTCGCCGTCCTGCTCCCGGGCGTCCTCGGGAATCCAGGAATCCACCGACTGCTCAATCGAGCGCGCATCCACCGCGGGCGCGGGCTTAGAACGGTCCAGCTCCAGACTCTCGAAATCGTACAGATCCCGGTCCGCCAGTTGTGACGGCGACACCCGCGTCAGCGCCGCAAAAATATTATCGCTGCGCCCCGGAAACTTCTTCTCCCAATCATTCAGCATGCCCTTGATCGCCTGCCGCTGCAGATTCTCCTGGCTGCCGCACAGATTGCAGGGAATGATCGGGAACTGCTTGTAATCCGCAAACGCAATCAGATCCGACTCGCGGCAATAAGCCAGCGGGCGAATCACAATATTGCGCCCATCGTCCGCGCGCAGCTTCGGCGGCATCGCCTTCAGGCGACCACCGTAAAACATATTCAGAAACAGCGTTTCAACGATATCGTCCTTGTGATGCCCCAGCGCCACCTTGGTCGCACCGATCTCCTCCGCAAAACCGTACAGCGTACCGCGACGCAAACGGGAGCAGAGACCGCAGGTCGTCTTCCCCTCCGGCACCACCTCTTTCACCACACTGTAGGTATCCTTGTTCACAATGTGATACGGCACCCCGATGGACTGCAGGTACTCCGGCAGAATATGCTCCGGAAAACCCGGCTGCTTCTGATCCATATTCACCGCCACCAGCTCAAAGTGCACCGGCGCGGTCTTCTGCAGGTTCATCAGGATTTCCAGCATCGCATAGGAATCCTTACCCCCGGACAGGCACACCATCACCTTGTCGCCCTCTTCAATCATATTGAAGTCGGCGATCGCCTTGCCCACATTGCGACGCAGGCGCTTTTGCAGCTTATTAAATTCCAGCCGCTCGCGGCGGTTTTCCAGATCAGACATGGGTAAATCTCGAAAAAAATCAGGGCGCGATTGTACGCTTTCCGATCAAGAAGTGCACAGGCTATTGGACTGTATATCCTCATTGCCTTTCAGTATCGACTCCAGGCAGGGCCACACGTGCTCCAGCAGCGCCGGCTGCGCCTTGGCGGTAGGGTGAATCCCGTCCTGCTGCATCGCCCCCTCCACCAGCGCCACCGGCTCGAGAAAAAACCGCACCAGCGGCACCTGCTCCGCCTCCGCCACCGTCGGATACACCGCCGCAAACGCCCGAGTGTACGCCTTGCCGTAATTGGGCGGCATCTGCATCCCCAACAACAGCACCTCCACCCCCTGCTCCTGCGCCAGCTGGATCATCCGCTGCAGATTGCCCTGCAAAGCCCGCGGCGGGTAACCGCGCAGCCCATCATTGCCCCCGAGCTCCACCACCAGCCACTTCGGACTGTGCTCACTCAGCAGGCGCGGCAAGCGCGCCAGGCCGCCGGAAGACGTCTCCCCGCTCACACTCGCATTCACCACCTCAACATCCAGCCCCTGCTCCGCCAGGCGATTGCGCAACAGCTGCACCCAGCCCGCCTGCTCGTCGATACCGTAGGCCGCACTGATACTGTCCCCCAGAATCACCAGCGTCTTCGTATCAGCCGCACTCTCGGGGGCATCCGCGCGCAGCGAACCCGCGTACAAAGACGTGACCAGCGCGACGAAAAGCAGCCAACGCGGGACAAAATCGCCCCCAAAAGCCCGGAAAAAAACTGCCGCCATGTCATACTCTCCACT
>NZ_CAJXKH010000099.1 GCF_913055755.1 uncultured Microbulbifer sp.
GCTCTCTTGCGAGACTGTCGAAAAGAGGGACCTTTTCGACAAGCCCCCAGGGATGGGTTCACGGCGTGTCTCGCAAGAGAGCCCCGGCCAGCCAGGCCGCCACGGAACTGGGCAGTGGGGCCCCGAAAACCAGAAAACTACAATACCTCCCGACAAGCCCCAATCAGCGCATCCATCTCCTCATCGGTGCCAATGCTGATCCGTAAGTACTCACTAATCCGCGGTTTGTTGAAATAGCGGACGATGATGTTCCGTTCCCGCAGCGCCTGAAACAGTGCCTCCGCAGAAATCTTCGGCGGCTTGGCGAAAATGAAATTGGCCCTGGAAGGAACAATTTCGAAACCCAGTTTGGAAAGTTCTTCGCAGGTGCGCTCGCGGGTCGCAATTACCTTGCCGCAGTTGTCCGCCAGCCAGCTGCGGTCCGCAATGGCGACCGTCGCCACCCGCTGGGCGATTCCGTCGATGGGGTAGGAATTGAACGAGTTCTTGGCCCGGTTCAGGCCCTCGATCAGGTGCGCCTGACCCATCGCATAACCCAGTCGCAAACCCGCCAGCGCGTGGGATTTTGACAGCGTGTGGATCACCAGCAGGTTGGGGTAATCCGCGATTAGCTTCACCGCGCTGTCGCCGCCGAAATCGATATACGCCTCATCGATCACCACAACCCGTTCAGGGTGCATCTTCAGCAGCTGTTCGATCTCTGCCAGCGGCAGGTAGCGGCCCGTGGGCGCGTTGGGGTTGGGCAGGATGACGCCGCCGGCACCTTCAATCGCGTAATCCTCTACCGTGATGGAGAAATCCTCCCGCAGCGGCAGGGTGCGCGGTTCGATGCCGTAGAACTGGCAGTACACCGGGTAGAAGCTGTAAGTAATGTCCGGGTACAGCAGCGGCTCCGGGCGCTGGAAGAAACTGTAGAACGCGTGCGCCAGCACCTCGTCCGAGCCGTTGCCCACAAACACCTGGTCCGCTGTCAATCCGAATTCTGCGGCGATGGTCTTGCGCAGTTCGGTGGATTCCGGGTCCGGGTACAGGCGCAGTTTTTCCGCCAGTCCGGCTTCTTGCAGCACCGCCCGGGCGCGGGGGGAGGGCGGGTAGGGGCTCTCGTTGGTGTTGAGCTTGATCAGCTTCTCGGTGGTTTTCGGCTGTTCGCCGGGCACATAGGGCTCCAGGCCCTCGAGCGCGGGGCTCCAGAAAGAGGGGGTTATTGGGGCGGTCATTGGGTCACTCCTTGTGCGCTGCCGAATCGCTGCCGGCGCGCACCGATCTTATATTTCACTACGCGCGTTGGACACCCTGTGTGTCTGCTGCCGGTGTGGATGGTGCCGGGGCGGTCTCGCGCATGCTGTTGTCTTCGCCCTCTGCGGGGGCTGAGGTTTTTTCTGGCGTGGATTTATCCGCAGAGGAGCCGTCTTCTTCCTTTATCGGAATGTCGAACAGCGCCGGGGCCTCCGCCAGAAACTCTTCCAGCGGCACCGGCTTGCGCCACAGCAAATCCTTGTTCTTGAGTTCCTTCGACACCCGGGGCACTTCGCTGAACTCCGCCGCTTCGCGGATCTGGGTGGCGGCGGACAGGCCGAGAAAGCCCCACGGGATCAGGATCGAGGCCGCCAGCCGCCATCCGTTGGTGATGTTCAGTGCCAGGTAAGTGGCGCACCACAGCACGAATGGAATCAGCGCCGCCAGCGCGAGGATATTCAGGAGTGGCAGAACCTGCGACATGGAGAAGTTGTAATCCAGCAGGGTGCTGAACCACTGCCAGAGGGTATAAATCAGCGCCGCGAATGCCGCGATCGAAATGTGCGCCAGGAAGTGGACCTCGTGGCGCACCACGCGGCCGATCAGCGACCAGGCTGCCGCGTAGATCAGCAGCGCGATGATGGTGTTGGTCACCACTTCCACCCCCTGGGTCCACTCCAGGGTCATTGCGCTACTGTTGTAGGCCAGCCACAGATTCATTGCCGCCGCCAGCAGGCACAGCACGATCGCCACCAGCGGCGTGGCAAGGCGATCGAATACGGTCTCCGCCGAATGCAGGGGAACTGCGGCGGCGACACTTTCTTCGGTGTCGGTAAAACGCAGGTAGCTTTTGCCGATCTGTACCTCATCGCCGGACTGGATCAGGTGCTCGCGCACCTGTGCCGGCTTGACGGACTTGTCGCGGTGGTTGCGCAGCAGGCGGATACCGTTGAGGCTTTGCAGGTCGCGCAGCAGGTAACAGCCGTCTTCATCGCGCACCACCTCCGCGTGTACCGGATCGGCGTGCACGTCTTCGACGATGACTGCGTTGTTGAAAGCGCGACCCATGGTGGCGCGCTCTTCTTCCATACGGTAGCGGGAGTGTACCCGGTGGGCACGATTGATTTCTTCGATAATCAGTGCCATTGAATTTCGCTCACAAACTTCTCGGTAAAGGCGCTGGCGGATTCCTGGGTAAAGCCGGACAGGGTGAAGTGGCTCACCAGGGCGCGCTTGTCCTGGTCAACGGTCAGGCTCACAAAGAACACGTCGTACAGGTCCGGAAAATCCTTGTAGCGGCGCACGCAATAAGAGGTGCGCGCGATCACCGGCTCGCGGTTGCCGTTGGACCTGGGCGGTACCTGTGTCGGCTCCTGGGGTTTCTGTTCATTATCGGTACTTTTGTCAGTGTTTTCGTCAGCGTCTTCGTCAGCGTTATCTTCACCAGCGGTTTCGCCATCAGTGCTGGCGCTGCTCTCCTCTGTGGCCTCGGCATTTTCCGCAGCCTGTTTCGCGCCGTCGCGCGGCTGGGTGGTGAACTGTTGCTGGCAGTTGAAATTGGTGACGTCGTCCTTGCCGGCGCTGTTGCCGGGGAAAAATCCGCTCATCTCGTCTTCGTAAGTACTGTAGAAGCGGGAGGAGGTCAGGGAGTCGGCCCCTTCCAGCCAGAAGAACTCGTATTCCACCCGCCCGGTATCGAACTCATCGGAGAGGAACACCACGTCCTGCCCGGTGCAGCCCTTGGCCACCTTCTCCAGGGTTTCCTCCTCGTTCTTGCTGGAGTCGCCCCAGCACTGAATGGATGGCACGATTTCTCCCACCACCATGGCGTCCCCCAGGGGGCGTAGCTTCCAGTCCGCGTTGAGGATCTGCTCGCTGATACGCTGCTGGTTGTCCCGCAGCTGGCGGTGAATCACGTTCTGTAAATCGACTGGGCCGCCGCCGGTGGTGGCGTCGCGGGCAAAATCTTCCAGCAACGCGAGAAGCTTTTCCACCGGCACCAGAAAGCTGATCTGGTTGCCGGCGGTCGCCACGTTGATGCCCACGACTTCGCCGTTGCGGTTGATCACCGGCCCGCCGCTCATGCCCGGGTTGATGGAGCCGGAAAAGTGGATGCGGTCGTAAAAGCTGCCCCTGGCAATGCCGTTGTAGGTGCCCGGCACCAGGGTCATGCCCAGGTCCAGCGGGTTGCCCATGGAAATGATGGTCTCGCCTTTCTGCGGGGTTTTATGCGCCAGTTTCAGATGCTGTTTACCCTCCTTGCCCTTTTGGCGCAGGATCGCCAGGTCGTTGATAACATCCACGTCCAGCAGCTCCAGCTCCCCTTCCTCACCATCGACCGACAGGTAATGGATGGTGTACTTGTCCGGGTCGCTCACGGCCTGGGAAACCACGTGGTAATTGGTGGCGATCATGCCGTTGGAGGAGATCTGGAAGCCGGAGCCGAGGCTGGCCTTGGAGTTGGACGCGGCTTCGATCAGGCGAATCTGGTACAGACTGCCGCGATAATCACTGTACAGCTGTTCGTAACTCTGGGCCTGGGCAAGGCATGCATAAAAAAGCAGCGCGATAACCGCCACGCAGGTGCGGTAATTCAGGCGCGTAAAAATTCTCGACATTGTGGACTCTTTATAGAGAGGTCAGCGCTGTTTAATTTATGGGCGAAGTGGCCGCCGATATTACGGGATCGGCCCCGGGCCAACAAGCAAAGGGCAAAAGAAGCACAAGCGAGCCCTTGTGTTCCACGCACCGATTTCACAGTGTAGTGGAACCTCCGCCATATCGTCATGCCGCGCCCCCATATCGTCATGCCGGACCTGATCCGGCATCCAGCCCCGCCGCCAGGCCACCAACTGGATTCCGGCCTGCGTCGGAATGACACGCTGTGAGCCTGAATTGCCACCGGTGTAATGACGTGTAATTGCCTGTGATCGACCTGTAATGGGCCGGGGAGTAAAGTCGCTCTCAAGGTTGAACGGACGCGATGCCCGGTCGTCACAGGAGCCGCGGCAAGGTGGATTGCAGACACCCCGGAATCGGTGACCATCACGGAAGGTGGGACAAGGGCGGCGAAGGAATCGCTGCTCGCACAGAGTACGGTACCGCGACCTCAACCAGATACCAAAGGATTGGTAGTTACCCGCCTCCGCAGAGCCCGGACGGCGAGTGACAAATCAGGAAGACTTCGGCGCAAGCTGAACAGTCAGGCCGCCCGGCAACCACAGAGCCTAGGAAGCCGGGATTCGGGAAGGGTCTGACAGAGGCACGGATGCCTCATTTCGCTCTTGATAGTGTTGTTGTAACCGTAGATGGCTGGGACCATCTGATTGCTACCGGCAGTAAGCTTGCTTACTGCCGGTTTTTTTTGACCAAAATTCTATGGAAACCTTTAGAGCGATTGCAGTAAGCTGTGTGACGCAGTTCTCGTTCTGAGTCTGCGTTTGATTCTATAAATTATTTCAAGACCATAAACCACCCTGGGCGGTTTGCAGGGAAGATAGTCATAAAATACAGGATAGGAAAATGACAGAAGCAGCTGAGCTTGTTGAATCAACCGTAGTGGTACCGGAGCAAGGTGATGTTACCGCAAACTTTACTCTGGAGCCGACCGGTGCGGATCAGGTTTGGACTCTTAAAGATTCCGAAGGCACCGAATTCGATACTTTCCGCGTGCAGTTCGAGGGGGTAAAAGAGGGTGGCTCAGGCAAATCCGGCAAGGCCACCTTGGTAATTACCTTGATCAATACCGATCTGGTATTTGCCAAACTGTCCGGCAATATTGACGGTATGGAGACCTACGATAACGACAACGATGGTCTGGGCGCGATTCAGTCGTGCCAAGTTAAAAATCAACAGCCCCAGGTTCTGGAAATTGACCTGAAGGCGAACAAACAGACCGAGAATGGATTTTCGTTCAAATGGGTCGCTGAAGATGCTAGTGGTGAGCCGGTAAAATCTGCCGACCCACGAATGGTAGTTAAGCCTCAGTAAATTTACTTACATAAAATTTTAGAAACCCTTTTGGATATTTTAGGTTGAGTGCACAGCTGGTGAAAAATAGGGAGCGCGAACCACTCTGCACTCATACCCTGGTCCAGTAGCTGTTCGATAAAGTAGTTTGCGGATTGGTATTCTCCTGCTAAAGCATATATCTGTGCTGCAGCATGTTTAACGTAAGTGTCATCCGGGGCATCTTGGTTGAGTTTGTGTGCCAATGGGATTGCTTCGTTCACTTGTCCTAAATAGGCGAGTGCGAGCAGATGGTACGTTCGTTCTAATATTTTTGAGCTTCCAGACGTTGCTGTTAAAATTTTTCGATAATACTTTTTATATCCTCTCTCCTCTTCTCGGATTAAGTAAATTTCAGCAATATTGCCCAAGGTAGGGATGTTGTTTGGGGCAAGCTCTAAGGCTTTTTGGTAATTCATTAAGGCTTCTTTATATTTTCTTTGTAAAAAATAAGCTGAGCCTAGGTTTGAATACGTTTGCCAGGTCAGCAGAGATGGAGGAATTTTTGATATTAGCGATTCGGCAGTATCGTATTCTCCCATTTCCCCGTAGATTGCTGCTAACGTTTCGTGCGAAGCCCAATGGTTTGGGTGTTTTGAGATATTGTTGGCGAGTGATTCTATAGCCTCTTCGTAATTGCCGCTTGCATATTGGTTTAGCGCTACCAAGTATAAGTTTTCTGCGGATGGATTTAGTGCCGATGCTTTTTGTGCGATCTTTATGCTGGCCTGATATTTTCCTTGTGTATAAAGAAATCTAGCATGTTTGTTGAGTATTTCAGCGGAAGGGAATTCAAGGGAATTAATCTTTTTAATGAGATACTCAATGCTTTTGGGGGCTTCATTATAAGTTTGCAGCCAGAGATCCAGCTCAAGGATTAATATCGCGGAGATATTGCGGGATTTAGCCTGCTCTAGAATGTCGAGTCCAAGCTTAAGATATTTCTTGTCGTCCGTAAGCACGAATAAGTCGGTTGCGATTTGGGTGTGAGTCCTATATAGGTTTTGATTTTCCGGATAGTTGTCAATAAGTCTCGCGAGGACTTCCAGGTCAGCTGCGGGGTTTTTTTTGCTTTCCAATCGGCCGAGAATATTTAGGAAGCTGCTGTAGTCTTGTTCAGACATTGACGCCAGTGTTGTCGTTTCTTTGCTGTAACTATTAGAAAATAGATGGACACTGCTATTTGCTAGTCGATACTCCGCCTCCTGCCGCTTATCCGCCAAAAACGCAAAGCTACTCTGCTGCTTGATCTGGCTATCCGTCGGTCCGATTCTCTGCAGCGTTGTCTCGCAGCGAGTCTGGGCACAATCGAGCTGTGCAAAAAGCGCATCGGTTACCCCTTTGTCCTTCAGCTTCTGCAACTGCGCCTCAAAATCCTGCCCCTCCTTAGGTTCAAAGCTCACCAGCGCACTCGCCTTCAACTGCGAAACCGAATTCATCAGCGCCTGTCGCACCATGGTCCGGGTCAGCGCCTTGGCATTCTCCTCGCCGCGAATCTCCCCATTAATCTCCACCGGCATCACCGCAATATATTGCGGCTCCAGCCTGGTAATTTCTTTCCAGCCCCAGTAACCCCCGGCACTTAACACCAGCGCGGCGGCCACACCGCCCAATGCCCGCTGCCAGTGGCGGCGGCTTTTGACTTTGTGGTGGGTAAACAGATCGGTGAGCGTCGCGGTGAAGTCTTCGGTATCGGCTTCCAGTCCCTGTTTGTACAGCAGCTCAAAACCCTGATACACGATCAGCGCACTCTGCGGGCGCTGGACCGGGTCTTTGGCGAGGAGTTTGTCCAGCAGTACGGCGAGCGGCTCGGGAATGCCTGGCCACGCCTGCTGCGGTGGGATATGGGGCTCGCTGGTGATGCGGCTGGCCATGGCCAGGGCGCCGCCTTCGTGTTTCTCAAAAGGCCGGCTGCCGCACAGCAGTTCATAGGCGATGGTGCCGAGGCTGAACAGGTCGCTGCGGGCATCCAGGGTTTTGCCCTGGATCTGTTCCGGCGACATGGCGGTGACGGTGCCGGCGAGCTGGTTTTCTGCGGTTAAAGTCTTTTCGTCCAGCTGCTGGGATTTGGCAATGCCGAAATCGGTGATCTTGGCGGTGACCTTGCCGCTGGCGCTGGTGGCGATGAGGATGTTGTCCGGCTTCAGGTCGCGGTGGATGATGCCCAGTTCGTGAGCCTGCTGCAGGCCCTGGCAGATCTGCATTAGCAGGCTGAGTTTCTGTTGCAGACTGGGGGTGTGTTCACGCATCCAGGCACGTAATGTGGTGCCGTCGATATATTCCATCACCAGGGCGATATTGCCGTTCTCGCTTTCCTGGGCGGTTTCCAGCACATCATACAGGGCGACGATGTTGGGATGGTTGAGCTGGGCTAACAGACGGGCTTCCTGGCGGATGCGCTGGCGGGCGTTGTCGCTGGCCGCTTCTTCCCGCAGCTTCTTGATCGCCACCTGGCGGTGCAGTCGCAGGTCTTGCGCCAGGAAAACAACCCCCATGCCACCGGCGCCCAGCGTGCCGTGCACGCGGTAGCGGTCGCTGTGGATCTCGGGTATCTCGTGAGCGGCCGGTTTGCTGCCGGCTTGCGGATCTGCAATATCCATCTGCTTGTTTCTTGTTATGGGTTGAGCCTGAAAGGCCGGCACCCCCGGTTGCCGGCCCGCAGCGTCAGAGCTTGCTGGTCTCTGCGCCGTTGCGGGCAATCTGGGAATTGCCCGCGTTGTTGTGTTCCGCACCGCCGCAGAGCCCCGGATACTGTTGCCGGAGGTCGTCGAAGGCTGGGATATTGCAGATTTTGACAAAGCGCGCGGTGCAATACCAGACCGGTGAGATGCCCTGTTCCAGGGTCTTGCGGATATGGGCCTTGGCAGAGAGCAGGTCGCCGGTGGTGATGTACACCTGGGCGCGGGCGTAGTTTACGTAGAGATCGTCCGGCGCGGTGCGGCGGATGCGGATCAGGTTTTCCACCGCTTTCTCCGCTTCACCCAGCTCCGCGTAGGCGCGGGCCTGCATCAGCAGTCCCTCCCAGTCGTCGCGGTCGCTGGTGAGTGCCAGTGCCTGGGCGGCAAGTGCGGCGGCCCTTTCCGGATGTTTTTGTTCGCGGGCGATTTCCGCGCGGTACAGCAGCGGGTCGGCGTCTTTCGGTGCCAGCTCCGATACCCGCCCGAAGCAGTCCTGGGACTCCGCGTACTGCTTCTCGATGTAATAGGCCAGGCACAGGTTGTAGGTGTCCATCGGGCCGATACGGTCCAACCCGGCCTCGGTGAGCAGGCGCACGGTTTCCTTCGCGTCGCCGCTGTCCAGCAGGTTGCCGGCGAGCAGGGAAATGGCATCGATGGATTCGCCGTTCAGGGCGACGGCCTGTTGCAGTACCTGGTTGGCCGCGGGCATGTCGCCCATCAGGGTCTGGGTCAGGGCTTTCTGGGTGAGGTAGGCATAACTGGTGCGCAGGGCCAGGGCGCGGTCGATATCCCCGAGCGCCTGTTTGAGGTCGCCCTGCTGCTGGTGGTAGAGGGAGCTCAGGTGGTAGTAACCGGCCTTGTCCGGCAGGGTGAGCTTCAGTCGCGCCAGCAGCGCCTCGGCGCGGCCGGGGTCATTCTTGAGCATTGCCAGGCGCAGTTCACTCACCAGCACTTCCGGAGTCTCGGCAATGCTCGCCGGCACTTTCTGCAGCAGGTTTTCCAGGCGGTCGTCGGCCTCAGCGCTGCGGGAGTTGTGCTCCTGGTCGATGGCCATTTCGCCGTAGAGTTCGTACAGCGGCGCAAACGCGCTGGCGCGCTGCTGCAGTTGTTCCAGCTGGCCGAGCAGGCTGCTCAGGTTGCGGTAGTCCCGTCGCTGGTCGTAGAGCTCCAGGTAGCGCTGGTAGTTCTGCGCGCTGATGGCGAAATCCTTGTTGCCCTCGCGGGCGGGAAAGTCCGGCAGCAGGTAGTTCAGCTGTTGCAGGGTGCGCGCGCGGCTCTCCAGGGACTCTTCCGTGGACAGGCGGGTGCTGCGGCTGGAGATCACGGACAGGTGCGCGGTTTCCACCAGTTCCAGGCTGAGCTCGCAGGTGATGCGCTCGCACTGCATGTTTGGCACCAGCACCAGGTCGGCGTTGAGGGATTTCACCTGTCGCGCCAGGGACTGGCCACTGAATTTCTGCGATTCCGCATAGGGGATCAGGTAGAGGCCGTCGCGCCCGGAGAGCCCCTGTTTCAGTGCCCCCTGAATGTTGTTGGCGAGCAGCTGCTGTTCGCGGGTCTGCTCGCCCGCGGCGGGGTTGAGCACCGCAATATATTTGCCGCTCTCCGCCCCTGTCTGATCCTGCCACAGGTGATAGCCGAACAGGGCGACCACGGAAATGCCAAGCATGGTCGCCACCGGTGCCAGTGCGCGGTGCCAGCTTCTGAACCAGCGTTTGTTGCCGCGGTAGTAGTTCTCCGCGGTGACCGTGGCGGTAAGGCTGTGGGAATGGGTAAAACTGCCGGAGTGGCTGTGACCCAGCAGGGCATCCAGTTCGTCCGCCACGGCGCTGGCGTTGACCGGGCGCTGTTGTGGTTTTTTTGCCAGCAGGCGGTCGAGCAGGTCGCTCAGTGCCGCCGGCAGTTCCGGGCACAGTTTTGCCGCCGGTGGATGCGGCGCGTTGACCACGCGATCAATGATCACATAGGGACTTCTGTTGTCGCCGAACGGGTTCTGCCCGCACAGCAGGCGGTAGGCGAGTACCCCCAGTGCGAACAGGTCGCTGCGATGGTCGATGGCTTTGCCCTGGGCCTGCTCCGGGGACATGGCACCCCAGCTGCCGGCTATATGCTGCTCGCGGGTGAGGTTGCTCTCTTCCTGACTGTTCTTGGCAATGCCGAAGTCGGTAATTTTTACCGTGCCGTTGCTGTCGATCAGGATATTTTCGCTTTTCAGGTCGCGGTGGATGATGCCGGCGGCGTGGGCGCGGCTGAGGCCCGCGCAGATTTGCCGCAGCAGCTGCAGCTTCTGCCTGAGGTCCGGGCTGCGCTCGCGCTGCCAGCGCTCCAGCGAACTGCCGTCCACATATTCCATCACCAGCGCGATATCGCTGCCGTCTTCCACCACATCGTAGATCTGCACGATATTGCTGTGGTTGAGCTGCGCCAGCAGCAGGGCCTCGCGGCGGATGCGGGCGTGGGCGTTGCGGCTATTGGGGTTGCTGAGCAGCTGCTTGACGGCGACCTTGCGTTGCAGGCGCTCGTCGGTGGCGAGATACACCACGCCCATACCACCGGTGCCGAGTTTGCCGGTGACCAGGTATCGGCCGATGTAGAAAGGGGGCTGCTCCGGGTTCATTTGTTCTACTTCTGTGTGGTGCCCAATGCTGCCATCCCTGGTTGCTGGTTTAGGTGATCGCTACTCCTGATCCCGATATGCCTGTGGAGCTTGTCACAATTCCGTGACGATTTCCGTGCTGGCCTCGACAACTTCCTTCTGCGAGCCCTTGAAGATATCCAGCTGGTCGCAGCCCAGGCGCATTTCGTACGCGCGGCGCTCCACCAGGCGCGAGGTGTCGATGGCGTCGGGCAGACAGTCGGCAATCTGCTTGCGCGCGCGGAATATCTGCGTGTTGAGGTGGTTGACGGTAATGCCCAGCTCGCGGGTGGCGAGGTCGATGGCGACCCAGCCCTGGTCGGCGGGGTCTATGTCGCGTTGCATGTCGCGGAGGCGGGCGCGGGCGAGATACAGCAGCAGGTAATTGTGGGTGCGCGCCGCCAGGTCCTGGCGCATGTCGTTGCGGGCCAGTTGCAGCTGGATGTGCTCTTCGTGGTGGCTGACGGTAAAGCGCAGGCGGAAGTCGGATACACACAGGCTGTGCAGCGACAGCTCGGTGGTGGTGCTCTGGCTGTTGCCGAGGAACAGCTCCCAGCTGTCATGGGCGCAATCGATGCGCGCCTTGTGAGTCACCACGCGGGCGGTTTCGCCGTTGTCTGTGCAGTCCAGCAGCTCGAACACCCAGACCCCGTTGATCGGGTTGAAGTGCAGGCTGGCGAGGGGTTCGTGCTCGTCCGGCAGCAGGTGGTAGCTTTCCAGCACCTGGCTGTCGCCGGTATGGATGTCGATCAGCAGGTTTTCCGGCGGGTCGAGGCTTTCCACCCGCCAGGTGGGGTTGCTGGCGCGACCAAAGGTGATTTTGTCACCGATGTGCAGCTGCTGGTTTTTTGCCGGAATCAATTGCTGGCCGTTCACCCAGGTGCCGTTGCGGCTCAGGTCGCGGATGATCCAGTGGCTGCCGGTCCACTGAATGGCGGCGTGAATGCCGGAAATTTCCGGCTGGGTGATACGGGTATCCGTAGCACCCTCGCGGCGCCCGATGGTGTGATGTGCCATCAGGTATACGGGCTGATCCCGATCGGGATGCTGTAAACAGGCCATGTCTAGTCCCTTCCCCAAATCCAGGTTGCAGCAGTGGCTGCAGAAAATGACAAGACAGGGCCACAGGAAGCCACCGGACAGGTACAACCCTGTAGCCGTCCGGAAAGCCTGGTGTTGTCGTCACTGCCGGTGATAAAAAACCGGCAGCCAGAATGCGATCCGCTACCGCAATGTCGCCGCGTTCGCCCCGGTGGTGGTTGGGACCGCCGAGCCTGGCGGGGAGACCACTTCTAGTGTGGGCGAGGGCCTGGTGCGTTGTAGCTGAGCCGCTGTCTTGAATTGATGAGCGTCAGGCCGCGCGGCGCAGGGCTCACCATTAGTGTTGTGGTCCCATTTATACCCGACTGCTTAACGAATGCAATGTTCGAATGCGAATTGTTACCGGGAAACCCGCGCGGTTGGGACTGGCGTGCAATTTGCGCGGTGCAGCGGCGCCGCAGTCGGGGTTCGCCGGCGTATCAACAGGTGAATCAGTAGCCGGGGTCGGAGTCTTTGGGGGTGTCGTGCCCGGGCGGTGTGTGGCGGCTGTCCTTGCGGTCCAGGTCGCCCACATCGAGGACCGGTGAGGCATCGATATGCTCGGCATCCATCATCAGTGCCACCCGCTGCAGTGCGGAGATGATCATGGACTGTTCCCACTCCCGCAGGTCGCGGAACTGGCGCACGAAGTGCTCCTGCAGGGGGGTGGGGGCGTCGCGGATGATCTCCATGCCCTTTTCGGTCAGGTAGGCGTGCACCTTGCGTTTGTCTTCCGAGGAGCGCTCGCGGTACACCAGGCCGCGCTTTTCCAGGCGGTCGAGGATGGTGGTGACCGTGGCCTGGCTGAGGCTGATCTCCTTGGCCAGGGCGCCGATGGTGACCTGGCCGTGCTCGCGGATCGCCTGCAGCAATAGCAGCTGCGGTGCTGTGAGGCCCGCGGTTTTTACCAGCTGCTTGGAGTGCAGGTCGGTGGCGCGGATCAGGCGGCGCAGGGTAATCAGTACTTCTTCAATTTTGTCCATCAGCAGCAGGCTCTCGAAATCCGGGTGGCGGGCGCGGCGGCTTATTTGCCCGCGCCCGACTTTAGATTGTGCGCCGCTTTTGTCAATTCCTCGCTCGCCAATATACGCGTGACTGGCAATTCTCGAATCGTCAGTCGGCTTTTTGGTGGCTTTTTGCGACTTAATTTCCCCCGCTCTCTCATGGGGCTTCTTGCGCCCCTCGATGTTGCGCGCGCCCCGATATTGCGCGGGTTTCGCGTCGGATTGGGCGTCGTCGTTCGCGCCGTAATTGGTCGCATTCTGATCAAATTGCATGAGGCTTGGCCTTGCACCCTCGATATTCTTTAGAGTACTATGGATTTAAATATTTAGAGCAGTAAATAGTTTTTTAAGGAAAAGGTCAAATTTCAGGCGAAATTAAGCGGAGTGCACACCACTCCGTTTTTGTTGCGGAAGTTTGATACGGTTCTAACAATTTGATGACTAAAGGTATTGGTTTGAGCGCTACTAGCGAACTAAAAGAAGACGACTCGAATGACGACAAGGTAAAGCCGGCGCAGCAAGGGCAGACAAGCGACAAGAGCGCCCAGGTTCTGCTGCGCCGCCCGCTCAGTGAAGACGGTGCGGATGTGCACCAGCTGATCGGGAGCTGTCCGCCCCTGGATACCAATTCCCTCTACTGCAACCTGCTGCAGGCCAGCCACTTCTCCGGTACCAGTGTGGCCGCGGAGCTGGACGGCGAGCTGGTGGGTTTCATCTCCGGCTACATCATCCCCGAGCGCCCCGACACCCTGTTCATCTGGCAGGTGGCGGTGGCGGAGCAGGGCCGCGGACTGGGCCTCGCCGGCCGCATGCTGCGCGAGATCCTCGCCCGCCCCGCGTGTACCGCGGTGCGTCACCTGGAAACCACCATCACCCCGGACAACGACGCCTCCTGGGCGCTGTTCCGCAGCCTGGCGCGCAAGCTGGACGCGGACTGTGCCGACTCGGTGATGTTCGACCGCGAGCGCCACTTCAAGGGCCAGCACGACAGCGAGATGCTGCTGCGCATCGGGTCGTTTGACGCGCCCCGGAACGAGGTCGCCGGCTGAGCGGGTAATCCGCTCTCTGCACTGTTTTCTGTT
>NZ_CAJXKH010000100.1 GCF_913055755.1 uncultured Microbulbifer sp.
CCCGCCGCGAGGTGGCGAATGCGAAGGAGGAGGGGGTTCGCTTCCTGTTCAATCGTCAGCCGGTGGAGATTGTCGGTGACGGCAAGGTGGAGGGCGTTAAGGTTGTCACCACCCAGTTGGGAGAGCCGGATGAAAACGGCCGTCGCCGCCCGGAGGTGATCCCCGGTTCCGAGGAGATTATTCCGGCAGATATGGTGCTGGTGGCCTTCGGCTTCCGCCCGAGTCCGGCGGAGTGGTTCGGCGATCACAAGATCGATGTGGCCGACTGGGGCGGTGTTGTGGCGCCGGAAGAGCAGGCGTACAAGTTCCAGACTTCCAATGAAAAGGTCTTTGCCGGCGGCGACATGGTGCGCGGTTCCGACCTCGTTGTTACCGCGATCTGGGAAGGACGTCAGGCTGCCGAAGGGATTCTCGATTTCCTTGAGGTTTGATTTTGGTTTTGTGGTGCCGCTAGAAGGCTATGGGGTCCCGCTAGGTGATTTGATGGCGGCACTGCTGCCGGTAACGGTTTGCCAGACACGCCGTGAACCCATCCCTGGGGGCTCTTCGAAAAAGTCCCTTTTTTCGAAGGTCTGACAAACCGTTACCGGCATCAGCACCTTCGATTCGACGTTTCACACAATATCTGGGCCGCGCATAGGTTTCTCGGTGGTTTCCGGGTAGTTTGTAGTGCGATGCTAAGGCTTTGATACCGGGTGCACCTTTGCGAAACCTTCACCGCCATGGATGGCGGTGCAGAGCCCCCATGGATGGGTTCACGGCGTGTTTCGCAAAGGTGTACCCGGTAGCAAAGCCGCCACATCCCGTTCCGACTGAGTGCCCGGGAGCCCCCCAATAGCCACTCCCAATTAGGGCACATAAATCCACAGTGAGTGGAGTGCCTGTCCTAAACACCCCCTCAAGAGTACAATGGCCTCCCATTTAACCAGCCGTTGCCCCCATGTCTGATACCCAGTTCGCCCCCCTCCAAAACGACCGTTTCCTGCGCGCCCTGCTGCGCCAGCCCGTGGATCGCACTCCCGTGTGGATGATGCGTCAGGCCGGTCGCTACCTGCCGGAATACCGCGCCACCCGCGCCCAGGCCGGTTCGTTTATGGATCTGTGTCGCAACACCGAACTGGCCTGTGAGGTAACCCTGCAGCCGCTGGAGCGCTACCCGCTGGACGCTGCTATCCTGTTCTCCGACATCCTCACCATCCCCGATGCCATGGGCCTGGGGCTGTATTTTTCCGAGGGTGAAGGGCCGAAATTCAAAAAGCCGGTGCGCACCAGTGCCGATATCGCCGCGCTGGAAGTGGTGAATACCGCGCGCGATCTGGACTATGTCACCAATGCGGTGACCGCAATTCGCCGCGAACTGAATGGCCGGGTGCCGCTGATCGGCTTCTCCGGTAGCCCCTGGACGCTGGCCACCTACATGATCGAAGGCGGCTCCAGCCGGGATTTTGCCCGCGCCAAGGAAATGCTCTACAACCGCCCGCAGGACATGCATCAACTGCTGACAGTGCTGGCGGATTCGGTGATCGACTACCTGAATGCGCAGATTCGTGCAGGCGCCCAGGCGGTGCAGATTTTTGATACCTGGGGTGGCGCGCTGAGTCACAGTGCCTATCGCGAGTTCTCGCTGCAATACATGGCTCGTATCCTGCAGGGCCTGATCAAGGAGCACGAAGGTCGCCGGGTACCGGCAATTCTGTTCACCAAGGGCGGCGGCCAGTGGCTCGAGGCGATGGCGGAGACCGGTGCGGATGCACTGGGTCTGGACTGGACTACGGATATCGGCGCAGCGCGCGCGCGTGTCGGCGACCGGGTGGCGCTGCAGGGAAATCTCGACCCTTCGATCCTGCTTGCGTCTCCCGAGCGGATCCGCGAAGAAGTGGCGAGCATCCTGGCCGCTTATGGTGAAGGCGGTGGCCATGTGTTTAACCTGGGCCACGGTATCACACCGCAGGTGGATCCCGCGCATGCAGGGGCCATGATTCAGGCTGTGGTCGAGCTGTCTGAAAAATATCACCCGTGATGCTCCGCACAGCGGTAGCGGCGACAGGTGCCGATACCGATGTCCAGACAGTCAAATCCGGGCCGCAGACTGGCTTTGCGGCCTTCTAGTGTGAACTGCGTCACAAAAATAATGTCTACTCGGGAGTAGACTTGTGTGACAATTTGCCTCGCTTTGGTCCCGTTTCGGGCCTATGTCGGCGAGCTGAATACAGGGCGGTTAGTGACCGACTGCCGCCACAAATAAAAGCAACAACAGACCCAGCATCAACGCGACACACAATCAGTGGCTATCCAGCAAGCGAAAGTATTCGTTGAAGACCTGCAGCGCGGCATGTTCGTGTCGCGCCTCGATCGCCCGTGGACGCGTACTCCCTTTGCCCTGCAGGGCTTTTATATCCGCGATCTGGAAGAAATCCGCCAGCTGCAGAAATACTGCCGCTACGTCTACGTGGATATCACCAAGACGGTGGGTGATGTCGGGGTAAGGCTGCGCAAAATCACCCGTGCCGCCAACCAGAAAGCGGTGCTGACCGGCTCTTCCAGCCGCGCGGTGCGGCGCGAGCCGGTGGTAATCAACTGCAAGCCGGTTCAGGTCAAGCACAACAGCTACGCAGCGCCGATCCCGGCGCGCAAAGAAGCGGCCAAAGCCCAGCAACTGCACAATCGCATTATCGAGGGTATGCACGAAGTGATGGTGCAGATTCGCAGCGATGGCCCGCTGCCGATGCGCGCGGTGAACCAGGCGGTGATGCAGATGGTCGACAGCGTACTGCGCAGCCCGGATGCGTTTTCCTGGTTGGCGCGGGTGCGGGAAAAGGACGAGCACACCTACAGTCACTCCATCCGTGCCAGTGTCTGGGCGGTGGTATTCGGTCGCCATATCGGCCTGCGTCGTCAGGAGCTGATTTCTCTCGGAGTGGCGACGCTGCTGAAAGACGTCGGCAAGCTGTACCTGCCCGATGAAATTCTCAAGGCGGAAAGGCGAGACCCGCGCGCAGAACTCGAATACCGCAAGTTTGTCGACTACAGCGTTAAACTGTTGTCCGCAGATCCCAATGTGGGTCAGCAGGTTCTCAGCATCGTGCAGTGTCATCGCGAGCGGCACGATGGCAGCGGCTACCCAAAAGGTCTCCGCGGTGGGCAGATCCCTGTGCTTGCACGCATGTGTGGCATCGTCACCTTTTATGACGAGGCGACCAATCCCCGCGGAGCAGAGTTTCCGGTGCCCCCGTCAAAAGCGGTGGCGCAACTCTACGACCTGCGGGACTCCGCCTACCAGGAACAGCTGGTGGTGGAGTTCATCCAGTCCATCGGCCTGTATCCCACCGGTACCCAGGTAGAGCTTTCTACCGGTGAGGTGGCGGTGGTTGTCGAGCAGAGCCACCAGCGCCGGCTGAAGCCCCGGGTGATGGTGGTGCTGGACAGCGAGAAGAAGCCGCTGGAAAAGCCGCGCCTGTTCGACATGGCGGCAGACGACGACCAGAAGCAGAAACTGGTTGCCAAGGGCAAGAAGTCCCTGCAGGAGGCGGGCCTGGTTGCGGTAGTCAAGGACCTGGATCCGAGCCATTATCCGCAGATCGACGTTGCCGCGGTGCGTGATCAGTACCTGTTCGAGCAGCGCCTGCCGGCATTTATTGCCCGCTTTATCCCCAACCGCTAATTTCCATCCCGTGTGAACTGATTCAGTCCCTCGCGTGTGCGAGCGCATGCCGCTGTCTGTGGGAAACCGGTGCGGCAATATTCAGGAGGCAGGATGCAGTGACTATCCCCGCGAGCAATAGCGCCACCGCCAGCACGTTCAGGCCGCGATCCAGCAGCAGGCCAACCAGCAGCGGCGAAGCCGCGGTAGAAAATACCATGCACGCCTGAGAGACGGCGCGAATGGCGCCTAGATGGCTGCTACCGTAGCGCTCGGGCCACAGTGCGCTGCCGGCGGTACCGGTCCCGGCCTGGGCGATACCGATCATCGCCAGGTAGACATAGGGCACCCAGGGCTGTTCGCACAACGCCAGTAGTACCAGTGCGGCAATCATCGGGGTGAGGGCCAGCGGCAGGCTGCGCTGGGCGCCGAATCTGTCCACCAGGCTGCCGGCAAAGAACAGGGCGAGCAGGTGCCCCGCGGCGTAGCCGCCGAAAGCCCCCGCCAGCATCGCCATCGACCATCCTCTCTCTGCGGCAATGGCGCCCTGGTGGAACAGCACCGCAGTGACCACAAACGGCGTCATCAGCGCGGCCGGTAGCAGCAGATAAAAACCGCGGTCCCGCAGTACCTGTGCCCGGGTAAAGTCGCCGCTGGCTTCGGGGTTCTCCGGCACAGTGCCCGCGGTTTCGTTTCCGGCATTGCCGGCCAGCCACAGCAACCCCGGCAAAACCAGGGCGAGCAATACAATCGCGGCAATTATCCACACGCTGCGCCAGCCGCTGCTCTGGATCAGCAGCGAGCCGCTCGTCGGCAACAGTGCCTCGGCAATGGGAAAACCGAGCGCTGCCAGCGCAATCACTCTACCGCGGTTGGCGGTAAAGTAGCGCCCGGCGGTGGTCATGCCCATGTGGGTCATAAATCCCTGGCCGGCAAATCGCAGCAGAAAGAATCCTGGCAATAGCATCCATGCGCTGCTGGCGAGCGCGACGGTGAGGCAGCCTACGCCCAACAGCAAAACCCCCAGCGCGGCGACCCGCCTGAGCGGCCATTTGTCCACCAGCGTGCCCGCCCCCAGCAATACCAGCGCAGACAGCAAGGTGGCGCCGCTATAGGTTGCGCCATACCAGCTGTTGCTGAGGTCAAATTCTTCCCGGATTGCGCCGCCGAAAATGGCGATAAAAAACGTCTGGCCGAAACCGGAAGCGGCAACGGCCAGGAGGGCGAAGAAAGCGAGTTTGGGATTGCTGCGGATAAATGCTGGGACTGGTGGCATGGTAACTGGTGGCGTGGAACGCAATGAGGAAGTTTTGTGGCGGTCCGGCTACCGGGTGCTGCCTTGCGAGACACGCTGTAAACCCATCCCTGGGGGCTCTGCACCGCCATCCATGGCGGTGAAGGTCTCGCAAGCACGCACCCGGTACCCGGACCTTGGCATCGGGTTGATTACTCCGGAAAAATGATGAGCGTCGCTGCGATAGTTAAATCAGGTCCCCGAAATGCTCGCCCATTTTCACCGGAGTTTCCGCGGTCAGTCCTTCCAGCCAGTTGACCTTGTCGGCGCCAAACAGCAATACCACGGTGGAGCCGAGTTTGAAACGGCCCATCTCCTCGCCTTTTTTCAGTGCGACGGGTTTCTGTTCGTCGTAACGGGTGGTGGTGATTTTGCGTTTGATCGGTGCGACCTGTCCGGCCCAGACGGTTTCGATGGCGGCGACGATCATGGCACCTACCAAAATCATGGCCATGGGGCCGGCGGCGGTATCAAAGATGCACACCAGGCGCTCGTTGCGGGCGAACAGGCGCGGGACATTTTCCGCGGTGGTGGTGTTTACGGAGAAGAGGTCGCCGGGAACGTAGATCATGCGCTGCAGTACGCCGTCGAGGGGCATGTGCACGCGGTGGTAGTCTTTGGGTGACAGGTAAACGGTTGCGAACTTGCCGCCGGTAAATTGCGCGGCCACTTCGGGATCGCCACCCACGAGTTCCAGTAGGCTGTAGTCCTGGCCTTTGGCCTGGAAAATGCGACCGTTGTGGATTTCACCCAGCTGGCTGATGGCGCCATCGGCGCAGCCGGCGATGGTGTTTTCACCTTCGACAATGGGGCGGGCACCGTCTTTCAGGGCGCGGGTGAAGAAGTCGTTGAAGCAGGTGTAGGCGGTGCAGTCTTCTTCCTGTGCCTCGCTCATGTCCACATCATATTTTTCCACGAACCAGCGGGTGAACGGGTTTTTGATGCCGCCGATGCGGGTTTCAGCCAGCCATCCTGCGGTGCGGGAGAGCAGATGCTGGGGAGTGATGTATTGCAGGAAGATAAATAATTTCGGGTTCATTTAGATTTTGTGGTCCCGTTTAAAAAGTTTGGTGGCGGTCAGGTACCGGGTACAGGTTTTCAGGACCGCTGTGAACCCATCCCTGGGCGCTGCGGCGCAAACATCCTGTTTGCGACGCTCCTGAAAACCTGTACCCGGTACCTGACCTTCAATTTGAGCATTTTAACTTTGTCAGCGAGTTTGAGATCGCGTTGTCTTCATTCCCGTGCAAGCGGGAATCCAGGAACTGGTGGCAGTGAATCAATTTTCTACCGGCGTATCCGGCAGGTTGCCCCATTCACTCCAGGAGCCGGGATAAGCCTTGATCGGAAAGCCGAGAGATTTCCCCACCAGCCAGGTAAATGCCGAGCGGTGATGGCTCTGGCAATGGGTGGCGATTTCCTTGCTGCCGTCGATGCCGAGGGCGGCGAGAAATTCTTTTGCATCCAGGCGGATGCGCAGGTCCCGTTGCGGATCCATCAGCTGGGTCCACTCGCAGTTGATGGCGCCGGGGATGTGGCCGCCTTTCATGGCCAGTACTTTTTCGCCGCTGTGTTCTTCGGGAGAGCGCGCGTCCCAGATCTGCAGGTCATTGTTGTCCAGGCGCTGCTGGATTTCTTGTGCTTCGATCACCGGGGCGTCGGCGGCGATGGAGAGTTCGATTTCGCTGGGGGTGACGGCGCTGTCTTCGCTGGACAGCGGCAGTCCGGCACTTTTCCACGCGTGCATGCCGCCGTTCAGGTAGCTGTATTTTTTATGGCCGATGACGTCCAGGGTCCACAGCAGGCGTCCGGCCCAGCCGCCGCCCTCGTCGTCGCAGGCGACGATATGGGTTTCCGGGGTAAGGCCGATTGCGCGGAATACTTCGGTCAACCGTTCCAGGGACGGCAGTTTTCCCGGTGCCGGCGGTGTGCCGGCCAGCAGGGCCTGGAAGGGCAGGCCGATGGCGCCAGGGATATGGCCGGCGAGGTAGTTGGCGGGTGCGCTGAGGTCGACGACTTTGATTTCCTCGTGCTCCAGCAACGGGGCCAGCTGTTCCGGTTCCAGGATCAGGGGTACATCACTCACGATGGGGTCCTATCTGTTGTGCCTATTCGTTTTCGAGGCTGTTGCGCAGGTGCAGGTAGCTGTCCATGCGTCGTTCGCTGATGTCGCCGCGCTCCAGTGCTTGCTGGATTGCGCAGCCGGGTTCGCTCTGGTGGCGGCAGTCGCGGAAGCGGCAGTGGCCGATAAACGGGCGAAACTCCACGAAACCCTCCAGCAATTCCTGCTCGCTCATATGCCAGAGGCCAAATTCGCGAATGCCGGGGGAGTCTATCAGATCGCCGCCGCCGGGCAGGTGAAAGAGTTCCGCGGCGGTGGTGGTGTGGGTGCCTTTCTGCGTCGCTTCCGAGAGGGCGCCGGTGCGGGCGCCGGCGGAGGGCAGCAGGCCGTTGATCAGGGAGGACTTGCCAACCCCGGACTGGCCGACAAACACGCTGGTGCCCTCGGCCAGGGTCGCGAGCAGATCGTCGAGGCCCTCGCCGGTCTTGGTGGATAAGCGGAGAATCGGGTAGCCCAGGTCCGGGTAGGGGCGCAGCAGTTCTTGCAGGCTGTCGCGGTTGCTCTCGTCAATCAGGTCGATCTTGTTGAGCAGCAACAGGGGCTGGATACCGGTGGTTTCCGCGGCCACCAGGTAGCGGTCGATGGCATTCGCGAAGGGTTCCGGGTAGGGCGCGATGACAATCAGGATGCGGTCGATATTCGCGGCCACGGTCTTCATGTCGCCATAGCGGTCCGGCCGCTGCAGCTCCGAGTGTCGCGGCAGGCGCGCGCCCACCACACCCAGGCCGCCGGTGGATTCCCCCACCGAGGGCCGCCAGGCGACCCGGTCGCCGGTTACCAGGGTGTCGATATTGGCGCGCACATGGCAGCGCTGTCGCAACCCCGGCTCCCCCTCGCTAGCAGCCGGGCTCTCCACCAGCACCTGGGTGCCGTAGTTGGCGATGACCATACCGGTCTGCTCGGGGCCGAGGTCTCCCTCATCCTCCGCGTGTGCCAGACTCTCCTCACGCTTGCGCGCGCGGGCCTCCCGCTCCTGCTGGATTTTGGCGATGCGCCACTGCTGGCGGCGGTTGAGTTTGCGTTTGCTCATGGGGATTCGGGTGGCGGAAACCGCCGGATTATAACTTGCATCGCGGGGGGATTGCGGTACCTTGCCTCCAGACTGTTAGTTCACCCGTAATCTTTCCTCCAATTGACCGCTGATCAGGAGAATACTGTGGATCAGAATAATCTGATCTGGATCGATCTGGAAATGACCGGCCTCGATCCCGAAAAAGAGCGCATCATCGAAATAGCGACGGTGGTGACCGATTCCCGCCTGAATGTGCTGGCGGAGGGACCGGTGATGGCGATCCACCAGAGCGATGCACTGCTGAACGCGATGGACGACTGGAACACGGAACAGCACGGCGGTTCCGGGCTGGTGGCGCGGGTCAAGGAGTCGCAGATCAGCGAGCACGAGGCGGAGCGGGAGACGATCGAGTTTCTGCAGCACTGGGTACCCGAGGGCGCTTCGCCCATGTGTGGCAACTCCATCGGCCAGGACCGCCGCTTCCTGGTGAAATACATGCCGCTGCTGGAGCAGTACTTCCACTACCGCAACCTCGATGTCAGCTCGGTAAAGGAACTGGCACGGCGCTGGCGGCCGGATGTATTGGAGGGAGTAAAGAAAACCTCATCTCACCTGGCGCTGGATGATATTCACGATTCCATCAATGAGCTGAAACACTACCGGGAGCATTTTTTCCGGATGAGTTGATGGTTCTGGTGGTTTTGGGGATTTGGCGGGTTGGTGGCTCGGTGGTTTGGAAGCCGGTTGGGTGGCTGCCGGGCGCCGGGTGCGGGTTTTCAGGACCGCTGTGAACCCATCCCTGGGCGCTGCGGCGCAAACATCCTGTTTGCGACGCTCCTGAAAACCCGCACCCGGCCCCCGTCCTTAGCATTGACGTGCAACACACAGTAAGAAAAGCGCGCGGGGGTTTGAAGTCACGAAAGGCTTACGAAGTGCGGGAATTGAAATTGAAAGTGGAGTGACGGGTATCTGTTTTCAAAAGCGTCGGCGACAGGGATGTCGCCGACGCAGCGTACAGGGACGTATTCACAGCGGTTTTGAAAACAGATACCCGGCGCTTCACCGCCACCGGGCTTGCCACCAAGCGATTAATCCCGCGAGGATCCAGGGTGGGCCCGTTTGATCTTTCGCTTGCGCCGTCTCCCACTCCGCAACCGCTCCAGCGCCCATTCAATATGCTCTGCCACGAGCGGAGTGGCTGTCCCCAGTGCTTGTTCCAATGCGGTAATGGTTGCCGGTGACGGGGCGGAATTTCCCAGCGCCACTGCCAGATTGCGCTGCCAGCGCTCGAAACCGATGCGCCGGATCGCCGAACCCTCGGTTTTCTTCAGGAATTCTTCTTCCGTCCACCGGAACAGCTCCACCAGTTCGCCGCTGTCCAGCCCGTGTCGCGGGTGGAAGTCCTGCTCCCCGGTGGGTTTGGCGAACTTGTTCCAGGGGCAGATGATCTGGCAGTCGTCGCAGCCGAACACCCGATTGCCCATGGGCTCGCGGAACTCTTCCGGGATCGGGCCCTTGTTCTCGATGGTGAGATAGGAAATACAGCGGCGCGCGTCGAGGGTGTAGGGGCCCACAAAAGCATCGGTCGGGCACACCTTCAGGCAGGCGGTGCATTCGCCGCACTGGTTCGGCTCCTCGCTCGCATCCACCGGCAGCGGCAGGTTGGTGTAGATCTCACCGAGGAAAAACCAGCTGCCCGCCTGGCTGTTGATCACCATGCAGTTCTTGCCAATCCAGCCCAGCCCCGCCTTTTCCGCCAGCGCCCGCTCCATCACCGGCGCACTGTCGGTAAACGCGCGACCACTGGACGCAATCCCGCGCTCCTCACAGAAGCGGTCGATCTGTTGCGCCAGCTGCGCCAACCGCTTGCGGATCAGCTTGTGGTAGTCGCGGCCATTGGCGTAGCGCGACACATAGGCCTTATCGGCGTCCTTCAGGATCCTTACCGGCTCGGTGTCCGGTGGCAGGTAATCCAGGCGCACGCTGATCACCCGCAGGGTGCCTTGCTCCAGCAACTCCGGGCGCCAGCGCTTTTCCCCGTGGGCACCCATCCACTCCATATCGCCGTTGTAACCGGCATCCAGCCACTGCTGCAGTCGCTCACCGTGCTGCTGTAAGCGGCAGTCGGTAATGCCCACCTGCTGTAACCCCAGTTCCCGTCCCCACACGCGGATCTCGCCGGCCAGTTGCTGCAGGGCGGCGTCGAGTGCTGGGGATGGAGTGGCGATTGGATTCATGTGAGGAGGAGTCGAGTCTGAAGCGGTATAATCGACGGTATTTTGCCACAGATTAAAATTTGACCACAGCAGGAACTTGTAACCGATTTATGGACAGCCAGACTCAGACCGCGGTGGGCGATACCGGCACCCAGGCCCCGCAACCACTTTACCGTGCAGCAACCGTGCGCCAGCTGGATCAGCTGGTGATCGGCCAGCAGCAGATTCCGGGCCTGGTACTGATGAAGCGCGCCGGTCGCGCGGCCTTTGAGTGCCTGCGCCAGCGCTGGCCGGATTTGGGTGCGCTGCAGGTGTTCTGTGGTGGCGGCAACAACGGCGGCGACGGTTACGTGATCGCCGCTCTCGCCGCCCAGCGCCAGCTGCCGGTGACGGTGTACGTGGGGGTGGCGGCAGAGAAGCTGCAGGGTGAGGCACTGGATGCCTACCGCTTTGCCGAGCAGGAAGGGGTCCGGTTTGTCAGTGATCTCGCGGACCTGCCGCCAGTGGAGAAGCACACGGTGCTGGTGGACGCGCTGCTGGGCACCGGTTTCAGCGGTGCGCTGCGGGAGCCGGTGCAGTCTGCCGTGGCGTGTATCAACAAGGCGGCCGCCCCGGTACTGGCGGTGGATATTCCCTCCGGCCTCAATGCGGATACCGGCGCGGCTGACGAGGCCGTGCGTGCGGATGCCACCGTGACCTTTATCGGTCGCAAGGCCGGACTGTATCTCGGGCGCGGCCCGGCGCTCACCGGCGAGGTAGTGTTTGACGATCTGGGGGCGAAGCCGGACGTGTACCGCCAGGTGGCCCCGGTATTGAATCGTTTTGACGGCGCGAGCCTCGAGCGGCTGCCAACCCGCGCGGTAGACAGTTTCAAGAACCACTTCGGCCATGTGATGGTCGTAGGCGGTGACCACGGGTTTGGCGGTGCTGCACTGATGGCATCCGAGGCCGCGGCGCGCACCGGCGCCGGCCTGGTGTCCCTGGCCAGCCGTCCGGAACATGTGGCCGCGGCCCTGACCCGGGTGCCGGAAGTGATGGCGCATCCGGTGGTTTCCGGCCAGGAACTGGAGCCGCTACTGGAGATACCCAGCGTGATCGCGGTGGGCCCGGGGCTGGGGCAGTCCCCCTGGAGCGAGCAGTTGCTGGCCCGCGCCGGCCGCGCCGCCGCGCCGCTGGTACTGGATGCGGATGCCCTGAATATCCTCGCCGGTGGCCGCGTGCTCGCCGGCGTGCGACGCGACGACTGGGTGCTGACGCCTCATGTGGGCGAGGCGGCGCGGTTGCTGGGTATCTCCACCGCGGAAGTGATGGCGGACCGGGTGGCGGCGGCGCAGGCAATTCAGCAGAAATTCAGCGGCGTGGTGATACTTAAGGGGGCAGGTACCCTGGTCGCCCACGCCGAGGGTGTGGATCTGATCAACAGCGGCAACCCGGGTATGGCCTCCGGTGGTATGGGAGACCTGCTGACCGGAGTCACCGCGGCGCTGATCGGCCAGGGCATGGCGCTGCCGGCGGCGGCCCGTCTGGCGGTGTGGCTGCACGGCGAAGCGGGCAACCTGGCCGCTGCCGAGGGCGGCCAGCGCGGCCTGCTGGCCACGGATCTGCTGCCCCATATCCGCCGGCTGGTGGACTGAGGAGAACGGCATGAGTGCACAGCAGACTCTGTATCTCGCCGACGAGGCCGCAACCGTGGCCGCTGGCGAGGCCCTGGGGGCAGCGAGTATCGACTGTGGTCTCGGCGACGGCCTGGTGATTTTTCTCGGCGGCCAGCTGGGCGCCGGCAAGACCACCTTCAGTCGCGGTGTGCTGCGGGCATTCGGTCATCGCGGCGCGGTAAAGAGTCCGACGTATACTCTGGTGGAACCCTATGAATTTAGTGGCCACCGGGTGTACCACTTCGACCTCTACCGCCTCGGCGATGCGGAGGAACTCGAGTATATGGGGGTGCGGGATTACTTCGGGCCCGGTAACCTGAGCCTGGTGGAGTGGTCCGAGCGCGGCGCAGGCGTGCTGCCGGCACCGGACCTGGAAGTGGACCTTGCACTGCAGGGAGAGGGGCGCGAGCTGCAGTTGCGCGCCCTGAGCAGCGCGGGCAGAGAAGTATTGCAGCGGGCCGCATTCAGGGCGGACCACTGAACCATCCCGGCGTGGGGAATCCGGGCGGGGACTGGAACAGGGATAAATTCGACAGGGCAATAATAATGATCGCAGCAGGGTTGCCGTTTCGGCTGAATACATTTCTGGTGAAAGCCATTGCGCTGACGCTGCTGTTGGCAGCAACGCTGGCGCAGGCCACCGAAGTGGAGGGCGTACGCCTGTGGCGCGCCCCGGACCACACCCGCCTGGTATTCGACCTGGACGGGCCGGCGGAGCACAAACTGTTCACCCTCAGCAACCCGCACCGGGTGGTGATTGATATCAGCGGGGCCAAACTGCGCGCTTCCACCGACGACCTCTCCCTGTCCGATACCCCCATCGCCGGCGTGCGCCATGCGGTGCAGAACAAGCGCGACCTGCGGGTGGTGCTGGACCTGAAACAGGCGGTAAACCCCCGCAGCTTTGCCCTGCGCCGCCACGAAGACATGCCGGACCGCCTGGTGGTAGACCTGCACGACCGCGACCGGGTGGAGGAGAAGACCATCGAGCAGGTGCAGGTCAGCGGCGAGCGGAAAATCGTTGTCGCCATCGATGCGGGCCACGGTGGTGAAGACCCCGGCGCGCTGGGCCCGGGCGGGGTGCGCGAGAAAGACGTGGTGCTGGCAATTGCGCGCAACCTGCACAAGGCGGTCGACCGCGTGCCAGGCTTTTCCGCCAAACTGGTGCGTACCGGTGACTACTACATTCCATTGCGCGGGCGGGTGAAAAAGGGCCGCGAAATGCGCGCCGACCTGTTCGTATCCATCCACGCGGATGCCTTTACCCGCAAGGAGGCCCGCGGTGCTGGTGTCTATGTGGTGTCCTCCCGCGGTGCCACCAGTGAGACCGCGCGCTACCTGGCCCAGCGGGAAAATGAATCCGACCTGATCGGTGGTGTGGGCAGCCTGAGCCTGAATGACAAGGACGATACCCTGGTGGGGGTGCTGCTGGACCTGTCGATGACCGCCACCATGAGCGCGAGCCTGGATATCGGCAGCAGTGTGCTGCAGTCCCTCGGCAGCTTTACCCATCTGCACAAGAAGAAGGTGGAGCAGGCCAACTTCTCGGTGCTGCGCA
>NZ_CAJXKH010000101.1 GCF_913055755.1 uncultured Microbulbifer sp.
TTTGCGCAGGTCGCTACGCTCCCATTTTTGCGCAAAACGCGCACAAGGTAAGCTGCCCCTGCTGGCGGCGTTATGTATGTGAGGGTGTTGATTGAACATTGGAATTTTTATTTACCCCGAGGCTGAAGTTCTCGATTTTTCTGGGCCGTTTGAGGTGTTCTCCACCGCTTCGCGTTTGTCTGATGGGAACCAAACCTTTAGGACATTTTTGATTGCCGAACATAGCGCTGCGGTGTCGGCACGAGCCGGTTATAAAGTCCTTCCCGATTACTCTATCGAGGATCATCCGGCGCTGGATGTGCTGATAATTTCTGGCGGGGTGCATACTTCCGAAATGGAAAATAAAGTGGTCACCGATTGGATCAAGGAACAATCTCACTGCGTGAAACTCATCGCTACCGTTTGCACTGGTATTTTCTTGCTAGCGCAAGCTAGCCCGTCTTTGTCCTGCAAAGTCACAACTCATTGGGAAGATATCCCAGATCTCCGGAAAAGATTCAGCCGGTTTCACGTGGTTGAAGGTGTGCGTTGGGTCGATGCGGGTAATATTGTGAGTTCTGGCGGCATATCTGCGGGCATAGATATGAGCTTACATTTGGTCAGTCGTTTGCACAGCGAGGAATTGGCTGCGAAAACTGCGCATCAGATGGAGTTCGCGTGGACACAAGACACATAACCAACCGCGTAAGGCGGACGGCTTTCAGCCGCCGCTTCGCTCAGCGTTCTGGCATGTGACCATTTACTTAAAAAGGAGAAGTTGTGAAGGGATCATTGAAAAATTGGTGGTCTACGGCTGAGGATCACGAAAAAAATGCGTTAATTGTATTAGGTGTAATCGCTGCTGGAATCTTCCTTTTCGCTGCAGGGATTTCAGTAGGTAAAGCCATAGCTGTACTTATATAAAAATAAGTAAAAAGCTGGGGAGCTGTCAGTGGTGGCTGCACCAAAAAGGGCTGTGAATTTCGCGCGCAGTACACCGGCCATACAAGGTCGGGCAGTTTGCTACGGTCGTTCGGCCCTCCGCGGGCGTTTGTGTCGATCAAGGATTGAGCGATGATGGAAGAGAAAATAATCCGAGTTAAAGCAATTTTTGAGTTTTATAAAGAAAACTATCGAGCAAACCAGCCAATTCCATGTGGCAAGGGAAATTATAGGCCTGGCCATCACTTTTCATGGTCAACAGGCAATGAATCCTATATGGGCGCGGTTTTCTTTCCCGATGAGTTGGATTATTTTTATCCAGGTAGCTCTGCAGAGGTGGAAATCAATTTCTGGGCAGACCAAAAATTGAGGTCGGAGTTGAGGCCTGGTTTAAAGTGGGAGATTAAAGAAGCTCAGTATATCGTGGGCTCGGCACAGTTAGTGAAGGTTCTGGGAGAGCAACACTAACGACGCGATGAGCTTCGCGCCGTGTGGTGCCGGACGGCCAGCTCCGTGCTCAGGTTGCCGGTTATGGCAACGTTGGGCGAGATTAAGTTACCGGAGGTTTTATTAGATTATGGATGTCGAAAAAAGTGAAGCTCGAAAAAGAGCGGATGAAATCAAGCCTTATCGTTGTAAAAATTTGATAGCAGTGCTCGAATGCCCAAAGGATATGAGGAATATTGGCACCGTTATTAGAAACGTCAACGCGTTAGGTGTTGAAAAAACATATATTGTTGATCCCCGTAATTCGCTGCCTGAAGATTGGCAGGAAATGAGAGAAAGAAAATCAATTTCAAAGTCGTCTGTTTCTGCAATTAAGTGGAGCTTCGTAAAGCGATTTGATAGCACAGAGGATTGCCTGGCTCATTTGGAGGCTAACAATTTTACGTCTATCGTCACCTCTCCGCATGTTAAGGGAAAGAATAACTATATACTGCATGAGGCAGACTATACCCAGCCAAAACTGGCCGTATGGTTTGGTAGTGAATCAATAGGCATCAGTGATCTTGCGGTTGAAAATAGTGATTTTTGCGTGTCCATTCCAATGTTTGGAATGATAGAAAGTCTGAATCTTGGAACTACTTCAGGAATTGTTTTATATGAAGTTACCAAGCAGCGTCGCGCATACCAGGAAAAGTACAAGCGAGCAAGACGCGGAGCCTAGCAAGCGAATCAGGAGACGGCTATCCCTGGGTACACTTTCTACGGGCGCTGCGATCCCATTATTGCGCAAAAAAATGCGTAAAAATCTGCAGGGCGTCTAGTTACGGAAAATCCTAGATCGTGAAGCAACTAGCAAGAGGTAACTAGCAAGAAACAACTGGCAAGGTGCTGCAGCCGACGTTTTACGTTGTGCGACTCTTGCGCAGCTCGCTTCGATCCTGTTTTTGTACAAAAGGTGCCCAAGGTATGTTGCCGCTGCTTGCGGTATTGTGCGGTTTAAGGAGGGAGTCTCTATTGAAAAGTCTGGTAATAATTTGCGCTATTTTTTTTCGGCATCAGTTCAGGCGAAGGATGGGGTTGACTTATTCGAGAGTTGCCAAAAAGTTGTGGATGGAAAAAATGGGGTGGAGCTAGATGAAGATGGGAGAATTCGGGCGGCGAGCTGTATATCTTATTTGTCTGGATTTGGTGGTGCTGATTCACTTTCGCCTTTAAAGCATAAGGGGAGGCGCATGTTCTGCATTCCTAAAGATGTTTCACTGACACAAGTGGCGGAAGTCACCGTTAAGTGGATGCTAAACAATAAGGACAAACTCCATTTTCCCAGGCACCAAGTGCTTGCCATGGCAAATATAGTGAACTTCCCGTGCGGCGATATTTCTAATAGATAAATTTTAATGGAATTGTATTTTGAGAAAAATCATCTTTGCTTCGCTCGTGTTTCTGTTTTCCGAGTCGGTCGTTAGCGAAGAGGCACCGGCGCCACATGAATACGAAATTAATACCGTCGACGATCAGGCGTTTAAAATTTATGTGTTTGAGCCCGGTGGTGGCAACCGCTCCGGTAGCGCCGTTATTACGGTGCATGGTGGAGGCTGGAAGTGGGGAAAGGCTGCGTGGACTTTCAGGTCGGCGAAAATGTTCGCAGATTCGGGAATGTTGTCCGTTGCTGTAGAAAACTCACCTGTCGCCACGGGGAACGGGAGTATGCCGCCGGTATCCATCGTGCAGGGGGAGCTTGATACGCTTACCCCTCTCACCGGGGCGAAAAAGTTTTGTGAAAAGATCGAAGCTGAACGCGGGGGTTGTGAATTGCATGTTTATCCCGGTGTCGGTCACCTGCTCACCAGGAATTTGGAAAACCAGGAGAGTGACTTCGATCCGGATCCCCGTTTTGTGAAAGAGGGCGATGCAAAGCTGGTGCGCTTTCTGGAGAAAAGTGGATACATCAGCTCCCGAAGTGGGGAAGCGATCTAGCGGCGGATGCTTTGGGAGGGGGGGTAGATCAAACCTTCCGGCGACCACTAGTTATTTGTTTGTGTGTCTGACAGGCGGTCGCGGTGGCGCCCGGCGGCATCCAGGTAGATCCGGGTCTTGCGATACCACTTGTCCGGGTTGGGCACCTCAGCGTCCAACAGGTGGGCCGCGGCCAGCTGGGCGCGCAATAGCGCGCGGTAGCATTGATAGAAATGTACCAGCGCGGGATCGGGCGCACCGTCATCGGAATAGCTGTCCACAATGGTCGCGCCCAGGTCCGTGCGCCCCAGCAGCTCGCATTCCAGCGCCAGATAACAGAGCTCGTCCAGCGGGTCCACGCAGCGCAGGTCGCGGTTGAATTCGAGACAATCGATTATCTGGGGTGGCGAGGTGAGAAAGCAGTGTTCCGGGCGCAGGTCACCATGGCCCTCGATGATCGGGCTGCGGGCGATGCGCTTGTCAATCAAGCGGCTGCGGGTGCGGGTGAAGTCATCCAGGCTGGCGGCGAGTCCGTCAATCTCGGCGGCATCCAGCCCCAGCGCCGGTGTGCGCAAACCCGCCCGCACCGAATCTATCCGCTGACGCATTCGCGCGCGATACTGCGCCCCGGTTATCGGCAGCGGCACTGCGGCGCGGTAGAAACCCTGTAAACGCTGCAGCAGTGGCATCAGCGATTCCGCGGTAACGCGCTCTATCTGCTGCGTCAGGCAGTCTTCCTGCTGCAGCCGGCGCATCTTCACCAGCCATTCCACCGGTGTGCCCACCTCGCCCAGTGACAGCTCTCCCGCTGCCGCAAGGCGCAGAGGTACCACGTTCAGGTAAATATCATCGGTAAGTCGCCGGTTCAGGCGCAGTTCCTCGCAACAGACCCCGTAGCGCCTGTCCAGGCTGCTGAAATCCAGAAAACTGAAACGCACCGGCTTTTTCATCTTGTAGACAAATTGGTCGGTGAGGAACACCCGCGCCATATGGGTTTCCTGCAGGCGCACTGCGGTGGTCGCCTCCGGGTAGCTGTCCGGGGCGAGCAGGAAGCGGGTCTTTTCCTCCAGGTCGGGAAGCTCGGTATCTCCAGGGGGCATGGTCTGAATCGGCTGCCGGGGTCTGTTTGCTAGTCTAGTTGTATTACCCCTTCGTCTGCTTCTACTGGGGCGGGATTGTTATGCAGCCTTTCGAAAACCGGATAGAGGCGGGGCGCTGTCTCGCGGAATCCCTCGATGACTATCGCGACCGCAAAGACGTGATTGTGCTCGCGTTGCCCCGCGGCGGTGTGCCCGTGGGCCTTGAGGTGGCGCGCCGACTGCACGCGCCGCTGGATCTGGTGCTGGTGCGCAAGCTGGGGGTGCCCGGACACGAGGAACTGGCGATGGGTGCCATTACCAGCGGCGGGCGGGTCCTGAACGAAGAGGTCATCCTGAATTGCGGTATTTCCGAGGCCGACCTGGAGCGCGAGACCCGCGCCGAGCAGGCAGAGCTCGAACGCCGCGCCCGCCGCTACCGCGGCGACCGGCCCTGGCCGAAGCTGGAGAACCGCTGCGTCATCCTGGTGGATGACGGTATCGCCACCGGTGCCACCATGGAAGTGGCGGCGCGCGCGGTGCGTGCGGAGCGGCCGACGGAACTGGTAATAGCGGTGCCGGTGGCACCGCCGTCGACCATCGAACGCTTTGCCAAACTGGCGGACCGCTTCGAGTGCCCGCTGCGACCCATGTCCTTCTGGGCCATCGGCGCCTGGTACCGGGATTTTTCCCAGCTCAGTGATGAGCAGGTACTGGCACTGATGGGGGAGGCGGACGATTTGCGCGGGGAGGCGTCGTGAATAGCGCGGGGGCGGCGGTTGCGCCGCGGGAGGTATTGATCGATACCGGCGCCGGACCGCTGGAAGGCTTCCTGGCGCTGCCGTCCGGCAGCCAATCGCTGGTACTGTTTGCCCACGGCAGCGGCAGCAGCCGCTTTAGCCCGCGCAACAACATGGTGGCGCGATCACTGAACGACGCTGGTATCGGCACCCTGCTGTTTGACCTGCTCACTGCCGACGAGCACCGGGTCGACGAGTTCACGCGGGAATACCGCTTTGATATCGAGCTGCTGGCGCGGCGGCTGGTAGAGGCGGTGGACTGGGTGAAACAGCAGCCGGATACGCGGCAACAGCATCTTGGCCTGTTTGGCTCCAGCACCGGCGCAGCGGCGGCACTGATTGCCGCGGCCCGGCGCCCGGAGCAGGTTGCCGCCGTGGTGTCCCGGGGCGGCCGCCCGGACCTGGCGGGGGACGCGCTGCCACAGGTCGAGGCCGCGACCCTGTTGATCGTGGGCGGCGAGGATTTTCAGGTGATCGAACTCAATCGCGCAGCCGCGGCGCGCATGCGCTGCGATCCGCAGTTGCAGATTGTGCCCGGCGCCACACACCTGTTCGAGGAGCCGGGGACCCTGGAGTCGGTGGTGACACTCGCGATCGACTGGTTTCAGCAGACACTGCGGGATGACTAGCCGATGCGCCCCCTGAAGCTGTTCAGTCTCGATGCCGGCGCCGACTTCGCTGACCGCGTTGCCGCTGCCCTCGGCGTGCCATTGGGTGCCCACGAGGAGCGTGATTTCGTCGACGGCGAGCACAAGCTGCGCCCGCTGGATGAGGTGGAGGACGCGGATGTCTACCTGGTGCAGTCCCTGTATTCCTGTAACGGCAGCAGCGTCGACGACAAGCTGATCCGGCTGCTGTTCTTCGTCGGCGCGCTCAAGGACGCCGGGGCCGCCCGCGTCAGCGCGGTGATTCCCTACCTCTGCTACGGGCGCAAGGACCGCCGCACCAAGCTGCACGACCCGCTCTCCAGTCGTTATCTGGCGTCGCTGTTCGAGTCGCTGGGCACCGACGCGGTGGTGACCCTGGACGTGCACAACCTCGCCGCATTCGAGAACGCCTTCCGCATCCGCACCCTGCACCTGCCGGCGCAGCCGCTGTTTGTGGACTTCGTTGCCGAGCGCCTGCAGGGGGATGGCAATCCGCTGGTGGTGGCGTCGCCGGACGTGGGCGGGGTCAAGCGCGCGGAGGCCCTGCGGCAGGCTCTGGGCGAACGCCTGCACTGCGAGGTGGGGCGCGCCTTTGTGGAGAAATACCGCAGCGGCGGCGAGTTGTCCGGCGGCGTGCTGGTGGGCGATGTGGCCGGTGCCAGTGTGGTGATCGTCGACGACCTGATCGCGGGTGGCGGCACCATCACCCGCGCGACCGAGGCGATACAGCGGGGCGGTGCCAGCCGCATCTTTGCCCTGGCCAGCCACGGCCAGTTCTGCGGCAGCGCCCTTGCGGACCTCGCAGAGTTGCCGCTGGAGGCACTGGCTGTCACCAACTCGCTGCCGCAGCAGGCCGGCGCACAATTGCAGGTGATCGATTGTGCGCCGCTGCTGGCGGAGGCGATCCAGCGGCTGCACAGCGGCGGCCCGGCAACGCAACTGAGCGTGTGAAGTGGACTACTTCGAGGCGGAAATTTCCCGCTTTATCTGGGAGACCAAATATCGCTACCGCAACGGCGACCAGGTTCGCGACTCCACCCTGGAGGACAGCTGGCGGCGCCTGGCGCGGGCCCTGGCGCGGGTCGATACCCAGCGCGGGCACTGGGCCCTGCGTTTTTTCCGCAACCTGGAGGACTTCCGCTTTTTGCCCGGCGGGCGCATTCTCGCCGGCGCCGGCACGGAGCATCGCGTCACCCTGTTCAATTGCTTTGTGATGGGCACCGTTGAGGATTCCATGGAGGCCATTTTCGAGCGCCTCAAGGAATCGGCGCTGACCATGCAGCAGGGCGGCGGTATCGGCTGCGATTTTTCCACCCTGCGCCCCGCCGGCAGCCGCGCGCACCACACCGGTACCATCGCCTCCGGCCCCGTTTCCTTTATGCGTATCTGGGACGCGACCTGCGCCACGTTGCTGTCCACCGGCAGCCGGCGCGGTGCCATGATGGCCACCTTGCGCTGTGATCACCCGGATATCGAGCGCTTTGTGGATGCCAAGCGCGATCCCCGCGAGTTGCGGCATTTCAACCTGTCGGTGCTGGTCAGCGACGATTTTATGGCCGCAGTGGATCAAGACCGCGAGTGGCCGCTGGTATTTCCCGAGCAGATGCTCGAGGGGGATAGCGCCGAGCAGTTGTTGCGCACCTGGAGCGGTGAGAGCAAGCCGCTGCCCTGCCGGGTTATCAGGCGCATCCGCGCCCGCGATCTGTGGCAGAAAATCATGCGCGCCACCTACGACTGCGCGGAGCCGGGGGTGCTGTTCATCGATCGCATCAATGACCACAACAACCTCTACTATCGCGAGCAGATCAGCGCTACAAACCCCTGCGGAGAAATTCCGCTGCCGCCCTACGGTGCCTGTAATCTCGGCTCGGTGAACCTGATGCGTTTTGTGATCGCGCCGTTTACCGAGCGCGCAGACCTGGACTGGTTCGGCATCGAAGAGTGCGCGGCGGTGGGGGTACGGATGCTGGACAACGTGATCGACCTGTCCCATTACCCGCTGCCGTTGCAGAAAAAGCAGGCCCGCGGCAGCCGTCGGATCGGTATTGGGATCACCGGCCTGGCGGATGCGCTGATTGCACTGGGGCTGCACTACGATAGCGATGCGGCACGGGCACTCGCCGCGCGGGTGATGGCGAGTGTGCGCGACAGCGCCTACCGCACTTCCATCGACCTGGCAGCGGAAAAGGGGCCCTTCCCATTTTTTGAGCGAAAAAAATACCTTGCGGGGGCGGATGTGTGTGCGCTGCCGGAAAAGCTGCGCAAGGGCATTGCCAACAAGGGCATTCGCAACAGCCACCTGATCGCCATCGCGCCCACCGGGACCATCAGCCTGCTGGCGAACGGGGTATCCAGCGGGGTAGAGCCGGTGTTCGATTTCCATCACCGGCGGCGGGTGTTGAGCGAGCAGGGGGACTATCGCGAATTCGAGATTGTCGATCCGGTGTGGAAGCTCTGGTGCGAGCGCGGTGGCGATCCCGAGCGGTTGCCGCGGGCGTTTGTGTCCGCGCGCCAGCTGTCGCCGCGGGCGCACCTGCGCATGGAGGCGGCGCTGCAGCCCTGTGTGGACAATGCCATTTCCAAAACCGTGAACGTGCCCGCGGACTACCCGTTTGCAGATTTCGAATCCCTCTATCGCGAGGCGTTCAACCTCGGTCTCAAGGGTTGCACCACCTTTCGCCCCAACGCCGTCACCGAGGCCATCCTTTCCAGTGCCGACGAGCCTGCAGTGCGCCACTGTTGTGGTATCGAGCGCGAGGGCGAGTAGCCCGGCCCGGCACCTTTCCATTGTCGGGGCTTTTTTGCCTGTTTTGTCCTGCAATTTTTATGTTGAGCGCTAGTTGTGTATTTCGCCCTTGCCGGCCCGGCTGATCAACAGGCTGTAAAAATTGGTCGCCTTCACCATGTTGTCGATACTGATGCGTTCGTTGGTGCCGTGGAAACCGTGCACATCCTCCCGGGTAACCACCATCGGATTAAAGCGGTAGCTGTTGTCGGCCACGGTTTCATAGCGACGGCTGTCGGTGCCGGCTACAGTGAGTCCGGGTGCTACCACCAGCGAGCCGTAGGTCGCCGTGGCACTCTGGACAATATCGCGGAACCCTTGCGCCTCGGCACTGGAGACCCGCGATGCCGCCTGCCCCCTGTGGACAACGACATCGACGCGCTCATCGTCGACGACCGCTTCGATGTACTGTTCGATTTTTTCGATGCTGTCGCGCGGGTGCACCCGCAGGTTGATGGTGGCTACCGCCTGAATGGGTAGCACATTGTCTTTCACACTGGCGGAGAGCATGGTCGGCGCAACCGTGGTGTGCAGCATGGCGGCGGTACTGGGTTGGGCCTTCAGCGCGGATTCGATCAGGCCGCCAAACAGCCAGCGGTTGGCGAACAGCATTTTTTTGCCGAATGGCATGTGCGGGGCTATGGCGTCGAACATTTGACCGCCGGCACCATCGAGGCCGCCGGGGAAAGGGGATTCATCGAGCTTTACCAGCGCGTGTGCGAGGATATCCACCGCCGTTTCCTGTGGCGGCATGGAGGAGTGGCCACCGCGGCCATGGGCCACCAGGTCCACGGTCATATAACCTTTTTCCGCCACGTTGACACTCGCCACGGTTTCCTCAATCCCGGGAATGAATCCACGCAACAGGAAGGAGCCTTCGTCCAGGCTCCAGGCGAGCTGCACGCCGTCCTGCTGGAGTTTTTCTACCACGGCGGCCGTGCCGTGGTCACCGCCCACTTCCTCGTCGCTGGTGAGGCTCAGGTAAATGGTGCGCTCGGGCTGGAAACCCTCGGCCAGCAGCAGGGTGGCGGCTTCCATCAACCCGATCACCGCACTCTTGTCATCCAGCGCGCCGCGGCCCCAGATATGGCTATCGTCGATGCGGCCGCTGAAGGGCGGTTGTTGCCACTGCTCTTCGGTGCCGGGGATGACCGGTACCACATCGTAGTGGGCGGACAGCAGTACCGGTTGCAGTGCCGGTTGCCGGCCCTTCCAGGTGAACAGCAGAGAGTAGGGCGGCAGTGGCGCCTTGCCGAGGCGCTGGGGCGCAAGTTCCCGGTGTACTTCGGGGTAGGTTTCCGCGAGCCAGCGGATAAATGCCTCGTAGTGGGTCTGGGTGTCTGCCTCCTGTATCTGCGACGAAATGGTGCGGAAGCGAATAGCTTCCGAGAGATGCCTTGCCACTTTTTGTGGGTCGATTTCCCCTGTATCCATCCTCGCAGTCTGCAGGGTGACTTCGGGCAGTGACGGAGCGGTATAGAGCAGGGTGCGAATCAATACGATTGCCGCGAGCAGCAGGACGATTGTCCCCAAGCTGATGGCGAGTTTTTTCATGGGTTTTTCTCTCGTCGGCCCTGGATATTTATTGTGATGATCTACCGTGAGTACGAAGACCGCGGGCAGTTGCGGCTGCCAAGCATAAAGCAAAGGCTCCCCCAGCTGAATGCGGTGGTGTGGTCCGGAGTTTCGGCCCGGCCGAATTACACGGCGCTTGCCTGCAATATTTCCGCTACACTCGGACGCCCGTTATTTAGTTCGCTGGAGTACCCATGAGTCAGCCCGATAATCGTTCCTGGCTGGAGGCGCTGCCCGCCGCCTTCCTGACCTATCTGGATGGACGCAGACTGGACGAAGTGGAATGTATTGTTCCTGACCTGAACGGTATGTCCCGCGGCAAGGCCATGCCGCTCAGCAAGTTTTCTCCCGACGCGCCAATTTATCTGCCGATTTCCATCTTCTACCAGACCATTACCGGTCAGGATGTGGAGATGGATATCGACAACCAGTGGGCGGAAAGCGATATGACACTGGTCGCCGACATGTCCACGGCGATGGCGGTGCCCTGGGCGAAGCAGCCGGCGTTGCAGATTATTCACGACCTCAACGACCTTAAGGGCAACCCGATTCCCTGCGCACCGCGCAATGTGCTGAAGCGCGTGATCAGCATGTACCGGGAGAAAGGCTGGCAGCCCGTAGTGGCGCCGGAACTGGAATTCTATCTGACCAAACCGAATATCGACCCGAACGAGCCGATCGAGCCGCCGGTAGGTCGTAATGGTCGCGCCGGTACTTCCCTGCAATCTTATTCGATGACCGCGATTGATGAGTATGGCCCGGTGATCGATACCATTTACGAGTATGCGGAAGCCGCCGGCCTGCATATTGATTCGGTGATCCAGGAAGACGGGGCAGGGCAGGTGGAGTTCAATCTCACCCACGGCGATCCATTGCTGTTGGCGGACCAGGTGTTCTACTTCAAGCGCATTATCAAGGAGGCCGCGCTCAAGAACGGCATGTTTGCCACCTTTATGGCCAAACCCATGCGCGACCAGCCGGGCAGCGCCATGCATGTGCACCAGAGTGTGGTGGATATCGACAGTGGTAAAAATATCTTTTCCGATGATGCCGGCAATGCCACCGACCTGTTCCGGTATTTTATCGGCGGCACCCAGAAATACCTGCGCGAGGTGATGCCATTCATCGCCCCCAATGTGAATTCCTACCGGCGCTTTGAATCCGAGGCCAACTCCAGTGCGCCCACCAATATCGGCTGGGGCTACGACAACCGCGCCACCGGGTTGCGGGTGCCGAATTCCGGCGCCCAGGATCGCCGCCTGGAAAACCGGGTGATCGGCGTGGATGCAAACCCGTACCTGGCGATTGCGGCGAGTCTGGTGTGCGGCTACCTGGGGATGGTCAATCGCACAGAGCCGGGTGCGCCCGCGGAGTCTGAGCTGGGCGAGGAGCAGGAGTCGGAATTCTATATCCCCACCACATTCGACGCGGCGCTGCGTATTTTTGACGGCGCCGAGGAAGTACACCGGGCCATGGGGGAGGATTTCTGCAGCTTGTATGCGGCGGTCAAGCAGGAGGAAATGCGGCTGTTCCACCGCGAGATCTCACCGTGGGAGCGCGAACACCTGCTGCTGAATGTCTAATGTTGAACGCCTAGTCGTTCGGCATATTTCCGGTTCCATAAAAAAAGCCCCCGCTTTATTCAAGCGGGGGCTTTTTTATGGACGGGGCGGCAGACGTTAAACGTCGAAGCCCTCACCCAGTTTCTTTTCCACCAGTACCTTCTTCAGGCGCGCGTACTGCGGAATACCGTTCTTGTACGGCGGGTAGTCCTCGCCCTGGATCAGCGGCTCGAGATAGGCGCGACCGGCGGCGGTGATGCCGAAGCCATCTTCGGAAATGAATTCTTCCGGCATGAACTTCTCGACGTTGGCCACTTCACTGAGGGGGGCCTCGCCGATGTTCCAGCTGTAGTCGGCAGTGGTGGTGCCGTTGCGCTCGATGGTGGGCATGATGGCGTTCTTGCCGGCGACCGCGGCTTCCACTGCGGCCTTGCCCACCGCGTAGGCCTGCTCCACGTCGGTGGCGGAGGCGATGTGGCGCGCGGCGCGCTGCAGGTAGTCGGCCAGGGCCCAGTGGTACTTCATGCCCAGTTCGTCTTTGACCATTTGCGCCAGGGCCGGGGCCACGCCGCCCAGCTGCTTGTGGCCGAAGGCGTCGACGCTGCCGGCGTCCGCGAGGAAGGTGCCGTCGGCGTACTGGGCACCTTCGGAGGCGACGATCACACAGTAGCCTTTTTCGTCCACGGTCTGCTGTACTTTGTTCAGGAACTTCTCTTTGTCGAACGCCACTTCCGGCATCAGGATGATGTGCGGGGCGTCGCCTTCCTGCTCCTGGGCGAGGGCGCCGGCGGCGGCAATCCAGCCCGCGTGACGGCCCATGACTTCGACGATAAATACCTTGGTGGAGGTGGCGCACATGGAGGCCACATCCAGGGCCGCTTCCTTGGTGGAGACGGCCACATACTTGGCCACGGACCCAAAGCCCGGGCAGTTGTCGGTGAGCGGCAGGTCATTGTCCACGGTCTTGGGGATGTGGATGGCCTGGATGGGGTAGCCCATCTTTTCCGACAGCTGGGAAATCTTGAGGCAGGTATCGGCAGAGTCGCCGCCGCCGTTATAGAAGAAGTAGCCGATATCGTGGGCCTTGAATACTTCGATCAGGCGCTCGTATTCCGCGCGGTTCTGCTCCAGGCTTTTCAGCTTGTAGCGGCAGGAGCCGAAGGCCCCGGAAGGAGTGTGGCGCAGGGCGGCAATGGTGTCGGTGGACTCCTGGCCCACATCGATCAGCTCCTCCTTGAGGGCGCCGACAATACCATTGAGGCCGGCGTAGACATTGCCGATCTTGTCGCTGTGCTGGCGGGCGGTCTCGATGACTCCGCACGCGGAGGCGTTGATGACGGCGGTCACACCGCCGGATTGCGCGTAAAATGCGTTCTTCTTCGACATGTCTATCCTATGGCTTCTCGTCTAAAGGTCGCCTGGGGCGAGAGTTCGGCGGGCGGCTTC
>NZ_CAJXKH010000102.1 GCF_913055755.1 uncultured Microbulbifer sp.
CCAATGTCTTTTCTGCGCGCGGAACTAGCGGAAACTCCCACCAACGCGCAGCGACTGTTCCTGCTCTATTACAACGGGGTCCTGGTGGACCTGGTGGTGTTGAATCTGTTCGCGGAGTTTTCAAAGAACGTCGAGATCAAGTCCTTCAGTATTTCCCTGCTCGCCGCGATTTTGCTGCAGGCGTTACTGAAACTGACCATCGCGGTAGAGCACCGGGTGGCGGCATTTTTCAAAAAATACTCCGGTGGGTTTCCCAGGTTTCTGCGTTATTTCTGTGCCTGGCTGGTGTTGTTCGGCTCCAAGTTCGTGATTCTGGAAGCCATTACCTTCGTATTTAACGAGGACGTGCGTTTCCACGGTATGTGGCACGGGGTGATCACCCTGATCATCGTGGTGGTGGTGATGCTGGTGGTGGAGGAACTGGTGGTGCGACTGTTTCGCCGGCTGCGCTTCAGGACTCAGACTCCGGATACCCGCCCGTGAACCTGTGTGCGCGCTCGCCGCGGTCGGGAACTGGGGGTTGCCTGCCCGACTCAGGTGCGCGTGGCGCGCAACACGCGAAACCCGACAAAGGAAAACACCATAGTGAGTAGCGGATTGAACAGGTTGAAAAAACAGAAGGGTGCAAAGGCAATGGTTGAGCTGCCCAGTGCCGCGGCCATGTAAGCGCCACAGCTGTTCCAGGGAATCAGCGGTGACGTGACGGTGGCGGAATCGCCCACCACCCGCGACAGCATCACCGGTGCATAACCGCGCTCTTCAAAGGTACTGCGAAACAGCCTGGCCGGCAGTACAATGGCGATGTATTGGTCCGAAGCGAGCACATTGGTGCCGAAGCAGGTCGCCACCACCGACGACACCAGTGCGCCGGCAGAGCGGGCTTTTGCGATCAGTGGGCCGATGAGCCGCTGCAACAGGCCCGCATGCTCCACCACGGCGCCGAAGGCGAGCGCGGTAATGATCAGCCACACGGTGTTGAGCATGGATTCCATGCCGCCCCGCGACAGCAGCTCGTCCACGCGGGCATTGCCGGTCTCCGCGGTATAGCCGGTGGCGATCGCCTCCCAGACCCCTTTTGTGTATGCGAGTAGCGGCGGCAGGTTTTCGCTGTCCGCCAGCGATAGCACGCTTTGCGGTGCGGTGAACACCGCCTGCACCCCACCCACCAGTGCGCCGATAAAAATGGTGACAAACGGCGGAAAACGCAGCAGCGCCATGGTGACGACAACCAATAGCGGCAACATGGTCCACAGGGATACCGTCGAGTGTTCGCGCAGGCTGTCTAGAGCACCGCTCGCATCGAAATCACCGGGGGTGCCCAGCAGCGCGAAAATTCCCACCGCCAGCAGCAGCGAGGGTACCGAAGTCCACAGCGATTCACGGATATGGTCGAACAGGTTGGAACCGGCCGCGGCGCTGGCGAGATTGGCGGTATCGGAAAGCGGCGATGCCTTGTCGCCAAAATAGGCACCGGAAATCACCGCGCCGGCGGTGATCGCGGGCGAGAGTCCCATGCTCTGGGCGATGCCCATCATGCCGATGCCGATGGTTCCGGCAACAGTCCAGGAGCTGCCGACGGTAAAGCCGACCACCGCACTGATAATGGCGGCGGTCGCATAAAGGTAGGTCGGGCTCAGTAGCTTGAGACCGTAATACACCATGGTCGAAATGGTGCCGGACATGGCCCAGGCGCCGATCAATGCGCCAACCGCCAGCAGGATCAGGATGGCCGCAAGCCCGGTGGAGATGCCCTTGACTACTGCCTCGCGGATGCCTTCGACACCCATGCCGTTTTTGTAAGCCACGGCCATCGCAATCAGCGCACAGAACAACAGGGCTATCTGGTTGGGCCCGTAGGAGGCGTCGTCCCTGAACAGGTAATAGGACAGCCCCAACAGTGCCAGCAATGCGACCACGGGAATCAGGGCGTCCAGCAGTGACGGCTCCCTGATCCTGCGTGTTGTTTCAGTCTCCACATCACTCATGGGTACGGTTTCCCATCCCTCGCTGCCCCGCAGTCGCGTCTACCAATTTAAGGCACTCTCTTCCAAAGCGTAGATTGCACTGGAATATATGTGACCCATACTCAATATGACGTGGAAAAATTTTTCGCGCACAAAGACTCAAGCTGGATGTTACGAATGTGATGGGGCAGTCGCTCTGCACAGTGGTGAAGGAGAGCACAGTGAGCAATGGCAACAGCCCGGTCAGCGATGAGCAGACCGCAGAAAAGCATTTTCGCTTTCCTACCGCATTTACCATTCTGTTTGGTCTGATCGTATTCGTTGCCGCGCTCACCTGGATCATTCCCGCCGGTGAATACCAGCGTGAAATGAACAAGGAGCTGGGAGAAGAAGTGCCGGTGCCCGGCACCTATCACCAGGTGGAATCCGACCCCCAGCGCCTGCTGACCTCCATGCTGATGGCGCCGGTTAATGGCATGTATGACACCGAGACCAACGAGGCGCGTGCCATTGATGTGGCCTTGTTCGTGTTGATGATCGGCGGTTTTCTCGGTGTGGTCACGCGCACCGGCGCCATCGACGCCGGTATGAGCCGGACCATGAAGGCCCTCAAGGGGCGGGAGATATGGATGATCCCGTTCATGATGGCGTTGTTCGCCGCCGGCGGGACCAGCTACGGCATGGCGGAAGAATCGCTCGCATTTTACGGGCTGATCATTCCGGTGATGATTGCCGCGGGCTACGACGCCGTGACCGCGGTGGCGATGATCATGCTCGGCGCCGGCATCGGCACCCTGGGGTCAACGGTCAATCCCTTTGCCACCGTTATCGCTTCCAATGCCGCACAGATTCCCTTTACCCAGGGTATCTGGCTGCGGGTGGTCATTCTCGTACTCGGCTGGCTTGCCTGTGTGGTCTACGTGATGCGTTACGCCAGACTGGTCAAGGCCAATCCGGAGAAGTCCCTGGTGGCCGACCTGCGCGAAGACAACCGGCAACATTTTCTCGGCGGCAAGGCCAGCCTGGAAGAAATTGAATTCACCACCAAGCGCAAAATCATCCTGCTGATTTTTGCTATCACTTTCGCCGTGATGATCTGGGGCGTGTCCTCCGCCGGCTGGTGGATGGGGCAGATGTCGGCGCTGTTTCTGGGCTCTGCCATTCTCATTGGCCTGATTGGCCGCTTGGGTGAAAAGGAACTGGTCAACACCTTCCTCGATGGTGCCCGGGATCTTTTGGGTGTGGCACTGATCATCGGTGTCGCCCGCGGTGTCGTGGTCGTCATGGACCAGGGAAAAATTACCGATACCTTGCTGTTCTGGGCCGAGCAGGCGGTGGGCGATCTGCCCTCGGTGGCATTCATCAATGTGATGTTCTGGATCGAAGTGCTGTTGTCCTTCTTCGTGCCTTCCTCGTCCGGCCTCGCGGTGCTTTCGATGCCGATCATGGCGCCACTGGCGGAGTTTGCTGAAGTCAGCCGCCACCTGGTCGTCACCGCATTTCAGTCCGCCAATGGCCTGGTCAATTTGATCAATCCCACCTTTGCCGTGGTGATGGGCGGGCTGGCCATCGGGCGTGTGGGCTACGACCGCTGGCTGCGCTTTATGGCGCCGCTGCTACTGATACTGGTGATCATCATCATGGCCGCACTGAGTATCGGTGCACTGTGAATTTCACTATCTGGTATGGCAGCAAATCCAATACCCCCGAGTGTTCTGGGCTAAGGTTTTACTAATCCGCAACAAGCAGTGGTTTGGCGATCCGGAGGCAGTGACATGGCTGAGCAAGGTGTTCGTTTGGGGGTGCATTCTGAAGTGGGCAAACTGCACAAGGTCATGGTGTGCCGCCCGGGGCTCGCCCACCAGCGCTTGACCCCCGGCAATTGCCACGATCTGCTGTTCGACGATGTCATCTGGGTGCATGAGGCACAGAAAGATCACTACGATTTCGTGCTGAAAATGCAGGAGCGCGGGGTTGAAGTACTGGAACTGCACGACTTGCTGGCCGCGACCATGGATGTTCCGGATGGGCGTAAATTCGTGCTCGACCGCAGGGTAACGGTCAACTCCGTGGGCCCGTCCACCGCCGATATGATCCGCCCCTGGCTGGACGAGATGCCGGGCAAGCAACTGGCTGAGCACCTGATTGGTGGTATCGCGCTGTCGGAACTTCCGGAAACCCCCGGCAAAGGCCAGATGATCGACGCGTTCGGCGCTACCGATTTTGTGCTGCCGCCGGTGCCTAACACCCTGTTCCAGCGCGATCCCTCCTGCTGGATTTACAACGGCGTGACCGTCAATCCAATGTATTGGCCGGCGCGCAAGCCGGAAACCCTTTTGCAGCGCGCGGTTTACAAGTTTCATCCGATGTTTGCCGGTGCCGATTTCAAAATCTGGTGGGGCGACTCGGATGCGGATTTTACCGGCGCGTCGATGGAGGGCGGTGATGTGATGCCCGTTGGAAAAGGCGTCGTGTTGATCGGCATGGGGGAGCGCACCACACGCCAGGCGGTGCTGCAAACCGCCCAGTCTCTGTTCGCGAGCGGCGCCGCGGAGCGGGTGATCGCCTGCCAGATGCCCAAGAGTCGCGCCGCCATGCACCTCGATACAGTGTTCAGTTTCCTCGACCGCGACGCCGTTACCATATTCCGCGAGGTAGTGGACCAGATCCGCTGCCACAGTATTTACCGCGGCGACAAAAAAGGGGATTACGAAGTGCGCTCCGATGAGGGGCCGTTGCTGGACGTGGTCAGCAAGGCGCTGGGCATCAAAAAACTGCGGGTGGTGGAAACCGGTGGCAATGCCTATGCCGCGGAGCGCGAGCAGTGGGATGACGGCAACAACGTCGTCGCCCTGGAGCCCGGGGTGGTGGTTGCCTATGACCGCAACGTGCACACCAACACCCTGCTGCGCAAGGCGGGGATCGAGGTCATCACCATTCGCGGCTCGGAACTGGGCCGCGGTCGCGGCGGTGGCCACTGCATGACCTGCCCGATTGCGCGCGCCCCGGCATACTGACACACCATCTTCAAGAAATTATCGAGAGCGGCAAACGTACGGAGAAACCGGTCATGAGTTTCAATCTGCGCAACCGGTCACTGCTGACCGTCCAGGATTTTACCCAGCGGGAATTCAAGTTTTTGCTGGATCTCGCCCGCGATCTCAAGCGCGCAAAATATGCGCGCACCGAACAGAAACATCTCGATGGCAAAGCGGTTTGCCTGATTTTTGAAAAAACCTCCACGCGCACTCGCTGCGCATTTGAAGTGGCCTGCAGCGACCAGGGCGCCAATGTGACGTATCTCGACCCGGCGGGTTCCCAGATCGGTCACAAGGAATCCTTCAGGGATACCGCGCGGGTGCTGGGGCGCATGTTCGACGCCATCGAATACCGCGGCGCCGCCCAGACCGGCGTCGAGACGTTGGCGAAGTACGCCGGGGTTCCGGTGTACAACGGGCTGACCGACGAATACCACCCCACGCAGATGCTCGCCGATGTGCTGACCATGCGCGAGCACTGCGACAAGCCGGTGCAGCAAATCAAATACGCCTACATCGGCGATACCCGTTCCAACATGGGGCACTCCCTGATGCTGGTGGGATGCCTGATGGGCATGGACGTGCGTATCTGCGGTCCCAAATCCCTGTGGCCGAGCGAGGAATACCGCAAGATCGCCGAGGAGCTTGCCGGGAAATACGGGGCGACTCTCACCATTACCGAAGATCAGAAAGCTGCGGTGAAGGATGTGGACTTTATCCACACCGATGTCTGGGTTTCCATGGGCGAACCCAAGGAGGTGTGGAGAGAACGCATCCAGTTGCTGATGCCTTATCAGGTCAACCGGGAACTGATGCAGGCGAGCGGCAATCCCCACGTGAAATTCATGCACTGCCTACCGGCGTTCCACGACACCGAAACCAAGGTGGGCAAACAGATTGCCGAAGAGCACGGCATCAGCGACGGCCTCGAGGTCACCAACGAGGTGTTTGAATCCGAGGCCAACGTGGCCTTCGAGCAGGCGGAGAACCGCATGCACACCATCAAGGCGCTGCTGGTCGCCACCCTGGGAGACTGATGCCATGCGAGTCGTCGTAGCGCTGGGCGGCAACGCCCTGCTGAAACGGGGTGAGCCCATGACCGCCGAGGTGCAGCGCGCCAACGTGCACGTCGCCGCCCAGGCCCTGGCCCCCATTGCCCGCGAACACCAGCTGGTGATCAGCCACGGCAACGGCCCGCAGGTGGGGCTGCTCGCACTGCAGGGCGCCGCCTACAAACCCGACGAAGCCTATCCGCTGGATGTGCTCGGTGCGGAAACCGAGGGTGGTATCGGCTACATGATTGAACAGGAACTCGGCAACCTGCTGCCCTTCGAGGTGCCCTTCGCTACCCTGCTGACCATGGTGGAAGTGGACCCGGAGGACCCGGGGTTTGCCGACCCCACCAAATTTGTCGGCCCGGTATATGAAAAACCGGAGGCCGATCAGCTGAAGGCGGACAAGGGCTGGGTGTTCAAACAGGACGGTGACAAGTGGCGCCGCGTGGTGCCGTCGCCGCTGCCCAAGCGCATTTTTGAATTGCGCCCGATCAAGTGGCTATTGCAGCAGAACACCGTGGTGATCTGTGCTGGCGGTGGCGGTATTCCCACCATGTACGAAGAGAAAAACGGTGCGCGTAAACTGGTGGGGGTCGAGGCGGTGATCGACAAGGATTTCTGCTCGGAACTGCTGGCGCGGGAACTGAATGCGGATCTTTTCATCATGCTCACCGACGCACCGGCTGTTTACCTCGACTGGGGCGAGCCAACCCAGCGGGAGATCCGCCGCGCCACCCCGTTATCCCTGGAAAAATACACTTTTGCAGCGGGTTCCATGGGCCCCAAAGTCACTGCAGCCTGCCGCTTTACAGAGATGACCGGCAAACCTGCGGCGATCGGTGCGCTGGTTGACCTGGAACGCATCATCAAGGGCGAAGCGGGCACCACCATCTCTCATGAGGGGGAGGGGCTGCACTGTCAGGAGTAATTCCCACACCTGTCCCGGAAATCAGTACGCATAGGACAGATAGCTCATCACGCGGATGTACAGCTTGCCCAGCAGCTTCAGAATGGCGTGGTTATCGGTGTAGGCGATCACCGATGCCTGGCCGCCCATGCGCAGCTGGCTGAGCACTTCCGGTGGCGGTGGGGCGACAAATTCCACCCGCACCGGAAAACGCTGGGCCTGACGCAGCCAGTCGCGATTGTTCTGGACGTCGGGCAGGTCGCCCGGGGTCGGGGTGCGGCCGGCTTTGACCCCCGCGCCTATATCCAGAATCCGCCCCTTCAGTACCCGCCCCGGCAGTGCATCCAGCAGGATTTCCACCGGCGTGCCCTGCCGCAGGTGGCCCAGGTTGTTCTCGGTGTAATCCGCACTGATCCAGAAGTCTTCCCGCGAAATCAGCGTCAGTACCGGGCTGCCGGTGCCCGCATAGCGGCCGACCTCGGCGCGCAGGTCGGTGATGATGCCGTCGGTCTGTGCGACCACGATGGTATTGTCGAGGTCCAGCTGGGCCTGCTCTACCGCCGCGCGGGCCACTTTCAGCAGAGTGTTGTCGCGCTCCGAATCGCCACCTTTCTGTTCGATGGCCTGCTGGATTGCCGCTTCTGCGGCCACCACCTGGGCGCGGGCCTGTTCCAGGTTGGCACGGGAAATTTCCAGACGCCGCAGGGAGATGGTGCCGGGGTCGCTTTCCCGCAACCGCTTCAGGCGCGTGTAATCCTGCTGTGCCTGGATTCTGCCGGCGATGGCGGCGCGCAAATTGGCTCGCGCCTGCTCTACCGCGGCATCCCCGGCCGCCACCTGCTGCCAGGTGTTGTCCAGGTTGGCGCGGGCGCTCTGCAGTGCCAGCGCGTATTCGGTGCGGTCGATGGCAAACAGTTTTTCACCCTGTGTTACCTGCTGGCCATTCTCGACCCAGACCTCGGTGACGACGCCGGCCACTTTGGGAGCGACCCCTACCACATAGCCCTGCACCCGCGCCTGGGAGGTATACGGAGTAAAGCGGTCGGCGAGCAGGTACAGGCACAGGGAGGCGAGGATCAGGGCAAGCAGGATTTTCACCCCGCGCCCCACGGCCTTGGCGGGCGTTGTTTCTGCAGGCGTTGGCGTCGCCCCGCTGGCGGGGCCCGCCGCGGCGATTTCGTCCAGGGTTTTCTCCGCTACGTCTCCCTGAGTTTGCGGGCCACTGCTGGCCGGTTCTCGATCGTCCATTACGGCGTTGCTCCCGCGGGCAGGGCGGGAAGGGGTTCCTCTAGCTGTTCACCCCAGTTGCTGCGCTGCTGCATCTGGTAGCGCGTATCTGCGGGGAACAGGTCTTCGACGGTGGCCTGGCGCCAGCCGCCGCCGATGGATCGGTACAGTTCAATAATGGCAGCTACATGGTCGCCGCGGTTGATTACCACCAGGTCGGACTGGGCAAAAACGGCGGCCTGGGCATCGAGTACCCGCTGGAAGTCGGAGTAGCCCTCCTGATAGCGGCGCGTGGCAATTTCCAGTGAGCGCTCCGCCGCCACCAGGGATTCATCGAGTATGCCCTGGCGGGCGCCGGTCTGGGCGATGGCGCTGGCGGCGTCGTCGATTTCGCGGGCCGCCTGTAGTACCGTCGCGCGGAAAATTTCCAGGCGCTGCTGCAGGCGGGCGTCCTGCACGCGCACGTTATTTTTGATACGCCCGTAGTTGAAAATATTCCAGCGCAGCGCCGGGCCCGCGATCAGGGTGGAGACGTCCGGCAGCTCGCCGAGACTGGTGCCGGCCCAGCCGACGCTGCCGAACAGGGAGATCGCCGGGTACAGATCGCTCATGGCGATCCCGATCTGTGCCGATTGCGACGCCGCTTCCCACGCCGCCGCGCGCACGTCCGGTCGCCGCAGCAGCAGGCTCACCGGCATTTGCCCCAACGGTATCTGCCCGATCTGCGGCAGACTGTCGTCCACTCCCGCCAGTTCCGGCAGGTCGCCGGGGGTGCGTCCAAGCAGGGCGCTCAGCGCGTTGCGCTGCCGCGTGAGGGTGAGTTCCAGGGCCGGCACTGTAGCGAGGGTGGCGAGATACTGGGTGCGCGCCTGTTGCAGGTCGAGTTCGGATTGCTGGCCGCTCTCGAATAGCTGGCGGGTGATTGCCACGTTGCGTTCCTGCAGGGCGATATTGCGCCGCGCAATGTCGATGCGCTGCAGGGTAGTCTTGTAGTCGTAGTAGCGTGTGGCCACTTCCGCTGCCAGCAGAACCTGGCCATCGCGCTGGTTGGCGATCGAGGCGAAAAACGCCGCATCGGCGGATTCGATACCGCGGCAAAAGCGCCCCCAGAAGTCCATTTCCCACTGCAGGTTGAAGGCCAGGTCTGCGGTACCGTAGTCGCGGTGGTCGTCGTCGCGCCCGCCATGCAGGTATTCGGAAACATAGGCGCCGGCGCCATCGATGTGCTGTAGCTGCGGGAATTGCAGGCCGACGGCGATGCCGAGGGCTGCGCGGCTTTCCAGGATGCGCAGGCCGGCAATCTGCAGGTCGGGATTCTCATACCGCGCCACGGCAATCAGTTCGTTCAGTATCGGGTCTCCCAGGCGCTGCCACCACTGGCTGATATCGACGGCGTTGGGATCCTGGAAGGTCTGGCCGTAGAGGTCGGGCTGCCAGGCGGACAGCCAGGACATTTCCGGTTCTCGAAAATTGGGGCCCAGCGGGGTGCAGGCAACCACACTGGCCAGTAACAGGGTACACAAGGGCGGCGAAATTACAGGGCGCGGGAAGGGACTAGTCATTGCGCGAGAGGGCCGCGATATTTTCCGCTGTGTCCATGAAACAATTTCCCTGTTGCGCGTAGGGCCGGGGTTCCTCCCGCTGGTACCGTTTCCGGCAGAAATTATAGCAGTCGCGCAAACGGTGAAATTTTTTCCCGCTTCATCGCTTGCGGCGTTCACTCAGCAAAACTGCGGCGAGGATGATCGCGCCGCCCAGTGCCAGTCGGGGCAGATCTGCATCGCGGTTCCAGATCAGCAGGTTGACCAGCAGGCCCGCCGGAATCAATGCATTGTTCATCGCCGCCAGGGTGCCGGCGGAAACCTGGGTGGCGCCCTTGTTCCAGAGAAAATAGCCGACGCCGGATGCCACCGCCCCCAGCCACAGCAAAATGCCCCACTGGGTGGGGGTGCTCGGGTACTGGGGCTTGCCCAGCAGCAGCCAGGCGAGGATGGCGACGATGCTGGCGCCGATAAAGAACCAGCCGAAGGTCTGTCGCGGCGGCAGCACTTCGCCCCGCGCACCGGCATCTTGCATAAACTGCTTGTAGGCCACCTGGCCGGTGGCGAAACACAGGTTGGCGCCCTGCACTACAAAGAAGCCCAGCCAGTAATCGCCGTTCAGGTCATTCCAGCGGATGACTGCGGCACCGAGTACGGCGATGGCCGCCACCAGCAGGTTCCAGAAGACGAAGCGCCGCGCCAGCAGGTCGTAGATCAGTGTGATGTACAACGGGGTAAAGATGGTAAACAGCAGTACTTCCGGTACGCTGAGCAGCAGGAAGGACTGGTAGTAGAACAGGTACATCAGGCCCAGCTGTACGGCGCCGATGGCCATCAGGGTAACCGCGCTGCGGCGCGGTGTACGCCAGTTGAGAAACGGCAGGAACACCAGTGTCGCCAGCAGTACCCGGGTGAGTACGGAGAAATAACTGTCGACCTGGCCGGCGAGGTAGACGCCGATCAGGCTGAAAGAAAAGGCCCACAGCAGGGTGACCAGGATCAGTAGTGTCATGGGTAACGCATCGAATCAGGTAAGCGAAGTCGCGGAGTTAACCGGCCAACAGTTGGATGCATTGGACCGCTTATGGGGGCGGTTGCGCAAGGTGCGCGCGTTCAGTTTCAACGCCAGCAATGGCCCCGGTTCGCAAACCAACTGGCGCGGCCACGGCCGCGGAGAAGTCTCTGTGGAGTTTTTCGGGGCGCATATCCTGTTTGCCGAGCAGGCGCTGTTTACCGATGCCGATGGCCACAAGATCGAGCTGCAAAACCGCTATCGCTGGACCCGCTGCGTGGATCATATCCGCCTGGAACATTTGCGCCGGGAGGAACCGGTACTGCTGTTCGGCCTTGCGCCGGTGACCGAACACGGTTTCCGCCATGTGCAGCCCCACCTGTGCGGCAAGGATACCTATACCGCCGAGCTGATACTGCACAGCGATGAAATCGAATTGATCTGGCATATTCACGGGCCGCGCAAGAACGAGCGGCTGCACTACCACTACTGGTAGTGTTTGTTTTTTTAGCCCTCGTTGAGCAACCGGCTCGCCGGCTATACAGGCTGCCGCATCTATCCTGCTTTTCTGCGCCAAACGCGATACCCTCATTGCCGTCCAATTCGGGTGCGATACGCTGCGCACCACCAACCCATTTGCTGAACCGCTGCAGGCAGAAACCGGGAGAGAAACTGTCATGTCCACCAAACGCCAATTGCTGAAAGCCGCTGCACTGCTTGCGGTCACACCGACGCTGCCGCTGCGCGCCGCCACGGAGCCGACCGCGGCCACCGCCAAAGAACCTGAATCCCTGCTTACCGGGGTACAACCCATCGGTGTTGCCGAGCGGCAGGCACGGGTTGCACGGGCCCAGGAGCTGATGGGCAAATACGGCATTGATGCCATCGTGCTGGAGCCCGGTGCGGCGATGCTGTATTTCACCGGCATACGCTGGTGGCGCTCCGAGCGCCTGACCTGTGTGGTGATCCCCAGGCGCGGTGAGCTGGCGGTGGTGACACCGTTTTTCGAGGAGCCCTCGGTGCGCGAGTCGATGACCTTCGGCGAGGATGTGCGCACCTGGAATGAACACGAAAGCCCCTTCGCGCGGGTCGCGGGTGTGCTGAAAGACCGCGGCTTCAAGTCCGGTGTCATTGGCCTGGAAGCCACCGTGCGCTGGTTTGTAGCCGACGGTATCCGCGATGCGCTGCCGAATTTCAAACTGGTGAGCGCCGACCCGGTCACCCGCGGTTGCCGCATGATTAAAAGTCCCGCTGAACTGGCGCTGATGAAAAAGGCCAACGAAATTACCCTCGCCGCCTACGGCATGGTGTGGGATCAGCTGCGACCGGGAATGACACCGGCGGACGTCAACCAGCGCATGCGCGAGGCGCAGGCGGCGTTGGGCGGGCAGGGTATCTGGACCATGGCGCTGTTCGGCGAGGGCAGTGCCTACCCCCACGGTACCGACCAGCCGCAACAGATCCGCGAGGGGCAGGTTGTGTTGATGGACTGCGGCTGCAGTGTCGAGGGCTATCAGTCGGATATCTCGCGGACCTTCGTGTTTGGCGAGCCCAACAAGAAGCAGCAGAAAATCTGGAATCTGGTGCGCGAGGGGCAGTACGTGGCCTTCGAGGCCGCCAAACTCGGTGCCCCGGCGGGCAGTGTCGACGACGCGGTGCGGGCGTTTTACCTGAAGAACGGTTTCGGGCCCGACTACCGCCTGCCGGGTCTCTCCCACCGCACCGGCCACGGTATCGGTATGGAGGGGCACGAGCCGGTGAATTTTGTGCGCGGGGAAAAAACCAGGCTGGCGCCAGGGATGTGCTTTTCCAATGAGCCGGGAATCTACTTGCCCGGTGAGTTCGGTGTGCGCCTCGAGGATTGTATCTACATGACCGAAGACGGCCCGGCCTGGTTTACCGTGCCGCCCACAAGCCTGGCCAGCCCGCTGGGGCGTCTGGGCTAGCCGCCACAGTGACCGGTGTGCAGGTGGCTTCCCCCTGCAACACCTGCCTTACAGACTGATCTGCCCGCGCAGGTAGGTCACCGCGCGCCCGCGCATCAGTACCCGGTCGCCTTTCAGTTCGCAGTCCAGTTCGCCGCCGCGGGGGGAGATCTGCTTCGCGGACAGGCGAGTCCG
>NZ_CAJXKH010000103.1 GCF_913055755.1 uncultured Microbulbifer sp.
GCCCCATGGCGCCGTGCCACAAAGGGCTGCAGGCACCGAGGGTGTACCAGTGTGTCAGGCTTTTGCCACGCAAAAACAGGTCCCTGGCGGAGCCCTTGTGCACCCCCTTGGGGCCACCATCGCGCCAGATACCGTGATTGATTGTCGGCCGCTGGGCATCCCAGAGATAGTTGGAAAGAATGGTGCAGCCAATGGAGTGACTGAGAAGGATCACCGGGGTGTTATCCCCAACGGCCTTGGCGGCACGCTCAAAGGTCTGATAAACGGCCTGCTGGGTCTTTTCGTAATTGCCCCCGCGCTGCTGAATATCACCCAGCTGCGCGGCCGCTTCCGAGAGACCGTAAAGCATGAATTTGCGCGCGCGCAGGTAATCCATATCGCGCTTCTGCATGGCCTCGAAAAGACGGTCGATATTGGACTGCAGATGGCCCTGACACAGAATGGTGTCGGTGTGGATCCGGGACCAGTCATCGCCGAGCGCACTGGCGAGCGCATTGAACAGCGGATGGGCAAACTGCTCGTCCACCGCGCCCATCCCCGGTGCCGCCAGTATTACCAGATCGGCCATGGTTGTTCCCCGTAGTTTTGCTGTTGGATGCGGATACTTCCCCGGGGTTTACCCGCGCATCGTATTATTCGTGAAAATTGTGCATTTTGTGCAGTTCTTCCGGCTTTTTACCACTACCCGGTCACTTCTAACAGAAAACTACCACTCTAAAGAGCCAATGAAAAGAACGGCGCCAATCGAAAAAATTTATGCCTAACCGGGAACTTCCACGACAGGGGGCTCTCTAATGAATCAGTTCTCCCCTGGATCGCGTTGCGATCAATAGCTCTCATCGTATGACTTCAAAGCCGGCTTACGCCGGCTTTTTTTTATTGTGGGGGTGCGTCGGAGCGGCGGCGGATCAGGGTAAAGTCCAGCTGTACCTGTTGCCCCTGCTCGGCTTCGCCAGCCCTTTGGGCGCGAACTTTCCTGACCAGCAGATCCACTGCCGCACGTGACATATCCACAACCGGTTGGTGGATAGTGGTGAGTTCGGGCCAGACGGTGGTGGCCACCGCGGTATCATCAAACCCGCACACCGTCAGATCGCGGGGCACGTTGAGACCACGGCGCTGGGCGACGGAAATGGTCGCCGCTGCCATTTCATCGTTACAGGCAAAGACCGCCGTCGGCGGGTGCTTCAGGTCCAGAAGCTGCTCGGAAGCCTTGAGCCCTGAGCGGTAGGTAAACAGCCCTTCCACCTCCAACTCGGGATCGTGGGCAAGTTCGGAATCCGCCAACGCCTGGCGGTACCCTTCCAGTCGGCGCTCACTCACATGCTGGCGCCGGTCACCCGTTATAAACCCGATACGGCGATGACCGAGGGAAGCGATGTGGCGGGTCATCTCGTAGGCAGCCTGGGAGTCATCGATCTTGACCACAGAAATATTGTGGCGGGGCATCTCCGAAGCAATCAACACCGCGGGGGTCTCACTGGACTCCAGCACCTCCAGCACCGCCGGCAGATCGGACAGTGGCGGCGGCAGCAACATCGCCTCGACGCCACCATTCAACAGGCGCATCGCCACCGCTTCTGCATTCAGCTCCGCATCGCAGTGCTCCACCACCAGCTGCACGTTGTAACGGCTGGACTGCTCCAGCGCGCCAATCAAAAAAGCACTCAGGTAAGAGGCACTCAGGTTGCTGTGCAGCAGCCCAACCTTGATCTGCGCCGCACCGGCCAGGCTGCGCGCGGCACTGTTGGGGGTATAGCCGAGGGCCTTGATGGCCGCATTGACGGTATCGCGGGTTTTCTCCCGCACATTGCTCTCACCGTTGATGACCCGGGATACGGTCATCGGAGAGACGCCCGCCTTGCGGGCAACATCGGCAATGGTGGGACCACTTCCCTGGCGGCGGCTCTGTTTCTGTTTCACGCTGTCACGGTCCGGTCAATCTACAGGCGGGCTATGATCCTCTCTTTTCCCGGGGGTTGGCAACTTTTGGCATGGCCCATCAGGCTTCCACGTCCGCGGGGATTTCCGCAGGGCAATAGCGTCGGATAAATTCAGCGTGACCAGGCAACTTATCCACAGCCCGCTGAATGTTGTTCTTAAGACCGCCCAGCGCTTGGCGCAGCTGATCCTCGCTCATCAACCGTCCCATGGGGTGGTATGTCTGCGGATACAGACGCTGCCCGAGCATCACCTGCACCCAGCTGTCGGTGCGAAACAGCTCGTCGGCATTGCGGTGTACATGGGCTGATTCGCGGAACAGTTCGATACGCTCGGCGAGGGAATCCGGCACCGGCATATTTTTGCAGTAGCGCCAGAACTCACTGTCATCGCGGTCGGTGAGTTTGTAGTGCAGTACAACAAAATCGCGCACTTTTTCCAGCTCCTCCCGGGACTGTTCGTTAAATCGCTCGCGCAATTTGGGCGCAACTCCATCGAACGGAAACAACTGCATCAGCCGGGTGATGCCAATCTGGATAAGGTGGATACTGGTGCTTTCCAATGGCTCGACAAAGCCACTGGACAGCCCGAGGGCGATACAGTTTTTCTCCCAGGCTTTTTCCCGCCGGCCCGCGCGGTAGGGAATCAGACGTGGCTCGAACAGCGGCTCCCCGTCGATATCACGCAGAAACTGCCTACGCGCCGCGTCTTCGGACTGGTACTCACTGGAATACACCATGCCGTTGCCCATCCGCGACTGCAGCGGAATCTGCCAGCGCCAACCGGCACCGTGGGCAATCGCGCGGGTATTGGGGCGCGCGGGCGCCACCGGCTTTGACTGCACCGCCAGAGCGCGATCCGTGGGCAACCAGTGCTGCCAGTCCTCAAATCCACACTGCAGGGTTTCCGCCATCAGCAAGGCGCGGAACCCCGTGCAATCGATAAACAGATCACCCTCAACGACCCGCCCATTGTCCAGTACCAGAGATTCGATATTCCCGCTTTCATTACTCGTTCGAACCTGGCTGATTTTGCCTTCAGTGCGCACCACTCCGCGCGCCTCACTATGCTTGCGCAAAAACTGCGCGTAGCGCGTCGCATCCAGGTGATAGGCGTAATTCAGTACCGGTTTGTCTGAAGTGGCGAACTTCTTCGCCGCCAGCGCCTGGGTTTCCAGGCAGTAATCACCGATATCACCACCGAAGCCCAGACTTTTGGCGTGCAGCCAGAACTGGTGAAACTCCCCCATCCAGTTCGGCTTACCGATCTGCCCAAACCCGTGTACATAGCGGTCGTCCTGACGCCCCCAGTTCTCAAACTCGATACCGAGTTTGAACGTAGCCTGGGTTGCGCGGATAAACTCCACTTCGTCGATGCCGAGCAGCGCGTGAAAGGAGCAGATGGTGGGAATGGTGGATTCCCCTACCCCGACGGTACCAATCGCATCCGATTCCACCAGTTCGATATCCAGCAGCGTACCGAGTTGTTTGCTCAGCGCTGCAGCGGCCAGCCAGCCGGCTGTGCCGCCGCCGGCGATGACAACTTTACGGATTTTCAGATCGCTCATATTGCCTCTCATGATCAACGGTTCAACCGCTGCAACAATCGTGCACGCAACCGGCGAGCACTCATGGTATCCAGTTCTTCCAGTGGTCCGCGGGCATGCACCGGCAAATGGGCACGCGGCTGCTCCGCCGGACCAAACAGGTAATATTCAAATAGCGCGCGCCATGCCTGTTTTTCCGATGTTGGCCGATCACGCAGGCTCAGCATGCCGTGCAACAGGGTATTCATCGGTGTATCCATAAACGCCGGTGATGGGTTCCACCAATAATTGACCATGGCATTAAAACCGGCCTGCGCCTCTACCTGGTGCCACCACAGGCTCGGATAGAACAGCCCGTCCCCCGGTTCCATCTCCGCCACCTGCGCCGTCGCCAGTGCGTCGCGAAAGCGGGGAAAGCGCGCGAAATCCGGGTTGGCAAAATCCACCATACTCACCGCTTGGCCGCCGGGTGTGGGCGACAGCGGTCCCGGGTAGAGATTGTCGATCTGCTGCGGCGGAAACAGGGTAAAGCGGCGGCGTCCCACCGCGCAGCAGGCGAGATTGTTGGGGGCGTCGTAGTGGGCCGAGGCCAGGGAGCGGTTGCCAATCCAGATACTCGCCAGCGGCGGATTGCCGTCAAACATCGGGTGCGTAAACTGCAGCTCGTTCTGTGCGCGCAGCCCGGGGAGGCAGGCATCCACGGTAGTCGAGCCCACATACACAGATGGCGGCGCCGCGTCATCGAGATGCTGCGCCAGCATCTCCAGCACCTCGTTCAATGGCAGCCGCCGGCTTTCGAAGTTGAGCCCGCTGAGATCGTCGTTATAAAAATAACGCCCCTGAATGTCGGCACGGCCGAAATAGGCCGCCACGGTGCGGCCATTGTGAAAGCCGCCCAGGTAATCGATCGCCGCGGCGGCGGATTCCCGCCCCCGCTGCACCAGCTGCCAGTTGCGGACGAGCCCTTTCAGCAGTACCGGCTCGCCCGCCTGCATCAGCTCGTCAAACGGAATACTGTCCGGGTTTATACCCTCGATGACCTTCACGGAATTGTTGACCTGTGACATCACAAAACCTCCCGCCGTTTTACGCCATGGCATCCGTAGCGCCGGCAGCAGTCGCCATCACACGGCGGCGTTTGCGCTCGATCAGGCGACGGATATTGCCGAGGGAGGACGCAATAAAAAATGCGTACTGCAGGAAGCCGGCGCGGTTCAGCCGCTCCAGCGCAGCCCCGTCCAGGTCCGCGAGTTTTTCTTCATTCACGGTGTAGTAGCCGGTGAGGTCCAGGCTGTCGTCGCGATGAATCTCCACGCTGATATTTACCGGTTCGATCAAGTGAAGCTCGGCAAACGCGGCAAATATGTCATCACTCACCGCCATGCCGCTGTGGATTCCCTTGAGGATCGCGGCGATTCGTTCCAGATAGGGCGTGTTGCCACCGTGGGGCAGGAAAATAGGTTCGCCCCCGGATTCGCTGACGCGGGGACTGTCCAGGTCGATATGGATCACCGGCTCGCGGCGGATTTCGCCGTCGATTTCCTGCTCCTGGAAACCGATCAGAAACGGGCCGCGCTCGACAATGGCCGGCACGTAGTCTGCACGCCAGCCGTCGTCATCCAGAAACAGGTTTTCATCACCGGCGAATCCCAGCAGCGCCACCGCCTGGTAGCCGCCACGGGATGAGTCCGGCCGCAGCAGGATCGGGTATTCCCGCTGTACCTCACTGAATTCGGTGGCAAACACCGGTACCAGGCCGATACGGCTACCGAGGGCTTCGGAGTGCCCGGTAGCAACCCGCAGGCTGGCATGATCCACATTATTGAGCAGGACATGGTTGGCCATGAAAACTCCCATCATCTTTATCGTTATTATGATCAACCCGGCATGGCTATTTCATCGCCTGCCGGGTTTCCAGTGTCACTTTCCCGGCGCCTGCATGCAACCGGAAAAGCCACCTTGCAGAAAGCAAAAAAGGGCCACTGGAACAGTGGCCCAAAACACAACGTACAATCAAGGCGAGACGATGATTGATCAGAAGGCGTAGCGTGCACCGAGCTGATAACGCGCACCCTGGTCTTCCAGGTACCACAACTGGTTGGCAGAGCGGCCGTAGTGGCGAACGTTTTCCTCGGTCAGGTTCAGGCCCTCGAAGAAGACATCGATATTATCGTTGACTTCATAGCTGACACTCAGGTCGATCTGGCTGTAGTCCTCGATAAATACCGGGTTGCGGGAGTTACCCTTGTTCACTTCGTTCAGGTAGCTGTCGCGCCAGTTGTACGCCAGTCGCGCCTGGAAGCCATAGTTTTCATAGATGGCCACCAGGTTGGCGGTGTCACTCAGGCCCAGCAGGGCGAACTGCGACACGCCCGGATCCGAGTTCACATCGAAGCCCACATCGCCGCGCACAATGGTGTAGTTTGCCTGCAGACCGAAGCCGGTATCGCCAAAGAAGTGCTGCACGGCAAATTCTGCACCGTAGATTTTCGCTTCCTTGTTGTTGTCCGGCTTGGAGGTGCGGAACTGCATCAGCGGATCGCTTTCGTTCGGCGCCAGGTCGTAGGCGGTGGCCACGTCTACCGCGAACTGCGCATCATCGGTGTAATCCGCCGCGCCGCCCGGGAAGGCATCCGGGTTGTCCAGCACCGCCATCATCACGAACAGCGAGGTGTCGTTGAGGGCGTAACCGCCATCGGCCAGGGCCTGGGCGGCAGCTTCTGCACGGGGGCCGTTGGTCACGTCACGCATGCCGAAGTGGTTTTCCTCCACCTGCGCGGTACCGATGAAGTTATCCACGCGCTTCTCGAAGAAGCCCACGGAGGCATAGCTGCTGTCGCTGTAGTACCACTCCAGTGACAGGTCCAGGTTGTCGGATTCCAGCGGCAACAGCGCCGGGTTGGATGCAACGGCCGTCGGGGTGGTGCCGTTGTAGGTGGAACCCACGGTGCCGAATTCGCTCACCGACGGCGACAGGCTACCGTAACCCGCGCGGGCAATGGTCTTGCTGTAGGAGAAGCGGCCGGTAAGGTCCTCGCGGATATCCAGCGAAACATCCAGGCTCGGCAACAGGTTGTCGTAGCTGGAATCGGCGCTGATCAGCACGGATTCGCCATCGGCATAGGTGGTATTGAAGTCGTTGTTGTCCATCCACAGCAGGTAGCGCGGAATCTGCTGCAGCGAGGAGGACTTCACATCGGTGGTTTCGTAGCGCAGGCCGGTCATGATGTTGGTGGCCATGCCCGCCAGCTCGCCTTCCAGGGAGGCTTGGAAGTAAACCGCAGCGGTGTCTTCTTCCACGCGGTTGTTGGTGGTGAAGTTGGGATCGTAGGCGCACTGGTAACCGTTGTCGGCAGTGCCGTACTTTTCCACGGCCCAGTTACACAGGCCCACGGGGTCGCCGCGGAAGCCGGTGGCCAGCGCATCGCTGGTGTTGTAGTCGTCGAACTGCCCGGTAAGGCTGAAGTCGTCCCACGGGCCAGCGGGGATTTCACCGGGATTGGCGATACCCCAGTCACCCAGGCCCATGTAGCGGTTGGAGCTCTGCTGGCGCATATCTACCGCGGAGCTTTCCACCCCGAAGTCGAAGCGGCCATCGTCAAATTCCAGCGCACCGTCCAGTTTGACCTGGGTGATATCGGTGGTCTGGCCCGCATACCACACGCGCGCTACCTGGGTACCGAAGTCCCCGCCATCGAATACGCCGTTGTTGTTGCCGCGGGCTTCATCGTCGATGGTGATATTGGCGACCGGCAGGCCATTGTTGAACCGTACCATCTGGGAGGCCAGTACCGGTGCGGCGATACTCACGTCGATGGAGCCGCTGTTGCCCGGGCCACTGGGCAGGGATTCCATGCTGGAATCGTGCACGTCCAGGCTCAGGGAGAAGCCGTCGTTAACTTCCCAGTCCGCATTGAAGCCCACGGAATTGAGGGTGTTGGTCTGCTCGCGCCACTGCTGCTCGAAGCCACCATCCTTGTTGCTCAGCACTTCGGAGTAAATGGTGGGGGCCGCAACCGAACCGTTATCAAAGGCCACGCGGTTGGCGCTGTCGCCGTTGGCAAACCAGAAGGTCTGCTCGCTGCGGTGTTCCTGCAGGTAGTTTTCCGCGTAGGTGTAATCGCCGGTCAGGGTGAGATTGTCCACCGGGCGGAACTGCAGGGTCAGCTGGCCGTTGGTGCGCTCGCGGTGGCGGTCGGACCAGGCGTAACGCAGGTCGTTGGGGCGCGCGTACAGCTGGCCTTCGGCCGGCGCGTTTTCAATCACTGCATTGTTGGTAAAGGAGTAGAGATCATCCTCGCCCCAGGTGCCGATGTTCCAGTCGTTGACCGCGGCGTTGGCGGCGCCGGAGTCGCGCTCCTGCACAGAACCGCTCAGGGCCACACCGAATTTTTCGTTGTCATCGGTCCAGCTGAGCAGACCGGAGAGCTCCGGGGTGTAATCGTCGCCCACCAGATTGGTGGTGTCGTGTACGGTCTTGGCACCGATGGTGGCCTGGAAGCCCGGGTTATTGAATGGCTTGGCGGTGTCGATGTTCACGGTGGCACCGATACCACCACTGCTCACGTCCGCGCGGCCGGTCTTGTAGACCTGTACACCCTGTACGCTTTCTGACGCCAAGTTGGCAAAATCAAAGGCGCGGGTACCGCCGCCGCGGGTGATACCGGCACCACTGCCACCACCGTAGGCGATACCGCCGGGCATGGTGCGGCCGTTCAGGGTCACCATGTTGTTGCTGCCGGTAAACCCGCGCACGGTGATTTCGGAACCCTCACCATTGACCCGATTGATGGAAACGCCGGTGATGCGCTGCAGGGATTCCGCCAGGTTGGTATCGGGGAACTTGCCGATATCTTCAGAAGAGATGGCATCCACCACACCGGACGAGTCGCGCTTGACGTCCATCGCGCGCTCCATGGATGCACGAATGCCGGTAACGGTAACCTCCTCCAGCGTGGTGGACTCCTGGGCGACCAGCGGTGAGGCGCAGGACATGGAGGCAACCACGGCGACGATGGCACCGGACAGCTTGTTTCGTTTGAACATTTGGGTTTTCCCTCTTCGCATTCAGCCGCCGAAATGCTCTCCCCGACCGGGCGTCCCGGAGAGGTTCCGGGCCGGTATCCAAGCGGGAGGACCTGGCGGCATTTATTGGTTATTGTTGAATTTTTAGTCGTTTTGGTACCGCTACCATTACAGAGATACGCCTCTCGCTCGATCCAGTCAAGAGGTTTTTCCCTGTCTATTGCTGTAGACGGACCACCGAAGCGGAAAGTACCCCCCCGTTCGCGAAAGAAATATCCGGTGTTTCAGTGGCAAAATCTGGTAGCGCTACCAATCGAGGGCGCAACAGGTCCATAATGTGGATCCTTTGGCAGGGTCGGCACAGTGTCACAGGCAGTCACTAGACTGCTTGCAACTGCCTCGCCCCCGCTGCGACAGAAAATGCAGTCGCCGCCAGCCAGGAGACAGACAGCAACACCTGCAACAGAGAATCCGGATAACAACAGGGAAACGCCAATGCTCGAGATCCAGTCCGCCCGCGTCGTCATCACCTCGCCGGGCCGCAACTTCGTCACCCTCAAGATCGAAACCGCCGACGGCACCTACGGCGTGGGTGACGCCACACTCAACGGGCGCGAACTGGCAGTGGCCAGCTACCTGGAAGATCACCTGGTGCCCTGCCTGATCGGGCGCGACGCGCACCAGATCGAGGACATCTGGCAATACCTGTACAAGGGTGCCTACTGGCGCCGCGGGCCGGTCACCATGTGCGCCATCGCCGCGGTGGATATGGCGCTGTGGGACATCAAGGCCAAGGTGGCCGGTCTGCCCCTGTACCAGTTGCTGGGAGGTGCCTGCCGCAAGGGCAACCTGGTATATGCCCACGCCAACGGCGAATCCATTGAAGAGACCATTGCCGAAGCAAAAAAATATGTGGCGATGGGTTACCGCGCCGTGCGCCTGCAATGCGGTGTCCCCGGGCTCCCCTCCACTTACGGAGTTTCCAAAGACAAGGAGCGCTACGAGCCCGCCGATGCCGAGCTGCCGTCGGAGAACGTCTGGTCCACGGAGAAATACCTGCGCGTCGTGCCGCAACTGTTCGCTGCGGCGCGGGAGGAGCTGGGCTGGGACCTGCACCTGCTGCACGACGCCCACCACCGCATGACGCCCATCGAGGCCGCGCGCCTGGCCAAAGACCTGGAACCCTACCGCCTGTTCTGGCTGGAGGATGCCGTGCCCGCGGAGAACCAGGAAAGCTTCCGCCTGATCCGCCAGCACAGCACCACACCGCTGGCGGTGGGGGAAGTGTTCAACAGCATCTGGGACTGCAAACAGCTGATCGAGGAACAACTGATCGACTATATCCGCGCGACGGTGGTACACGCCGGCGGCATCACCCACCTGCGCCGCATCGCCAACCTGGCAGCACTGTATAACGTGCGCACCGGTTGCCACGGCGCCACTGACATGTCGCCGGTCACCATGGCCGCCGCCCTGCACTTCGGGTTGTCGGTGCCGAATTTCGGCATCCAGGAATATATGCACCACACCGAGGAAACCAATGCGGTCTTCCCCCACGGCTACGCCTTCAGCAATGGCTACCTGCACCCGGGCTACCAGCCGGGACTCGGGGTGGATATCGACGAGGGCGCCGCAGAACGGTATCCCTACAACAGGGCTTTCCTGCCGGTAAACCGCAAAGAGGATGGCACCCTGCACGATTGGTAACGCCCAGGGCCCCAAAAGAGTAAGCCCCTCGCATACACAAAGTCATAAGGTGCCATTTTAAGTACCTTATACGACTAAAAACCCATAAAGTCCCTTTTTATGCACATAAGTTAATCCTTAACAAAGTCCTAAAATGGGCACATAATTGAGCAAAACCAGCTCAAGATACCCAAATTGGGACTTTATGGATTACACTAACAAATCCCCTGCCGCCATCGCCGAAGCCCTGGGGCAACGTCTGAAGCAGGCGCGCCTGAACCGGGACCTCACCCAGCTGGAGGTCGCGGAACGCACCGGCGTCAGCCGCAAGGCGGTACTCAACGCGGAGAAAGGCAAAGTCCAACTGGAGGTACTGGTCGCCATACTGCAGGCACTGGAACTCACCGCCCAGCTGGACAGTTTCCTGCCGCCGCAACCACCCTCGCCGATCCAGCTCGCCAAGCTGCAGGGCAAGCAGCGCCAACGGGCGTCCGGCCAGCGCGGCAAAGGGGATGACGACGACGAAGATGGGAAAGCAGACACCCGGGAGGAACCGGAATGGTAATGGAAGCCCTCAGCGTGGATTACCAGGGTGAGACCGCCGGTGCGATCAGCTTCGACACCGCCACCGGGGTCGGCGCCTTCGAATACGACCCCGCCTTTGTCGACAGCGGTATCGAACTCTCCCCCCTCAAAATGCCCCTGGCACGGCGCATCTACAGCTTCCCCGAACTGCGCTTTGACACCTTTCGCGGCCTGCCCGGGCTGATTGCCGACTCCCTCCCCGACGACTTCGGCAATGCAGTACTCAACGCCTGGATGGCGGCCCAGGGCAAACACCCGGAAGAAATCACACCCCTGCAGCGACTGCAGTACACCGGCAAGCGCGGCATGGGCGCACTGGAATACGCCCCCGCCACCCGCATCAAGAAGCTGAACGCCTCCCAGGACGTCGCCATCGACGAACTGGTGGCCATCGCCCAGGAAGTGCTCGACCACCACAGCGGCTTCAACGTACACCTGGACAAAACCGGCGAAGACAACCGCGAAGCCATGATGGCGCTGATGTCCGTCGGCATGAGCGCCGGCGGCGCCCGCCCCAAGGCGGTACTCGCCTTCAACAAGGACTTCACCCACGTGCGCTCCGGGCAGACCGAAGTCCCCGAGGGCTTCACCCACTACCTGATGAAGTTCGACGGCGTCAGCGAGCACAACAAAAACAAGGAAACCTTCGGCGACCCCATGGGCTTCGGCGCCATGGAATACGTCTACCACCAGATGGCCGAGGCCTGCGGCATCGAGATGATGCCCTGCCATCTGCTGAGCGAGGGCAATCGCCGACACTTCGTCACCGAACGCTTCGACCGCCGCGGCAACGACAAAATCCACATCCAGACCCTGAACGGCATCGCCCACGTGGATTACAAAACACCGGGCTCCTTCTCCTACGCAGAACTTTTCGGCGTCGCCCGACAACTGAAACTCTCCGCCAGGGAAGCCGAACAACTGCTGCGGCGCATGGTGTTCAACATCGTCGCCCGCAACCACGACGACCACGCGAAAAACTTCGCCTTCCAGCTAAAAGAAAAAACCTGGCAACTAGCCCCCGCCTACGACCTCGCCTACAGCTACAAACCCGGCAGCCGCTGGGTCAACAGTCACTGGATGAGCCTGAACGGCAAGCGGGACAACTTCACCCGCGAAGATATCTACAGCCTGGAAAAGGTCAGCCCGCTGTTTTCCAAGAGAAAGATCGATGGAATTGTGGACGCGGTGGTTGAAGAGGTTTCGCGGTGGCGGCAACTGGCAATGGAATACGAAGTGCCAGAGCCGCTCATTGGGGAAATTGAAGCGAACCTACGGCTGAATATCTAGGGCTCCTAGCCACCGACAGAAATGATGAAAAAACGACCAGGCCCTGGAAATTCAATCACTGAGCTGGTACGCGGCATATGTCCAGATATAGCCATATAGGTCATGTCCATATTTAGGCATAATGGATACATATGGATATATATGCCCAGATATAGACATAATGTCTATATCTGGGGCTTCTGAATAAAACTGTTAGCTGATCGGGAGAATCCATGGAACTTACCCCATTTCAGAAAAAATGGATGCTCGAAGCAAAAAAATGGGGCTTAAAAATCGAAGTTCCGTTTGTTGTAGAAGTAGAGGGTATAAAAATAACCGTGCCAGTTCTACTTAAAGAGTTTGGGGCAGTTCGAGGCATGTTGCTTGTTACCAATTTCGGCCAAATTTCTGATTACGCTAATCAGCTGATTAGCCTTGGATATGGGTTTTCATGTTTAGGTGAGTCAAAGCAAGATTCTCGGCCCTACGACGATGAAGCCATGATGGAAATGCTTGCAGATTGGGGATGGTCGGGGTTGCAAAGCCCTCCCTCATGGTATCGTGGTTCAATCAGCTAACAAGCGACTGTGGTGTCAACCACCCCAAATTTAAGTTGCACACCACACTTGTTTTTCTCGAATCATCGCGTTCAGAATAGTGATGAATTTCCGCATACACGCGGTCAAGGCAACTTTCTTGTGC
>NZ_CAJXKH010000104.1 GCF_913055755.1 uncultured Microbulbifer sp.
CCCAGCCCCAGATTTTTACCTGTGCCTGCCGTTGCAGCACCATGCCGTCGCCGATCAGTTTTGGCAGGCGTACCTCTGCCAGCGCACTGATGGCCAGCGTACTAGTGAATAGTGCCGCGGCGACTAACGGAATACCTTTTCGTACAAGCCTGTTCATGGTGTTGTGCCCCCAGCAGCGCGCGTGTCTGGCTGAATGTAAGTGCTTTGTGGCGGGCCAAGAAAACTGTGGCGCAGGCCGCCGGTATCGACGATTAGTTTCTGCATGGTAACGCCGGGATCTACCGCGTAGATCCGCAGCGTGTGCGGGCCGGGCCTGGATACCTGATGAGAGGACGTCGCCACGCGCACCCCGTCACTTACCGCCTGCGCCCAGCTCTGGTGGGTTTCCCCCGCCAGGATATTCACCACCTTTGGCTTCTCATCGTCCAGCGCAATGGCGTAACGCAGGCCGCGGCCCGGCTGGAAGTTCAGGCTGGGGGCAAAGATGCCCTGGATGCTGATCTCCCCGGTTGTGAACAGGGTCAGGTCGTATTCTACATAGGGCGCCTGCTCTGGCTTGCGGTAAACCCGGTCGCTCACCGGAAACACCGAGATGGAAGAGTGGCTGCGCCCGTGCAGCGGAATTTCTTCCCAGGCGGCGCCATCGCGATTCTGCTTGCGACTGAAACTCGCGGCCTCGATGGCGACAACTCCTTGCGCCTCGACAAATCCCTGCACCATGGCAGCGGCTTTCGCATCCGGTTTGAAGGTGTCGAGCGCAATGGTGGCGCCACCCCAGCCGGTACCGCGAATAAATATGGACTCCGTGCTGCGTCCTGCCGGCGCCCGCGGCCAGTCGATGGAAACCTGCAGGCGTGTGCTTTGCGCAACCGAACCCTCGCTGGCACTGAGTTGGATCCAGTCCGCACTGGGCTGTGCGGTAAAGTCGAATGGTTTGCTGCCGCGATTGAAAAGTTCGATGTAGTGGGTGGCAGCACCGTAGGGACTGAACTCCGGCAGTGCCAGGTTCCCGGTGGCGGGCCAGAATTCCGCGCTGCCCTCCACCGCAACCCCCATATCCGCTTCGCCGTGCGGTGTGTAGCGCACGGTGGCGGGCAGGGTGTTGGCGGGCGGGTTGTTCCAGTGGGTATAGCCGATATGGGGCTGGCTCATAAAATGATTCCACTTGCCGCCATTCAGCTGGTGGTATTCGGCCGCCAGTTCGGCGTCCTCGCGAAATAGCGCCGCGACTTTGTTTGCCTCGGCATTGGTGCTCGCGCGCCCCTGAGCGCCATAGAGACGATTTTTGCCGGTGGCCAGATGCAGCCGGCTGACAATCGCGCTGGCCCTGACCGGGTGCAGTACCAGCTGGAAAAACGCATCGCGATAACGCTCATCCAGTTTTGAGTAAATGGTTTCGGCCTGCGTCACCATCGCCCGTAACTCTGCTTCGACTGTTTCCGCCTCGCGATAATTCAGCTGGCTGTAGGTGTCCGCGTCCACCAGTTCCGGCTTGCGGCGGCCGTTGTGGCGGGTATAGGCGCTGATCAGGTCGGCAATTTCCGGGGCATATTCGCCGCCGAATTCCCGCGCCGCCCAGTACTGACCGTATTGCACCAGTTTTTCTTTGGGCCAGCTGGCCGGATTCCAGGCCAGGCGCAGGAAAAACTCCATGGGGAACTCCTGCGGTTTGAGATCGCCTACATTCACCAGCCAGATGCGGTCGGCGCCGTAGGCGTAGGCCAGGTTCATCTGCTCCCATACCTTGGCGATGGGGGTGACGTTGGTCCAGCGGTAGGAGCGCGGCTCGCCCACATAGTCGAAGTGATAGTAGACCCCGGCTCCCCCGCTGCGCTTGCGCTCTTCCGGCGTCGGCAGGCGGCGGATATTGCCCCAGTTGTCATCGGACCACAGCAGTGTCACATCGTCCGGCACGCGCATGCCGTTCTCGTAATAACCCTGGACCTCCTTGTACAGCGCCCACAGCTGGGGAACTTCTGAAAGAGGGCGATCATCGAAGACATTGCCGAGGATTTCCCGCTGGTCGTGTACGATTTTTTCCAGCAGGCCGATATTCTGCTCCTCGCTCATGGGCGTATCTTCCTGTCCGCGCATGCCGAGGGTGACGATATTGTCGAAGGGCTTGTTGCGCTTTGCGCCTGCTGTCCAGAAGTCGTACAGCCCGTCGGGGTTGCTCGCATAATCCCATGCGCCGTTGCCAAAATTTTCCCCGTAGCGGTTCCACTCCTTGTCGGCGCGCATCATCGGCTCGTGGTGCGATGTGCCCATCACGATTCCACGGGCATGGGCCAGCACCATATTCTGTGGATCGTCGTCGCTGAACGCGTTGTTCCACATCGCCGGCCACAGGTAATTAGCCTTGAGCCGCATCAACAGTTCAAAGACCTTGCCGTAAAACTCGTGGTTGTAGTTGCCGTACTTCTCCTGCACCCACCCGGTCAGTGCGGGTGCCTCGTCATTGAGAAAAATCCCGCGGTACCTGACCCGCGGCCAGTCCGCGACCCGGGTACCGGCGTCAACATACAAGTGCCGCGATTTTTTTACCGGTACATCCGCCCACCAGTACCAGGGCGAAACGCCGATCTGTTCGCTGAGTTCGTAAACGCCATAGGCTGCGCCGCGCCGGTCACTGCCGGCAATCACCAGCGCCTGCGCTACCCCCGGCAGTGGTTTTTCCACCACCTGTAGCAGGTAGCCTTCCCGCTTTCCGGTAACCTCGCCAACTTCCAGCTTGCCCGCAGCAACCAGCTGGTCGATCAGCGTGTTCTTGCCGATTTCACCGACGATGACCACATCTCCGCGCAGCTTTTCGACCGCGGTTGCAAGTGCGGGCTTGTATCCACTTACGCGCTGGATATCCCGCTGCAGGTCGTCGAGGGCGAGTGCAATGGCAGAGTCTGCATTGGCGTCCCGGTAAAGGATTGCCGTTTTGCGGCCGTCTACCAGCGCGACGCCGCCAGCATCCCGGGTTCCCGAAATAAATGAGTCGCTGCCCAGGGCCCGGGCGTACCCGGGTACCAAAACAAGGGCGGCCAGCAATGTGGCAGAGAGTAGAGAAGCGATCTTGGACATTGTGCGTTCGGTAGCCCCATTGCTACAAAGTTAAATAAACAAAGTTAAATAAACAAAGTTAAATAGACGAAGTTAAAAAACAAAGTAAAAAGGAAACCGGTGCGCCGCCTCCCCCGCAAAACTTTGCCAAGTTCTGCGGGGGAGGCGGAGAAGATTACTGCGGAGTAACCGAGAACTCGTCGAGATAGATGCTCTCGACTTCCAGCGGGGTGCCCTCAAAATACAGCCGCAGCTCATTCACCGTGCAATCCGCCGGAATCTCCAGGGTGCCCGCAAGCTCGCTCCAGCTGTTCGCGGCCATCGCGTCACTGCTCGCCACGGCCGAATAACTGTCGTCGGCGCCCTCGCAGGCCAGCTTGCTTGTCAGCGTCACCGGCGCCGCATCCGGACCGGAGTGCTGGACCCACACACTCACGTCATAGGTTGTGCCGGGTATTACCGCCGCGGTCAGGTCGTAAGACGGCATGGAATTTTCAGCGCGCGTCGATACCTTCAGGCTCTGCGCGCCGGCCTGCGCCTGTTCATCACTGACTGCCAGTGAAGTTCCGGCACTCCACCAGGCGCTCCAGTTACCCGCCAGGCTCGCACCCTCAAAGCCGCCGTCATTGATCAGGTTGCCATCTCCGGTGTCCTCGCCAGCGGCCGGTGCAATCACCTGCACGTTGTCGATATACACATCCGTGCCCGCGGCGGTGTTCTCTAAATACATCAACACCTCGGTCGGCTCACAGCTCGCCGGAATTTCCAGTGTCGCCTGCAACTCGGTCCAGGTGGCTGCGACAATGTCCGCGTTATCGGTGAGCCAGCTGTAGCTGTCGGACTGGCCCGCGCAGGCCAGTTTGCGGGTAATCGTTACCCGTCCCGCCATGCTCAGGTTTACCCAGGCGCTTACCGGATAACTGCCGCCGGCCTCGACCGCGCCGGTCAGATCGTAGAGCGCGTAAGCGCCGCCGCCGAAACCGGACGCCAGCAGACTGCGGTTGCCGCTCTGGGCCTGGTCGCTCGAGGTGGCGAGGCTGCCGCCGGCCCAGCCGGCACTCCAGCCATCGGCACCCTGTTCGAAATCGCCGTTGCTCACCAGGTTGGCCACCGGCTCCGCGCCCGCGATACCAAAGCGCAGCCAGTCGATATTGCCCACACCGCTGACATCGTTGAAGCGCACATACACATCGCGGCTGCCGGAAATGGGGGCCCAGTCGGCGGTCGCGGTTTCGAATTCGCTCCAGCCATTGGTGGGCGGCAATTCGACCCGCAGGGTGTTGGCACTGTCCAGTGTGTCCAGGCGAATGGAAATACTGCCGGTGGTGCCGGCACCCTTGGCGTAGTTGACGCTGAAGCTGTCCCAGTTTTCGTTGAACTCGACCCCGCGGAACACGATCCAGTCGCCCACATCGGTGTGCGCCACCACCTCGCCTGCGGCCTGCACGCCGCGGCCCTCGTCGTAGAGCTCCGCCTGCAGTGTGATCAGGCTGTCGCTGCCGGACCAGCCCGCCGGCACATAGTCGGGCACCAGCGTGTCGCAGCTACTGTCTCCGGCGAGGTAGCAGTTGAGCCACTGCAGGCCGGCGCGCTCGCTGCCATCGCTGGCCAGCAGCCAGGCCTCGCTGCGCCACATGTGTCCCTGCAGGTAGCCCCAGTGGGTGACTCCCGCCACCGCAGGGTGTTCCCAGAACACGCTGAACAGGTCGCGCAGTTTGTTCGCGTGGCGGGCATCGTCGGCAAAGTTGATGTCCAGCTCCGAGACGTAAATTGGCAGGCCGGCGGTGGCGAGGGTGTCCAGGTTCGCTTTTACATCGGCGGCCAGGGATTGTTCGAGAAAATGCGCCTGCACGCCGACACCGTCGATCAGCCCGCGGGACTGCAGCAGCTCCACCAGCGCCAGGTAATCGTCGGTGGCGTCGGCGAGGTTGAGGATGTTGTAGTCGTTCAGGATCAGCTTCGATTCCGGGAAATGTGCCCGCGCCAGTTCGAACGCGGTGATCAGCCAGTCCCAACCGGTTTCGCCGTCGCCACCGAGGGCGTCCTTGTACGCGGGGGGCGCGTGCAGGGGTTCGTTGACCACATCGATCATGGCCAGGTCGGGATAGCGCTCGGCGACAGCGGCGAGCCATTCATCGATTTCCGCGCGCTGCTCCTCCGCGCTCAGTCCATCCAGCCAGCCCGGTTGCTGCTGGCCCCAGAACAGGGTGTGGTATTTGAACGCGAGGCCGTTATCACCGGCAAAGGTATGCGCGGTGTCGAGATCGGTCCAGCTCATGGAATCGCGGGTGGCTTCCACGCTGCCCCACTTGCCGCTGTTGCCGGGAGTGACCTGGTCAAAGTATGTGGTGAGCTGGTTGTAGTCGTCGGCGTGTTCGATGGCGGTGCCGAAAAACTTTTGCTGTGCCGGCAGCACGGTCACTGTGACCGAATCTGCCGGGCTGGATGCGCCGCCGTCATCGCTCACTCGCAGCTCGAACACCAGTTTGGTGGATTCCTCCACCTCCGGCGCGGCAAAGGTGGCGGTGCCGCTGCCGTCGCTGTCGAGGGAGACCGATGGACCGGAGGCCTGGCTCCAGTTAAAGCTGGTCACGCTGCCATCGCTGTCCGAGCCGGCGCCGGAAAGGGTGACACTGTCGCCGCCGGCGACGGTGAGGTCCTGACCGGCTTCGGCAACGGGGGCCTGGTTGTTGTCGGAGACTGGAGGTGCGTCCGGCCCCTCAATTTTCTTTTCGGTACAGCCGGCTGCCGCCACTGCCAGTGCCAGCAGTGCGATGGGGAACAGTGAGTTTTTCATGGTCATACCCTTTCCGTTGGCCCGGTATTCCGGGCTTTTTTGTTGTGAATACGGCTTTGCGTGGCGGCGGCGCAGGGCTTGCCGCCCGCGGGTTACTGACGCGGGTGCGGTCACAGGAGTGACGGTGACGGGTCATCGCTTGTGTCATCGCTACAGTCGCGCAAGTGGTTATTCTTGTGGGCGGCCCCGGGGGCTTCCGGCCATCGGGGTTCCTCCCTCCGGCATTGCTTGCTGCTGCTTGAACGGGTTTTCGGTCTTGGTTGCCGATTGACGGTAACGCTACCATTCGATGTAAACGTTTACAACGGCTGGCGTTAAAATCCTCACGTTGCCGGCAAGATCGCGGTTTTTCGCCGCTTGAAAGTCCTTGACAGGGGGCAGTGTGGTGAATAATTCTAGAAATTGGTAGCGGTAACAAAACAATAATCGGCCAATCACAATAACAAGCCGCAGCAGCCATCCGGGAATTCGCGCAAGCGACGGACGCGCCGGCGGCAAGCGAGATGGGGGCACACCCGTGTTCAAGAAAAACAGACTTTCCGAAGTGATCATTGCGCTGGCGGCCACCGCGTTCAGCGCCCAGCAGGTACTGGCCCAGGAGGCTGAGGACTCCGACGAGGAGTCGTCAGCGGCGATGGAAGAGGTCATCGTCAGCGGGGTCCGCTACAACCTGCAGAATGCCCAGGACATCAAGCGCGAGGCGGACACGTTTGTCGACTCCATCTCCTCTGAAGACATGGGGTCACTGCCGGACCGCAGCGTGCTCGAAGCCATGCAGCGCATGCCCGGGGTTTCCATCGAGCGCTTTGCCGGTGCCGACGACCCGGACCACTTCGGGGTGGAGGGCTCCGGGGTCATCATCCGTGGCATGACCGCCACCCGCTCGGAATTCAACGGGCGCGATTCCTTTACCGCCAACTCCGGACGCGGCCTGTCGTTCCAGGATGTGCCGCCGGAATTGATGGGCGGTGTGGATATCTACAAAAACCAGTCCGCGGACATGATCGAGGGCGGCATCGGCGGCACCGTCAGCCTGCGCACGCGCAAGCCCTTCGATCTGCCCGAGGGGACCTTTTCCATTTCCGGGGATGTTTCCAGGGGCGACCTGAGTGACGATTCCACGCCGACCCTGTCCGGGCTGTACAGCGATCGCTGGACCACCAGTGCCGGCGAGTTCGGGTTGCTGTTCAATGTGGCGCAGTCGAAGCTGGACGGTACCTCTCACGGGATCCAGTCCGACACCTATCTCGAATACGACGCTGCCGGAATCGCCGGTGCGGAGGGGTTCGACACCGTCTGGGTGCCCAACGGTTCCAACTTTTTCATGAAGAACGACGACCGCACCCGCAAGGGCTATGCGGGCGCATTCCAGTGGGCCGCCCCGGACGAAACCATCCAGGCAACCGCCCAGTTCATGCGTTCGGACGCGAACCTGTCGTGGGTGGAAAACGCGGTGAAATACCAGGGCGACTCCTACGACGGCGAGCGCCAGGTAGGCCCGCTGGACGGCACCGAGTTTTCCTTCGATGACAACGGCGTGTTCGAGGACGGTGCCATGGTGCATGTCTCCAACGGCTGGCGCGGCGGTTACGCCCCGGGCGACGGCGAGTTTGGCACCAAGTTCCAGACCGATACCCGCTACAAGGAAACCCACACGGTGGTGGATGATTTCTCGTTCAACGTGCAATTCACGCCGAATGAGAACTGGGAGTACGGGGTGGACCTGCAGTATATCGAGGCGGAAACCCAGGACGACGACCTGCAGGTTGCCCTCGGCCAGTGGGCTGCACAGTTGTACGACACCAGCGGCGATACGCCGACACTTGCCATCGCTAACCCCTATCAACCCTACGACGGCAGTGACAACCCGGACTGGTTCCAGAATCCGGAAAATTACTGGTGGCGCTCGGCCATGGACCACTACGAGCGCTCCGAGGGTGAATCCTTTGCCTCCCGCTTTGACGGTGCCTACCACTTCAGCGAAGAGCCCCTGGGCCTGCTCCGCGCGGCAAAATTTGGTGTGCGCTTCGCCGAGCGCGAGCAGGTCGTCCGCACCACCTCCTACAACTGGGGCACCATCGGTGCCGAGTGGAAGCAGGCGGTGTACCTGAATGATCCGGCGGTGGCGAACCAGGGCTATGTGTTTGTGGACTTTGAGGATTTCCACCGCGGTGACGTGCTCTCGGTACCGGGCGGGGGGTTCCTGTTCCCCAGCGCGGACCTGGTGGAAGCGGTGGTTAAAGGCCAGCGCGAACTGTATAACTCTGCGCCGGATAACGACCCCTGGGTGCCGTACCCGAACCGCGACGATATCGTGGCGGAAGGTATTTTCCAGGCGCCGGAAGTGTTCAATACCACCGAAACCAATCGCGCCGCCTATCTGCGGCTGGATTTCGGTTCCGATGAAACCGCGCTGCGTTTTGCCGGCAATGTGGGCCTGCGCTATGTGGAACTGGAGCGCGAGGCGCTCGGCTCGGTACAGTACCCGGAGCTGATCGGACTGCCGTATCCGTCCGGTGCACCCACCGATCTCAGTGACTACGATGCGATCTATGCCTGGGGCGAGCAGGCGGTGGCCGACGGGCGCTATGCCACGGTCAAGGATGCCATCGCCTATGCGCGGGATTCCAACAACTGGCTGAGCGCGGAAGAAAAGGCCTTCGGCAACGATGCCTTCACCCTGGAACAGGGGGTGAGTAAATACTCCACCGTGCTGCCGAGCTTCAACCTCAAGTTGCAGATGAGCGATGACCTGCTGGCGCGCTTCGCGGTTTCCAAGGCCATTGCGTTGCCGGATATGTCGGAGGTGCGCAACCAGGCAGTACTCGGGGCGCGCTCCCTCGGTGTCACCTATGTACCGGACGAAGAGCTCTCGCCCAATGCGCCGCCGCCCTCGGGGGATGGCGAAGAGGATGCCGGGCGCGATATCAAATCCGTGGCACCGGTGCAGTGGCAGGGTTCCGGTGGCAACCCCTACCTGTGGCCGATGGAGTCGATCCAGTATGACGCCTCGCTGGAGTGGTACTTTGCCAAGGTGGGCTCCTTCACCACCTCGCTGTTCTACAAGGACCTGAGCGACACCTTCATTACCGGTGCCTTCCCGCGGGAGTTTGCCAACCCGCTGAGCGGGCAGATGCAGTCTGTCGACTTCGCCACCACCATCAACGGCGGCGACGGTTACATGCAGGGTGTGGAGCTGGCCTACCAGCAATTCTACGATTTCCTGCCGGAACCGTTCGATGGCCTGGGGCTGCAGCTGAACTACACCTGGATCGACTCCGGGCTGAGCAACAGCGGCCTCGGTGGGCCGGCGGAGCCGGCAACGTCTGCCGACAGTGATTCGGCAGACCGCTACCCGCTACCGGATATTTCGTTGTTGCCACTGAAGGGTGTTTCCGAACACACCTTCAACCTGGTGGGCATGTACGAAAAGGGCCCCTGGTCCGCGCGCCTTGCCTACAACTGGCGTTCCAAATACCTGCTGACCACCCGCGATGTGATCAGCAAGTACCCGTTGTGGAACGACGATGCCGGCTTCCTCGACGGTTCACTGTTTTACAACTTTGACAATGGTGTCACCCTGGGGCTGCAGGCCTCCAACCTGCTGGATACCCAGACCGAGACCATCATGATTCTGGACAATGAGGGTACCGAGGCACCGCGCTCCTGGTTTATCAACGACCGCCGCATAGCGCTGATTGCGCGCGCCACTTTCTGATCATTCGACTCGTCTCACGGGATTACTACCCGGGCGCACTGTTTTTTCAGTGCGCTTTTTTTGTAGTATTTCCGGACAACAAAAATAAATGACAGAAAACAGTGGATAGCGCCGATGCAGGACAAAAAACTTCGCAAGATTCTGATTGTGGGAGGCGGAACCGCGGGCTGGATGACCGCCGCAGCCCTGGCAAAGGTGCTCAGGGGCACGGTGCAGGTCGAACTGGTGGAGTCGGAGACCATTGGCACCGTCGGCGTCGGCGAGGCCACCATTCCACAGATCCAGCTGTTCAACCAGATGCTGGGGCTGGATGAAAACGCATTCCTGCGCAAAACCCGCGGCACTTTCAAACTGGGCATTCAGTTTGTGGACTGGGGGCGCCTGGGGAGCTCCTATATTCACGCCTTCGGTGAGGTCGGCAAGGATATGGAGGCGATCCCCTTCTATCACTACTGGTTCAGGGAGTATCAGGCCGGGCGCGCCGGTGAGATTGGCGAATATACCCTGACCGCGCTGGCGGCGGAGCAGGGGCGGTTTATGCGCTCCATCGATGCCGGCAATTCCCCACTGTCCAATATCGCCTACGCATTTCAGTTTGATGCGGGTCTGTACGCGCGTGCGCTGCGGGAATATGCGGAGCAGCGCGGTGTGGTGCGCACCGAGGGCAGGGTTGTGCATACCCGGTTGCGCAAGGACGACGGTTTTATCGAGTCGCTACAGCTGGCAGATGGTGCGAAGATCGAGGCGGACCTGTTTATCGACTGCAGCGGCTTTCGCGGGCTGCTGATCGAACAGGCGCTGGGGGTGGGCTACGAGGACTGGCGCCAGTGGCTGCCCTGTGACCGGGCCTGGGCGGTGCCCTGCGAAAGCAGTGGTGACCCACTGCCCTATACCCGCGCCACCGCGCGCCCCGCGGGCTGGCAGTGGCGCATCCCGCTGCAGCATCGCACCGGTAATGGCCATGTGTTCAGCAGCCGGTTTATGTCGGAGGAGGATGCGCGGGAGCTGCTGTTGCAGAACCTGGATGGCGCACCGCTGGCGGAGCCAAAGTTGCTGAAATTTACCACCGGTAAACGCAATAAATTCTGGCACAGGAACTGTATCGCCATCGGCCTTGCCAGCGGATTCATGGAGCCGCTGGAGTCCACCAGTATTCACCTGGTGCAGTCTGCCATTGCGCGTCTCCTGACCCTGTTTCCCAACCGGCATTTTGACCGTGAAGATGTGGACGAGTACAACCGCCAGACCCACTCGGAAGTGGACAGAATCCGCGACTTCCTGATTCTGCACTATCACATTACCCAGCGGGATGATTCGGAATTTTGGGACTACTGCCGCACCATGGAAATTCCGCAGTCATTGCGACAGAAAATCCAGCAGTTCAAGAAAAGTGGCCGAATCGTGCGCGCGGAAGCGGAGCTGTTCAACGAGCTGAGCTGGATGGAAGTCATGGTCGGGCAGGGGGTGTTGCCGCGAAGCTACCATCCCCTGGTGGATGTAATGCCGCAGGAGTTGCTGGCGGGGCGGATGCAGGAGATCAGGTCGGTCATCGAGCGATCTGTCTCTGCCATGCCCGCACACGCTGAGTACATTGCCCGCAACTGCAGCGCTGGCCCGCGCTCCTAGCGCAGGCTCAGCAGGCGGCTAGCGCAAGCTCAGACTGTACCGCACCGTGGTGTAGTCCCTGGGGTCTGCATGGCAATCGAATCCCAGCTCCCGGGCAACGTGGTCGATGGCGTTGTTGCCGGCGGACTCGATGGAGTAAATCTCTTCCAGTCCGTCTTCCCGGGCGGCGTCCACCAGATCCTGCAACAGGTACTTACCCAGGCCGGCATTCTGCCATTCGTCGGCGACTACCACCGCGCACTCGCAGGCGCGCCCATCCGGGTCGCAGGCAAAGTTGGCAACCCCCACCGCATGGGGATTACCGGCCTCGTCTTCGGCGATGGCGATAAACGCCTCGTGCCGCGAATCGTTATCGGTGAGGATGTGCATCAACTGCTTGCTTACCTGACCGATACCGCCGAGGAAGCGCATACGGCTGGAGTCGGCGGAGAGGCCGTCAACCAGCTCTCGTTCCAGCTCGCCATCGGAGCTGCGCACCGGGCGAATGAGTACCTGCCGACCGTCTCTCAGTGTATAGCGCGTGCTAAAGAGATCCTGGCTGGCATGTTTGGTCGTCGTGGCACTCATATTGTGTCTCCTCCCCGTTTACCACGGTTGCTGGATCGCGAGCGGTGGTCCGCCAGCACGACCCGTTTTTTCAATCGGTGGCTCACTGTTTTGTCGGTTGTGTTTGATATTGCGATTACCGATTAACCCGGCAGGTTTACACCTTCCGTTCCAAAAGCCTACGGTGCTGTCTTCAGCCTCCCAAGCTATCGCCGCGGAATCGCCGGTGATGGCGGCATTTAGCGCAAATATTCTTGTGCTGCAAATAAAACTGGGCAGTCTGCAGCCTTGTGGTATAGTGCCGCGGCTGGCTGTTACGCCAGCTGCGACATCTGTAGGCCGGATGCCTTTCCGGCTCATTTTTGGAATATTGTTCCCGCTTTCGGGTCCGATACCTTTCTACTGAATGCCGCAACGCGCCAGCGGGGAATCGCTGGCTAATGCCTGAAGCGGCGCACACGGTGGTAGAAGGTTGACCCGACACAAGCTGACTCTCGAACGGGGAGTCAAACCTCTCCCTCTGCCACTCCCTGATCGTGCAATCCCGGTATAAGCCCCGTTGGCAAACCGGTTGCGCGAAGAATTCACTCTGAATCAAGTAGTTTTATGTTATTTGAAGATCTCGGCCTTGCGCCGGAACTTGCCCGCGCCGTCGCGGAGCAGGGCTATACCCAACCCACCCCTATTCAGTCCCAGGCCATTCCGGTGGTCATGCGCGGCGGCGATGTGATGGCCGCGGCGCAGACCGGTACCGGTAAGACCGCGGGCTTTACCCTGCCGCTGCTACACCGCCTGGCCGGCGGCGAGCGCGCGCGCAACAACCAGGTGCGCGCGCTGGTACTGACGCCGACCCGCGAACTGGCGGCGCAGGTGTTCGACAACGTACAGAGCTACAGCCAGTACCTGCCCATGCGCCACTCGGTGGTGTTTGGCGGGGTGAAGATCAATCCGCAGATGATGCG
>NZ_CAJXKH010000105.1 GCF_913055755.1 uncultured Microbulbifer sp.
ACTCCGCAAGCACCCACACATATTGCTTGATCGAATTTTTAAACAACTCAGTGTGGCGCCAGGCCCTCACTGTGGGACGCGTATTCTACACATCCAGTCTGCTTTAGCAAGCGCTTTCGCAGACTTTCTTGAAGTTCCGAAACCGTTGTAAATCAACGCCTTCCGGCCCCTCGATCACCCTCTCGGTGACCTCGAGAAGGGCGCGCATTATATCGAGCCTCTCTCGCTTGGCAAGCTCTTTTTGAGAGCTTTTTTCAGGCTTGAAAACCGGCTCCGAAAGCACTGGATTTTCAAACCCGAGGGACTGCCAGCAGCCCCACCGAAACCTCAACTCAACCGCCTTGGCGACCCGTTGAAGTGGCGCGCATTATAGCGACCTCTTCGACCTTGGCAAGCGCTTTTTGAATTTCTTTTTCAAGGAAAAAACCCTTGGAAATCAACAGCTTATCCTGCCTCCTCGCCGCCTTTTGCGTTGCCGCTCAAGCAGCGAGGGCGCGAACTATACGGGCCCCGCCGGGGCTGCGCAAGCGCTTTTATGACAATAGTGTAAAAAAGTTCTTTCACACTTAATCTAGCTCAAAAATCGAGCAGACTTACCGGCAAAACAGGTGATATTTCTTTTTACCCAGACGCACGATAAAGAAGCGCCCGTGCAATGCATTTTCGCTATTAAAAACCGCGGCCGGATCACTGTTGCTATCCATACCCACGGCGGCGCCATTGACGATCACCGCATTGCGACCCAGAGCATCTTTCACCGGTTTCCCGGAAGGAGCCATCCCCGCCTCCACCAGCAGGTGGATCAGGCTCAGCTCACCGAAATCTGCCGGCAGGTCGGAGCTCGGCAGCCCGTCCAGGCGCAGCTGCTCGAGGTCATCCACGGAGAGGTCGGTACTGTCACCGGAAAACAGCGCCTGGGAAATGCGCTCTGCGGCAACCAACCCCTCTTCGCCGTGTACCAGGCGGGTTACCTCTTTCGCCAGGATACCCTGGGCCTCCGGACGGCCCGCGCGCTCGCGATCTGCCGCCTCGATCTGCTCAATTTCATCGACGCTGAGGAAAGTAAAGTAGCGCAGAAATTTGTACACATCCGCGTCGGCGCTGTTCAGCCAGAACTGGTAGAACGCGTAGGGCGAGGTGCGCTTGGGGTCAAGCCAGATGGTGCCACTCTCGGTCTTGCCGAACTTGGTACCGTCCGCCTTGGTCACCAGCGGCAGCGTCAGGCCGAACACCTTGCCGCGGTGCTGGCGACGGGTGAGATCCACACCACCGGTAATATTGCCCCATTGATCGGAACCGCCGATCTGCAGGGTACATGCGTGGCGTTGGTACAGCTCCGAGAAGTCCATGGACTGCAGCAGGATATAGGTGAACTCGGTAAAGGAGATGCCCTCGCCCTCACGCTGAATCCGCTGCTTCACGGACTCCTTGTTCACCATGTTGTTGACCGAGAAATGCTTGCCCACATCCCGCAGGAAGTCGAGGACGTTGAGATCCCTGGTCCAGTCCAGGTTGTTGACCACCAGGGCGGCATTATCAACTGCGTCGAAATCAACAAAAGCACTGACCTGGGCCTTGATCTTCTCCACCCAGCCGGAAACCACCTCCGGAGTATTCAGGGAACGCTCCTGCGCTTTGAAGGAAGGGTCGCCAATCAGGCCGGTTGCGCCGCCAACCAGCGCAATCGGCTTATGTCCTGCCGCCTGAAACCTCTTGAGAGTCAGCAGCGGGACTAGACTCCCTATGTGAAGGGAATCCGCAGTGGGATCAAAGCCGCAATAGAGGGTGCGACTTTCCGCCAGATGCTGTTCCAGTTCGCCGTCGCCAGTGGTCTGATTGACCAACCCGCGGCGCGTGAGATCTTCCAGCAGTGTCGCATCCACTCCGGCCATTGTGTCCCCTTGCGGTAAATTCAGGTGTGCTCATGGAATCCGCCCGGCAGGCACTGCCCGGCGGCGAAAAATTGGGCTGCAAATGTACCGAATCCTGCAGCAAATACAAGCGCGCCGCGGCGTCCGGACCAGCATCCCGGCACAGCGCGGCGAGCGGCAGAATTGCGTCGGACAGAGGAACTGAATCATGGAAGGACAGGTCAATTACCCCGTGGACCACGGCGGGAATTTTGTTAAAAACTTGCGCCGGTGTTCGTTTTTTAGGCACAATTGCCCGAACCCGATAACAATCACTGTCAGCGCTACCCCTGTTTAAGACCATGCAAAATCAACGCAAGAACCCACGCCTGCTGGGCGCCCTGGGCAAGCATTTCCCGCGCACCCACGCTCTCGCTGCCGGCGCAGCCAGTTTCGCCCTGGCGCTGACCTTCTTCGTATCACCGCCGGAAGTGGAAGCCAAACGCACCAGTCTGGAAGTCTCCCTGAGCCTGCCGGAGTCCGCGTTGAGCGCGCCTGCGGCACAGCCCGAAGCCACCGCTGCGGCAGCTGACAGCGAAGCCGACCCTGCAGTTGGACGGCGGGTAATCCAGGAAAAAGTTCGCAATGGCGACACCCTTTCCGACCTGTTCCAACGCGCGGGCATCAACAGCAGCGAGATGTACCAGCTGCTCTCCAGCGGCAAGGAAGCGAAGCAACTGGCCAAGCTCACCCCCGGAGAGGAACTGACCTTCGAGGTGGACGGCGACGGCAACCTGCAGAGCCTGGAGCTGCACCGCGACCGCCTGAGCAAGGTGGAGTTCAGCCGCGACAGCTCGGATCAGTACAAGTACGCACTGCACCAGCGCCAGCCCGATACCTATACCGCGTACCGCCAGGCCGAAATCGAGAGCTCTCTGTTCGTGGCCGGCAGCAAGGCCGGTCTGAGCAACAACCTGATCATGGAAATGGCCGACATCTTTGGCTCTGATATCGACTTTGCCCTGGACATCCGCAAAGGCGACAGCTTCAGCGTCATCTTCGGCGAAGAGTTCCTGGACGGCGAGAAAATTGGCAACGGTCCGATTCAGGCGGTCACCTTCACCAACCAGGGCAAAACCTTCAGCGCCGTGCGCTACACCGACGCCAACGGGGACACCAACTACTACACCCCGGAAGGCAAGAGCATGCGCAAGGCGTTTATCCGCACACCGGTGGATTTCGCCCGCATCAGTTCGCACTTCAACCCGCGCCGGCTGCACCCGGTGTTCAAAACCCGTCGCCCGCACAATGGCACCGACTATGCGGCGCCCACCGGCACCCCGGTATATTCCGCAGGTGATGGCCGGGTGATCAAGGCCGGATACAGCAAGCCCAACGGCAACTATGTGTTCATCCAGCATGGCGAGCGCTACATCACCCGCTACCTGCACCTGAGCAAGCGCCTGGTGAAGCGCGGCCAGCGGGTGAAGCAGCGCCAGGTGATTGGCAAGGTCGGCGCCACCGGATACGCCACCGGTCCGCACCTGCACTACGAATTCCTCGTCGACGGGCATCACCGCAATCCGGCGACCATCGTGCGCAAGCTGCCCAAGGCGAAGGCCGTCCCCTCCTCGGAGATGGACCGTTTCCGCGCCCAGACCCAGCCGGTGATGGCGCAACTGGAACGTTTCGAACAACCCGCACTGGCTCAGCACGAAGACCAGACCGAATCCGTCAACTGAGTCATCTGCATGGCCGAGCTCTATGTGGGCCTGATGTCCGGCACCAGCGTCGACTCCATCGACGCGGTGCTGGTTGAATTTTCAGGGCACGAAGCCACTGCCGGGCTGCATACCATCGCAGCCATCGGCTATCCCATCTCCGCCGAAGTCCGCGAAGCCATCCTGGCACTCTGCGCCCCCGGCCCCTCAGAGCTGGACCGCGCAGGGCAACTGGATCGCCAGTTGGGCGCCCTGTTTGCGCAGGCAACCCTCCAGGTGCTGGATCAGGCCGGCGTACAGCCCTCCGCGGTGACCGCCATTGGCAGTCACGGCCAGACCATTCGCCACCGCCCACCGGGTTCGGTGTCCACCCCCTTTTCCCTGCAGATCGGCGACCCCAACACCATTGCGGCACACACCGGCATCACCACCGTGGCCGACTTTCGACGCCGGGATATGGCCCTGGGAGGCCAGGGGGCGCCGCTGATGCCGGCGTTCCACAATGCGGTATTCCGCACCGAGCGCGATCGTGCAGTGGTCAATATCGGCGGTATGGCAAACATCACCGAACTGTCGGCCGCCGGCGGCGTGCGCGGTTACGACACCGGCCCCGGCAATGCGCTGCTGGATTACTGGATAAAACTGCACCTGGGCAAACCCTACGACGCCGACGGCGCCTGGGCCGCCAGCGGGGCGCCCAACCCGGAATTGCTCCACCGGCTGCTGGCGGACCCGTTTTTCTCCATGCCGCCCCCCAAAAGTACCGGCCGGGAAGCCTTCAATCCCAGCTGGCTGGAGCGCGCCTGTGCCGGCCTGCATGTAACCCCTGCCGACGTCCAGTCCACCCTGGCGGAAGTGACGGCAGCCAGCATTGCCAATGGTGTGCACGAATTTGCCCGCGGCGGTGAGCTACTGGTGTGTGGCGGCGGCGCCCGCAACAAGGACCTGATGCAGCGCCTGCAGCGACGCCTGCCAACCTGGACGGTAGCGGCGACAGATCACTACGGAGTCGATGCGGACTGGGTGGAAGGAGCCGGCTTCGCCTGGCTGGCGCGGCAAACCATTCGCGGTCTCCCGGGCAACTGCCCGGCGGTTACCGGCGCCGACCGGGAATCGATCCTCGGCGCCATCTACCCGGCATGACAGCAGCCAGCCCGGAACCAGGCGCACGCCGCCGTCACTGAATCTGGAAGGGAAAGCAAGGGGAGTACGGCCCGCGCTGATGCCGGGCCGCGCGATCAGATGGAGAAGGAGGAACCACAGCCGCAGGTAGAGGAGGCGTTGGGGTTCTGCACCACGAAGCGGGAACCGGAAAGGCCCTCTTCGTAATCCACACTGGCGCCCACCAGGTAAGGATAGCTCATGGCGTCGACCAGCACTTCCACACCGTCCTTCTCGACCACTGCGTCATCTTCAGCGACCAGCTCATCAAAGGTAAAGCCGTACTGAAAACCGGAGCAGCCGCCACCGGTGACAAACACCCGGAGTTTCAGGTCCGGGTTGCCTTCCTCTTCCAGCAGAGCCTTCACCTTGGCAACGGCGCTTTCCGTCACCTGGATCGGAGCGGGAGAAAAGGAAACAGCTTCTGACATAATGACTCTCGATACCAATTTGTGGCCAGCGTGGCGCGCCGGAATTGGCTGCGGGGCGCTGGCAACGGTTGCGGGCGCATTATGGGTAAAACCCAGCAAACAGGTCAAGTATTGTGCTGCCTGCCGGGCACCATCAACACCCGCGAGAGCGTATGCTTACTCTGCGTCCGCTTCCACGGTTTCAGAGTAGCCGATCATGCGCGGCTCACTGGCAGTGTCGATTTCCACATTGGACACCAGGGAACCGTTGACCTGCGCACCCTTGACCATTTCAATCAGCTTGTAGTGGACATTGCCCTCTACCACCGCCTTGGACGCCAGCTCCAGGTGGCCACTGGCGTGGACATCACCTTTGACATTGCCGTTGACCACAACGTTGGGGACGCGGATTTCACCCTCGATCACACCGCCATCGACAATCTGCAAGCGCGCATCGCTGTCGCTGTGTGCGCACACATTACCGTTGACCCGGCCTTCGATCACCAGGTTGCCGCGGAAGTGCAGGTCGCCGGTCACTTCGGTGTGGCGAGCAATAAGAGTCGTGTTGTTGCCACCGGTATTTGCCATAGTTTTCTCTTTTTTCTTCAACATAATTCAACCAAAACCTCGTGAGTTGAGCGGAGCCTGGTCACTCCTGTACGGCCTTGTCCGGGCCCCGGTATTCCCTGACCTCAGGTCTTCTGCACCAGCCAGCCATAGCGCTGGTCAATATTGAACCCTTTGCGCTTGCTGGATTTGAGTGACAGTTCCACACCCTCGGGCTCAAACCCCTCGGGCAACTGCAACTCTCCCTCTATATTCTGAAAATACTTAAAGCGTAGCGGGATATGCTCGCTCTCGACCTGTTCGGACAGGTCCGCCAGCGCATAGCGGGTCTCCACGCCATTCAGCTGGCCAAAGATAGTGAAACGCACATCACCGGTGACCACCTGGTGACGCGCGGCCGACTGCTGCACCAGCAGCTTGTACTGGTAGCGGCCGGCGTTGGACGTTTCGGAAATACTGAAGCGGCCGATGGAAACCCCGTCGCTGCCCTCATCCGGCGCCATAATGCCGCGGTAGAAGGATATTTCCTGTTTCAGCTCGGCAATCTGGTTGTCCTTGGCCACCAGCTCGGCGCGCACGGACTCTCCGGCCTGTTGATTGATTGTGACCGACTGTTCCGCCGAGGCCGCACGCACCCGCAACGCCTCGTTCTCAGCGCGCAGCTTGTCCAGCTGCTCGGTTGCCTGATCGTGTTCGCGGGTTTCCTGATCCAGCTCCTTGCGCAGCTGGTATTGGCCAGCGTAATAGGCCCCGGCACTCGTGGACAGCACCAGCAGTGCCACCCCCATCACCGAGAAGGCGCCGAAAAACGGGCGGTGCGGAACCACCTTCATTCGATATTGTTTGCTGCCTTTTACTTTGCGCGCCATGAACTCTGCTGTCGTCTATTTTGCTTAATCCAACACCGCCCCGATTCTAAGGCAGCAGTGCGGGGCGCTCTAGCCCCTGGTTCTCATTTAAGCCGAACATGATGTTCAGATTCTGGATCGCCTGCGCAGATGCCCCCTTGGCCAGGTTGTCGATGACCGAGAGTACCACCACGGTATTGCGATCCTGTGGCTTGTATACCGCCAGCCGGCACAGGTTGGTGCCTTTAACGCTGCGGGTCTGGGGATGGCTGCCCGCGGGCATTACATCCACAAACGGCTCGCTGGCATAGCGCTGCTCGAACAGCGACTGCAGGGATTCCTGGGTGGCCTCCCCCTTCAGCGTGCCGTACAGAGTGGCGTGAATCCCCCGCACCATGGGCAACAGGTGGGGCACGAAGGTCATCTGCACCTCGCCTTCGCCACTGGCCAGCCTGAGCCCCTGCTCGATTTCCGGCAGGTGCCGGTGTCCGGCGGCGGCGTAGGCGCGGAAACTGTCATTGTTTTCGGCAAACAGCAGGTCGGTCTTGCCCTGGCGACCGGCGCCACTGGCCCCGCTGGCGGCATTGGCAACCAGCCCGGAGGTTTCGATCAACCCGGCTTCCAGCAAGGGAATAAAGCCCAGCTGGATCGCGGTGGGGTAACAGCCCGGGCAAGCCAGCAGCTGGGCGCCGGCAATCTGTGTCCGGTTGACCTCCGGCAGCCCGTAAACCGCCTCCCGGGCCAGCTCGGGACAGGCATGCTTTTGCCCATACCAGTGCTCCCAGGTAGCGATATCCTTGATGCGGAAGTCCGCGGACAGGTCGATCACCCGCACCCCGCGGCGGATCAGTTCCGGCACCTGGGCCTGGGCGACACCATGGGGCGTGGCGAAAAATACCACATCACAGGCCGCCAGCTGTTCCACATCCGGCTCGCTGAACTTCAGATCGTAGTGCCCGCGCAGACTGGGAAAGAGCTCCGATACCGGCGTCCCCGCTTCCGCACGGGAGGTAATCGCAGTGACCTCCACCTGCGGGTGGTCCGCCAGCAGGCGTAAAAGCTCCACTCCTGTGTACCCGGTCCCACCTACGATTGCCGCCTTGATATCGCTCACGCCCGATCCTCGCTGATTACTTCCTTCCATCTGCCGCACCGATATTTTGCAAGTGCGACCGTCAACCGGCCAACTGGTCAGTCGACCCCTGTATACTGAACCGAGCACTCTATCACAAGCCAACGGACAACAAGGACCCAGTGTGCCGCGCCCTTCCCAGTTCCCCCCCAGCCCAGCCGATCTGTTGAAGCGCAGGAAAGCGAGTGTCCGCGACCGCCTCCAGCTAAAGCTGGCCGCACAGAAAGCGCTGCCTTTCCTGGTTCTGCTGGCGCTGATCATCGGCATCTGTGCCGGCGTGGTGATCGTTGCCTTTCGCCAACTGAGCGAAGGCCCGACCATTTTCTACCTGCCACAGCTGGAAGATTTTGAGGCTCTGCCGCCCCTGTGGCGATTCTTGCTGCCGCTCACTGGCGCGCTGATTCTGGGACTGCTGTTCCAGTGGTCAGCCCCCTCCGGGCGCCCCACCGGGGTTGTGCATGTACTCGACCGCCTGCACAACCACCAGGGCAAAATGCCGATGAAAAATGCACTGCTGCAGTTTTTCTCCGGCAGCCTGGCACTGCTGAGCGGGCAGTCCATCGGTCGTGAAGGGCCGGCAGTACACCTGGGTGCCGCCAGTGGCAGCTGGGTGGCGCAGCGCCTGCGACTGCCGCATAACTCCGGCCGCACCATGCTCGGCTGCGGGGTCGCCGCCGCCATTGCCGCGTCCTTCAATACACCGCTCGCGGGTGTGATCTTCGCCATGGAAGTGGTGATGATGGAGTACACGGTGGCCGGTTTTCTGCCAGTGATTATCGCCGCGGTCTGCGGCAGCGTGGCAACGCGGCTGGCCTTCGGCCACCATGTCGCTTTTAACGTGGCGCCAATACAAATGGAATCCCTCGGGGAGTTGCCGATTCTGTTCGTAACCGCATTGATACTCGGTGCACTCGCCTCCCTGTTCGTGGTCAGCCAGCGCCACCTGTCCCCCCTGCAGCAGCGCCACTCGCCGCTGCTGCGGTTTGCGGTTGTCGGTCTGGTAACCGGAACCATTGCCGTCTATGTACCGGAAATCCTCGGCACCGGCTACGACACTCTGGAACTCGCCATTCTCGGTCAGCTGGGGCTCGCCACGCTGGCCGTCATCGTGGTGGCAAAACTGGCGGCCACCGCGCTGGCCACGGGGCTGGGGATCCCCGGCGGTGTGATCGGCCCCAGCCTGGTGCTGGGTGCCTGCGTCGGCGGAGGCGCGGGCCATGTGGCCAACCACTGGCTTGGCATTGGCAGTCCCGGCCTCTATGCCATGGTGGGCATGGCGGCCATGATGGGCGCACTACTGAATGCGCCGCTGGCGGCACTGCTGGCGATTCTCGAACTCACCTACAACGCCAACGTACTGTTCCCGGCAATGATGACCATCGTGGTTGCCACACTGACCAGCCGCCAGCTGTTTGCCACCGAGGGCATTTACCAGGAATCCCTGCGCGCACTGGGAAAAAGCGGCACCCCCAGCTGGCGCGCACAGATGCTGAGCCGGGTGGGTGTCACCAGTGTGATGGAGAGAGCGATTGCGGTGGCGCCACAGAAACTGGATCCGGCGCAGGCGGAAAGCCTGATCGAACAGCAACCCGCCTGGCTGCTGGTGGGAGGGGGACAGGTACCGCAGCTATTGCGCACGGCAGACCTGGCGAATTTCCTGCAGCGCCCCCGCGACACCTCTGCCACCGCCGAAGAACGCGAACCTGGCCGGGACCCCGAAGAGAAAATCGACCTGCTGCGCCTGCCCGGCGAACGCCTGGAACTGGCCCCCCTGAGCTGGCGCGCAACCTTGCTGGAAGCGCAACAGCAACTGGAGAGTTCCGGTGCCGGGGCGCTGTATGTCGGCCGCGATTACGACCAGGGCAACCCCGGTGTACTGGACAGTGATGTGGCGGGTATCATCCTGCCCCAGCATATAGAAAGTTATTACCGCCAATAATATTCGGCCGACGCAATCGACAACAACAATCCCGGTACCCATTTATACCCGGTACCCATTTATACCCGGTACCCATTCCGGAAAAGGACGCCTCAATGCTCTGGGTCAAAGCCTTCCACATTATTTCCATGGTCTGCTGGTTTGCGGCACTGTTCTACCTGCCGCGGCTGTTCGTCTATCACGTGGACGCTACCGATGCCCTCAGCAAGGACCGCTTCTGTATCATGGAGCGTCGCCTGTACCGGGGGATCGCGCTGCCGTCGATGATTCTCACCATCGTCTTCGGCGTCTGGCTGATCACCTTCAACCCCGACTACTACAAGTCCGCCGCGTGGCTGCACGCCAAACTGACCATCGTGGTGCTGCTGATCGGCTACCACCATATCTGCGGCGCCTACGTGAAGAGGTTTGCCAAAGGCACGGTGACGAAAAGCGGGCGCTTCTTCCGCATATTCAATGAACTGCCGGTGCTCGCCCTGCTGGCGATCGTGATTTTGGCGGTGGTCAAGCCGTTCTGAGACGGCACTACCGGGGTCACAGGCAAATCGGGGCGCGTCTATCTACCGGGTGCCGGTGGATTCGCGGCTAAAATGAAACGATCGACAACCGGGATCCGCGCCCTCCACACCCGCTTATGGATACACGCCAACCCATCGTTCTGACCATCAGCCACCACGACCCCAGTGGCAGTGCCGGCATCGCCGCCGATACCGAAACAGCCGCCAGCCTGGGCTGTCACTGCGCTTCGGTGGTGACCGCCATTACCATCGGCGATACCCGCGAGCTTTCCGGAGTGGCACCGGTAGATGAAAGCCTGCTGGTGGAACAGGCGCGGGCGGTGCTCGAAGACATGCCGGTGGCGGCGATCAAAATCGGCTATCTGGGCTCGGTGGAAAATGTGCGCGCACTGCACTCGGTGCTGCGGGATTATCCCGACATCCCCCTGATCATCGACCCCGACGCCACCCTGGCGGACAAGGAGAGCTTACTGGCACCGCCGCTGTGGAGCGCCATGTGCAACATGCTGCTGCCACTGGCCACCCTGGTGGCACCGAATCGCCGCGAGGCACGGGCCATGGCGGGAGAGGCGGATGTGCACGACGCCCAGGCCCAGGAACTACTGGAAAGTGGCTGCCGCTACCTGCTGCTCACCGGCGTCCCGGTTACCAGCTGCGAGCTGGAGAACCGCCTCTACGACACCCGCGGCCTGATGCGCCAGTTCCTGTGGAAGCGGTTGCCGCCCGCCGCCTACGGCATCTGTGGCACCCTCACCACCGCCATTGCCTGCCACATTGCCCACGGCCTCACCATTCTGGAAGCGGTGAACCGCAGCCAGCAATATACCTGGAGCGCCATCGCCGACAGCCGCCGCCTGGGTATGGGGCGCCCGGTGCCCAACCGTTTCTTCTGGACCAAGAAAGACTGATCCAGCCCAACCGACCCAACTCGGTTGTCAGGGCTTTCCCCCCGCACTCTGCGGGCGCGCCCCACTGCGGTTTGCGAGCACCGCCGCGGGCGCAGATAATACGCGCAGTTTTTTACCCCTCCTTCACCCCAAATTCACCCAATCCGGTGTCCGAATTTCTATGAGCAAGTCCGAAACCCTTTTTGCCGAAGCCCAGCGATTCATCCCCGGCGGCGTCAACTCCCCGGTGCGCGCGTTCCGCGCCGTGGGCGGCACCCCCGTATTCATCGAGCGCGCCGAGGGCGCCTACCTGTATGATGCCGATGAAAAGCGCTACATCGATTATGTGCAGTCCTGGGGTCCGATGGTGCTGGGCCACGCCCACCCGGATGTAATCGAAGCGGTAGTGGAACAGGCCCAGTCCGGCCTCAGCTTCGGCGCTCCCACCGAACTGGAAACCGAGCTGGCGGAAGAACTGTGCCGCCTGTGGCCGAATATGGACCTGGTGCGCTTCGTCAATTCCGGCACCGAGGCCACCATGAGCGCCATCCGCCTGGCCCGCGGCTACACCGGCCGCGACAAGATCGTCAAATTCGAGGGCTGCTACCACGGCCACTCCGACTCCCTGCTGGTGAAGGCCGGCTCCGGCGCCCTGACCATGGGTGTCCCCTCCTCCCCGGGTGTTCCGGCATCGCTGGCGGACCACACCATCACCCTCACCTACAACGATATCGAGGGTGTGAAAAAGTGCTTCGCGGAAATCGGCGAGCAGATCGCCTGCATCATCGTCGAGCCGGTGGCCGGCAACATGAACTGCATTCCGCCGGTACCCGGCTTTCTGGAAGCGCTGCGCGAAGTCTGCGACCAGTCCGGCGCGCTGTTGATCCTGGACGAGGTAATGACCGGCTTCCGCGTCAGCCTCACCGGCGCTCAGGGCCATTACGGTATCGAGGCGGACCTCACCACCCTCGGCAAGGTGATCGGCGGCGGCATGCCGGTGGGCGCCTTCGGCGGCAAGCGCGAAATCATGGAGCAGATTGCCCCGCTGGGACCGATCTACCAGGCAGGCACCCTGTCCGGTAACCCCATGGCGATGGTGGCGGGCCTGGAAACCCTGCAGCTGATCCAGCAACCGGGTCTCTACGAAGAACTCACCGCCAAGACCGACCGCCTGGTAGAGGGCGTACTGGCAGCGGCCAAAGAAGCCGGCATTCCGCTCACCGCCAACAAGGTGGGCAGCATGTTCGGCTTCTTCTTTACCGATGCGGAGCAGGTCAGCAACTACCAGCAGGTGATGGCCTGCGACACCGAGCGCTTCAACCGCTTCTTCCACGGCATGCTGGACGAGGGCGTCTACCTGGCGCCGGCCTCCTACGAGGCAGGTTTCATGTCCGCGGCCCACAGCGAAGAGGATATCGACAACACCATCGCCGCCGCGCGCCGGGTGTTTGCGAAGCTTGGCTGATTTTCCCAAACAGGGCCTCTAGCCTCAGACCGGTTCACAGGTAAATTGCTCTGGGCGAAGGCGCTGATACCGGGGGCGGTCTGCGAGACCTTCACCGCCATGGATGGCGGTGCAGAGCCCCCAGGGACGGGTTTACCGCGTGTC
>NZ_CAJXKH010000106.1 GCF_913055755.1 uncultured Microbulbifer sp.
TTGGCTCCGCCTGCTGGGCTCGAACCAGCGACCCAATGATTAACAGTCATTTGCTCTACCAACTGAGCTAAGGCGGAACTGTGTATCTGGCCGGTTGCGTGTGTGCTGTCCCGTTCAGATGGCGCGTATCTTATAGAGCACCCCGGGGGAGGTCAACCCCTTTTTTCAAAAATAACTCATTGATTTTTCAGTGTTTATTTTCTCGCCGCCGGGGTGGCAATCGCTCCTCCCATTTGTCGTGCCAGTGGCGGAGCGCCTACAATTTCCCTCCCCGGCACGGAAGTGGCCGACAGCATCAATTGGTGAAGAATCTATGGAATCGCGCCCGTTCAAGGTGGCCAGCAAATACGAACCCGCCGGCGATCAGCCCGCTGCCATTGCCAGCCTGGTGGAGGGCATCGAGGATGGCCTGGCCCACCAGACCCTGCTGGGTGTGACCGGGTCCGGTAAAACCTTCACCATGGCCAATGTCATCGAGCGGGTTCAGCGCCCGGCCATTGTCATGGCGCATAACAAGACGCTGGCGGCGCAGCTTTACGGTGAGCTGAAGGAATTTTTTCCCAAGAATGCCGTGGAGTATTTCGTTTCCTATTACGACTACTACCAGCCGGAGGCCTATGTGCCTTCGTCCGATACCTTTATCGAGAAGGATGCTTCCGTCAACGAGCATATCGAGCAGATGCGGCTGTCCGCCACCAAGGCACTGATCGAGCGCAAGGACGTGATCGTGGTGGCAACCGTATCGGCGATCTACGGTCTGGGCGATCCGGACAAGTACCTGAAAATGGTGCTGCACCTGGACCGCGGTGACATCGTTGACCAGCGCACCATTCTGCGGCGGCTGGCAGAGCTGCAGTACACCCGCAACGACGCCGACTTCCGCCGCGCCACCTACCGGGTACGGGGCGACATCATCGATATCTATCCGGCGGACTCCGACCTGGAAGCGGTGCGCCTGTCGCTGTTCGATGAGGAAATCGAAGAGATCACCCTGTTTGACCCCCTCACCGGCGAGGTGCTGAAGAAGGTCCCGCGGATCACCATCTTCCCCAAGTCGCACTATGTCACCCCGCGGGAAACCATCGTCAAGGCCATCGATGAGATCAAGGACGAGCTGGAGCTGCGGCTCAAGCAGCTGCGCGATAACAACAAGCTACTCGAAGCGCAGCGCCTGGAACAGCGCACCCGTTACGACCTGGAGATGATGCAGGAGCTGGGTTACTGCAACGGGGTGGAGAACTATTCCCGCTACCTGTCGGGGCGCGACGCCGGCCAGCCGCCACCCACCCTGTTTGATTACCTGCCGCCGGAGGCGCTGCTGTTTATCGACGAGAGCCACGTTACCGTGCCGCAGATCGGCGGTATGTACCGCGGTGACCGCTCGCGCAAGGAAACCCTGGTGGAATACGGTTTCCGCCTGCCGTCCGCCCTGGACAACCGTCCGCTCAAGTTCGAGGAGTGGGAAAAGCTGTCGCCGCAGACCATTTTCGTATCCGCCACACCAGGCAAATACGAGGCGGAGCACGCCGGCGCCGTGGTGGAGCAAGTGGTGCGGCCCACCGGCCTGGTGGACCCGGAGGTGGAAGTGCGCCCCGCGGAAACCCAAGTGGACGATACCCTGTCGGAAATCCGCCGCTGCGTGACCGCCGACCAGCGAGTGCTGATCACAGTGCTGACCAAGCGTATGGCGGAAGACCTGACGGAATATCTGCGGGACAACGACGTACGCGTGCGCTACCTGCACTCGGATATCGATACGGTGGAGCGGGTGGAAATTATCCGCGACCTGCGTATCGGTGAATTCGACGTACTGGTAGGGATCAACCTGCTGCGCGAGGGCCTGGATATGCCGGAAGTGGCGCTGGTGTCGATCTTCGATGCCGACAAGGAGGGTTTCCTGCGCTCCGACCGCTCCCTGATTCAGACCATTGGCCGCGCCGCGCGGAACCTGGAGGGCAGGACGATCCTGTACGCGGACAAGATTACCGACTCCATGCGGCGGGCACTGGACGAAACCCAGCGCCGGCGCGAAAAGCAGCTGGAGCACAATGCCACTCACGGTATTACCCCCAAGGGTATCCGCAAGAGTGTCGCCGATATCATGGAGGGAGCCATTGCCCCTGGCGTGCCCGCCCGCGGGCGACGCAAGGTGGCGGAAAAAGAGGGCGCCTACAAGGCGGAGCAGAAACCGCTTACGGATCAGCAGCGCTGGGCCAGGATCGAAGCACTGGAAGAGCAGATGTACAACCATGCCAAGAACCTGGAATTCGAGGCGGCGGCAAAGCTCAGGGACGAAATCGGCCGCCTCAAGGAAGAGAAATAATTCTGGCTGCAGATGCCGCAACTACAGGGGCGCCGCGCCGTATTGCGGTGTCCACGAGGATTGGATAGTCTGCTGTTATCTGTGAACTTCACATTACAGACAGCAAGCTCACAACGGACTGGCGCGTGATAAAAATAGAAGGGTTGCGCAGGGAGTATGGCGAGGGGGATGCCAGAGTCATGGCCCTGCGCGACGTCTCTCTGCAAATTGCAAAAAATGAATTCGTTGCGGTGATGGGTTCATCCGGATCCGGCAAGTCGACGCTGATGAACATTCTCGGCTGTCTGGATCAACAGAGTGCCGGTCACTACTGGCTCGACGGGCGCGAAGTGTCGAGCTTTGACGACGAATCCCTCTCCGCCATCCGCAATCGCCACATCGGCTTTATTTTCCAGACCTTTCACCTGCTGCCGCGGCTCACTGCCCAGCAGAATGTCATGTTGCCCCTGCGATTTTCCGATACTGCAGACGCCGCCGGCGCCGCAGCGCGCGCGGTGGAAATGCTCACCCGGGTGGGGCTCGGCCACCGCATCGACCATCGCCCATTCGAAATGTCCGGAGGCCAGCGCCAGCGAGTGGCCATAGCGCGGGCGCTGATCAACCGGCCAAAGGTCATTTTTGCCGATGAGCCCACCGGAAACCTCGACAGCAAAACCTCCGAGGAAATCCTCGAGCTGCTGTGTGCCCTCCACCGTGAAGGGCAAACCATCGTGATGGTGACCCACGAGCATGAAGTGGCCAGCCGCGCCCAGCGCATTATCCGCATGAGCGATGGCACCGTGGTGGAGGATTCGCAATGCTCCGTCTAATGGGTTCAGCCTGCGCAGCAATAGCGTCACTGCTGCTTGTATCCCTTCCCGCGCTGGCTCAGGCACCGCTGCTGCTCAGCGGGGAATTACGGGCGGAACAAAGTCAGTCGTTTTTCTCGCCGATGACCGACAACTGGCGGGTGGAAGTGCAGTGGCTGATGCCGGAAGGGCAGGTGGCCCAGGCCAGTGAAATCGTGGCGGTATTCGACGGTGCGGCGATCCAGGGAGAGATAGAGTCAGAAACCGTTGCACTGGATACCGCGCGGGAAAAACTGGAGAAAGATGACAGCAAGTTCGCACAGGACGTGCTGGAGAAAAAATTCGCGTTAAAGCGCGCGGAGCTGTTGCTGAAGAAGGCCGGCATTGATGCCGCAGTGCCGAAGCAGTACCTGAGTGCCTACGAGTACGAATCCTACCAGGTGGCAAAAAAAGAGGCCGAGTCCGCAGTGCGCAAGGCGCAGAAGGAGCTGGCCCAGGCCGAACTGACCCGGGAAGTGGCGGCAAAGAAACAGCGGGTAAAAATCGCCGGTTCCGAGGCACGGCTCGAATACAAGCGCGCGCAACTGGAATCCATGTCCCTGCGCGCGGAGCGTTCCGGCCCGGTGCTATACGGCAAGCACCCCTGGACCGGCGAGCGGGTTTTTGTGGGAATGACCGCACAACCGGGATGGCTGATCGCGGAAATTCCTTCCCTAAGTGACCTGTATGTGGAGGCCTGGTTACACGAGATCGATATTGACCGGGTGCGCAGTGGACAGGGCGTGGAACTGATTTTCGACTCCTATCTCGGGCATCGTTTGCCCGCGCAACTCGCCGAAATTGCTACCCAGCCGCAAAAGCGGCAGGAGCAGGGCCCGGGGCTCTATTACCGGCTGGTGTTCAAATTCACCGAAACGCCGGAACTGGAGCTGCTGCCCGGTATGGGGGCGCGTATCGAATTTCCGGAGGCCGGAACATGAAGCGGCTGATAACTCTTGTGGCGCTGGTGCTCGCGGCCTGTAGCAGTGGGGAGGGAGGGGAGCCCCTGGCCGCCGGCGCGGCACGGGCCGTACCCGAATCCATTCCCGGTGAGCTGGAATCCGTGCGCTCCGTCATGGTGGCGCCGCCGGCCATCGAGCGCATGTGGCAGTACAGTATCAAGCGCATGGTGGCGGAGAACAGCCATGTCGAAAAGGGCACGGTGGTGGTCGAGTTCGATGATAAGCAGGTGCGGGAACGGCTGATTGAAAAGAAATCCGAGCTGAAGCAGTGGCGCAGTGAGCTCAACAATACCCTGTTGAAGGAAAAGCAGACCGCAAAGGACGATGTCTTGGCGATCGAGGAAAAGCGTGCAGCTTATGAAAAGGCCGAGCGCCGCGCGAATATTCTCGACCAGTCCATGTCCAGGATCGAACGTGAAAAAGCCGCAATTGATTTTGAAATTGCCGGCAATGACCTGAAGCTGGCGCGGGAGATGGCGGCAATGCACAAGCGCACTGGCGAGCTGCGCATTTCCATGGCCAGGCACCGGGTCGCGCGCTGGGAAGGTGAAGTGGCAGTGCTTGTGGCAGAGCGGGAAAAACTCAAGGTCAAGGCATCCATCGGAGGCCTGGTGCAGTATGTGGCCAACTGGAAAGGGGAAAAACCATCGGAAGGTGAATCGGTGCGCTTCGGTCAACCGATCATGCAGATCTCCGACCTGAGCGAGATGCGGGTGCGCGCGCAGGCAGACGAGGTGGACAAGGCATACCTCACCGTCGGCGCGGATGTGGAAGTGGTGATCGATGGTGCCGAGGCTGTCACCCTGCGCGGTCATATCCTGGAGCTGGGTCGTGTGGTGCGTGATCGCGCCAGGGGCGACCGCCGCCGGGTACTGGATCTGCTGGTAGGGCTGGATGAAGGGGACGGCAATGCACTGAAGCCGGGGATGACCGCATCCCTTTCGCTGTTTACACCTGTGGGCGAACAGCCTGCACAGGTGGCGGGGGAGGCAATGTGAGCATTTTGATCGATCGTAGCGTTGCGCGGGTGCTCGGGATCATTCTGCTGTCCGGGTCGCTGTTGCTTTCCGCCTGCACCGACAAGCCGTCGGAGCCGTTGCTCTACCGGGTGCACTACAGTGAGCGCGAGGCACTGGTGCCGGCGCAGGGCGAGCTGGAGGCGGAGTCCGCGACTGCAATACAGGCGCCGACCTCGGGGCCGCCCAAGTTTATTTCGTGGCTGGCCCCGGAGTATTCCCTGGTTAAGAAAGGGGATGTCATTGCCCGCTTCGACGGCGAGCAGATGCGCCGCAAACGCAGCGACGCCGCGCGGGAGCTGACCCAGGCGGAGGAAGACCTGCGCGAGAAGCGCGGCGCCCTGGATACGGAGCAGGTGGCGATTCTGGCGGATATCGGGCAGGTATCGGTGGAAAAGGGGTTTGCCGAGCGCTTTGCGATTGACGACGACCGCCTCAAATCGCGCCTGGAAATTCTCGAAGAGCAACTGGACACCCGCTACCTGCAGTCCAAGCTCACTTATCTCGACTGGAAAAACCAGCGTTTTGCCACCGGCGCCGAGGGTGAACTGGCGGTGCTGTCGGTGCTACAGCAAAAGCACAGTGCGCAGATCCAGCGATTGGATCAGGGGATGTCGGAGCTGCAAATTGTGGCCCCCCACGATGGCATGCTGACCTATACGGCGAACTGGCGCGGCGAAAAGCCACAGGTAGGCACCCAGGTCTGGCCGGGGCACAAGGTCGCGGACCTGCCGGATACCAGCGTGATGCAGGCGAAATTACAGGTTGCGGAGCGCGAGGCGGTCGGTCTCGCGGAGGGGCAGGTGGTTACCCTGTGGTTCGAGACGCAGCCGGCGCAGCACTTCAGTGCAAAAGTGAAGAGTATCAGTGCGGCCCCCTCGACCATCGAGCGGGGCAATCCGCAAAAGTACTACCAGGTGGTGGCCGCTTTCGATGAGCAGTATCCGGCGCAGTTCAAACTCGACCGCGGTGTGCGCGCAGAAATCCGCGTGGCAGACGCCGAACGACGGCTGGAAATCCCGGCGCAGTGCGTGTTTCGCGACGGTGCCGGAGCCTATGTTTTTCTGTACCAGCAGGGGCGGTTCCTGCGTCGCGATGTTTCCACCGGGCGGATCACGCCCACCCATATCGAAATCATTGGCGGCCTGGAGCCCGGTGACCAGATTGCCCTGTACGAGGTTTCTCCGGGCAATGCCGGCAGACGTGTTGCGCAGGAGAGTGGCGTGTGAGTGCACAGAACCCAGGTGAACTGCAAATGGACGGGAGCGGTGAGACCGGTGCGGCGTCAGCTTCACGCTTCGCCTCCCTGTTGCCGATATCCCGCGGCCGCCGGGCGCTGCTGGCGAGTTTTCGCGAGGCCCTGGCGGAATTGTCCCAGCACAAGCTGCGCACACTGCTGACATTGCTGGGCATGATCTTCGGTGTCGGCGCGGTTATTGCGATGCTCAATATCGGCAAGGGCGCCGAGCGCGAGGCCCTGCGCATGATCGAGACCATGGGGCTGAACAATCTGATAGTGCAGGGGGCAGAGCTGGAGCAGGAGGAGCTCTACGAGCAGCGCAAGCAATCCGCCGGACTCAGTTTTCGCGACGGGGAGGCGGTGCTGGCCACCCTGGGTGTTGTCGAGGCATTTGCCGCGCAGAAATCCATCGAGACCTACAGCCTGTACAGCCGCTACGGCAAGAGTGAGGCCGCAGCCACCGGCGTCAGTCCTGCCTATTTCCGGATGTCCCCGTTCCAGCTGTCCGCAGGCCGTTTGATCGATGACGAGGACGAGCGGCGTTTTGCCCAGGTGGCGGTGCTGGGGGAATCGGTTGCGCGGCAGCTGTTTCCCGGGCGCTCTGCGCTGGGGGAGCGGATCAAGGTAAATCAGTTGTGGTTTACGGTGATCGGTGTGCTGGATTCACCCTTTGTGGCGGGCTCGGAATTTGAGGGCGTGCGCCTGGGGGCGGAACAGGACCTGGTGTTTATCCCCTTGTCAGCGGCCCGGCAGCGTTTTCCCAGTGAGCGACTGGCGGCAGAAGTGAGTGAGCTCAAGTTCCAGCTGGTGGATGGGACCGATGCGGGGGAGGCGGCGCGGGCCATTGCTCACCTGCTCAACCGCCGCCACAACAATGTGAAGGACTTCACCATGGTGGTGCCGGCGGCACTGATGGCGCAGAAGATGGAGACCCAGGCCATCTTCAATATCGTGATGTCCTGTGTGGCCGGTATTTCCCTGCTGGTGGGCGGGATCGGCATTATGAACATCATGCTCGCCACCGTGCTGGAGCGCACCAGTGAAATCGGACTGCTGCGGGCCATCGGTGCCACCCAGCGGGATATTCGCAGCCAGTACCTGATCGAAAGCTTCACCATCGCCATTCTCGGCGGACTGCTGGGTATTCTGTTCGGGGTCCTGTTGTCGGAGGCGATTGCGCTCTACGCCGGCTGGGCAGTGTCCTGGTCGCTGAGCGGGATACTGCTGTCATTTACCGTGTGCGCGGCCATCGGCTTATTGTTTGGCGTCTACCCCGCGATCAAGGCCTCGCGCCTGAACCCCATCGACGCGCTGCAGAGCGACTGAGCTGTTCGGCTTCTTCTTCAGTAGCAGCAGGCTGCCGATAATCACCGCCATCCCCAGCAGGTGGTAGACGGAGAAGGGTTCCCCCAGCACCAGCGCGGCGACGATCAACGTCACTACCGGACCGGTCGTGCCTATGGCTCCGGTGCTGGCGGAGCCGATTTTCTGGATCGCCGCACTCATCATCAGCGACGGAATCACCGTGCACAAGAAGGCCACCGCAAGCGCGTAACCGTAGACCGGCAGCGGCTGCAGCAGTTGCGACCAATCGCCCTTCAGCAGAAAGTGCAGGCAGATGGCGGCGCTGGCGGCGATCATCGCCAGGGCGGTAAATTGCCGGCTGCCCAGGGCCCGGATCACGTTTTCACTGAAGGCCACGTAAACGGAAAAACACAGTGCACTGGCGAAAGTCAGCACGGCGCCCCAGCTGGTAGGCGTCAGCGCCACCCACTCGGGGGCGGCCACGCCGGTGCTGAACGCCTGGTCCTGCCAGAAGATCAGCAGGATGCCGCCATAGGCGCCGAGTACACACAGCAGTTGTCGCGGTGAGATGCGTTGGTCGAGAAACACCCATCCCAGGAATAGCACCAGGGTGGGGTACAGATAGATGATCAGGCGCTCGAAGTTGGCGCTGATATAGCGCAGCCCCTGCAGGTCGAGAAAGCTGGCGCCGTAGTAGGCACAAATGCCCAGGGCGATACACAGAAGTCCGTTTTTGCGGCTCACCGGCTGCCAGTTGTGCCGGGCCCTGAGCTGCAGCAGGATCGCAGCATAGAAGGGCAGTGCCAGCAGCATGCGCAGCAGGATAAAAGTGTCCACGTCCACCTGATAGCGGTAGGCCAGTTTGATAAAGATGGCCTTGATCGAGAATAGGGCGGCCGCCGCCAGCGCCAGCAAAAAGCCGTTATTGGCGATGGCGGTGGATGACGGGTTCTGGGGTTGTGTATCCTGCATGCGTCCTGCTGCGTCCGGTTCCTGAAAAGGGAGCAGCGCACCATACAGCATGTGGTGCATCAAGTTGTGCTTTGGCGGGAAAATTTTCTGATTTTCATTATTGAAATGCCAAATGGCTGGTGCTAAAGTTCGCGTCCTCTGCAGCGGGGAGCCTCCCCGGATGCCAGTCTTTAGACCCGTAGCTCAGTTGGTTAGAGCGCTGCCTTGACATGGCAGAGGTCAGCAGTTCGAGTCTGCTCGGGTCTACCATTTACCTACTCTCTACAAAATAACGTCCTGTCATTTTGTAGAGGTCGCCCTGAAAAAGCTGCGCAAAATGTGATTTTGCTGGTTTTTCAGCGCTCGCGCCGGCTTTCCCGGCGGCGGTGCATCCAGGCACCGCTCCCCGCTAGCCAAAGCGTTAATTGTTCACGCGGTCTTTCGTAGGGGTCGCCACTGATAGAAAAGGAAGTGCAATGCCTGTTGTCACCCTCCCTGACGGTTCCCGTCGCGAATTCTCCAATCCTGTTTCCGTATTCGACGTTGCCAATGATATTGGTCCCGGTCTGGCGAAAGCTGCCCTGGCTGGCGTGGTCGACGGCAAGGAAGTGGATACCAGTTTTGTGATCGATCACGATGCCGACCTCGCCATCGTGACCGAGCGCCAGCCGGAAGGGCTGGAAATCATCCGTCACTCCACCGCGCACCTGCTGGCCCAGGCGGTCAAGCAGCTCTATCCCGGTGCCCAGGTCACCATCGGCCCGGTGATCGAAGACGGCTTCTATTACGATTTCGCCTACGAGCGCCAGTTCACCCCGGAAGATCTCGAGAAGATCGAAAAGCGCATGGAAGAGCTGGCCAAGGAAGACATTCCGGTCAGCCGTCGCTTGTTGCCGCGCGACGATGCGGTCAAGTACTTCCGCGAGCTGGGTGAGGAATACAAGGCTGAGATCATCGCCAGTATTCCCACCAACGAAGACATCTCCCTGTATCGCCAGGGCGACTTTGAAGACCTGTGCCGGGGCCCCCACGTGCCGTCTACCGGCAAACTGAAGGCCTTCAAGCTGACCAAGGTGGCCGGCGCCTACTGGCGCGGCGATGCCAACAACGAAATGCTGACCCGTGTATACGGTACCGCCTGGGCTAACAAGAAAGAGCTTAAGGCCTACCTGCACCGTATCGAAGAGGCGGAAAAGCGCGATCACCGCAAGCTGGCGAAGAAGTTCGACCTGTTCCATATTCAGGAAGAGGCGCCGGGTATGGTGTTCTGGCACCCCAACGGCTGGACCGTGTACAGCACCGTCGAGCAGTACATGCGCCAGCGCCAGCGCGAGCGCGGCTACAAGGAGATCAAGACCCCGCAGCTGGTGGACTTCTCCCTGTGGCAGAAGTCCGGTCACGCCGACAAGTTCGGTGACGACATGTTCACCCTGACCAGCGAAGAGCGCCAGTTCGCCATCAAGCCCATGAACTGCCCCTGTCACGTACAGGTGTTCAACCAGGGGCTGCGCAGCTACCGCGATCTGCCTCTGCGTCTGGCGGAGTTTGGCTCCTGTCACCGCAGCGAGCCGTCCGGTTCCCTGCACGGCCTGATGCGCGTGCGCGGCTTCGTGCAGGACGATGGCCACATTTTCTGTACCGAAGACCAGATCCAGTCCGAAGTATCCGAGTTCATGGACCTGCTGCACGCGGTGTACAAGGATTTCGGCTTCGAGGAAGTGATCTACCGCCTGTCCACCCGCCCGGAACAGCGCGTCGGTTCCGACGAGAGCTGGGACAAGGCCGAGAAGGCCCTGGCGGATGCGCTGAATGCCGCCGACCTGCCGTGGGAAGAGCTGCCGGGCGAGGGCGCCTTCTACGGGCCCAAGATCGAGTTCTCCCTCAAGGATTGCCTCGGTCGGGTATGGCAGTGCGGCACCATTCAGGTGGACTTCTCCATGCCGGGCCGCCTGGACGCCCAGTATGTGGCGGAAGATGGCTCCCGTCAGACCCCGGTGATGCTGCACCGCGCGACCCTCGGGTCATTCGAGCGCTTTATCGGTATCCTGATCGAGAACTACGAGGGGGCCTTCCCCACCTGGCTGGCGCCCCAGCAGGTGGCGGTGCTGAATATTACTGACCGCCAGGCTGATTACTGTCTCAATTTGCAGAAACAGTTGGGTGAGCAGGGTTTCCGCGCCGCCGCCGACTTGAGAAACGAGAAGATCGGTTTTAAAATCCGCGAGCACACGCTTCAGCGTGTCCCTTATCTGCTGGTCATCGGCGATAAGGAAGTGGAAAACCAGACGGTCGCCGTGCGGACACGTAGCGGTGAGGACCTCGGAACCATGACTTATGAGTCATTCCTTGAGCTCCTCCAGCAGGATGTGGATCGCCGCGGCCGTTCGTCTATTGCGGGTGCCGCCGAGGGCTAATAGCGAGGGCTATACGAGAGTCCCGAGGCAAAAGGCGCCGCAACAGACATTTTTATAAATTACCGGAGACGAGTGTTATTAAACGAGATATGAAAGGACGGTCCAAAAAGGCCCGTATCAACGATCAGATCGAAGCGAAAGAAGTTCGATTGATTGGTGCGGATGGTGAACAGGTAGGCATTGTGTCTCTGGATGAGGCTCTGGAAAAGGCGCAGGGTGCCAGCCTGGATCTCGTTGAAATTGCTCCGGACTCCGATCCCATAGTCTGTAAAATCATGGACTACGGGAAGCACGTATTTGAGGCCAAGAAGGCCAAGAATGCGGCCAAGAAGAAACAGAAGCAGCAGCAGATCAAGGAAATGAAGTTCCGTCCCGGTACCGATATCGGCGACTACCAGATCAAGCTGCGCAACCTGACCCGCTTCCTGGAAGCCGGGGACAAGGCGAAAGTCTCCCTGCGCTTCCGCGGCCGTGAAATGGCCCACCAGGAGCTGGGGATGGAAATGATGCAGCGCATCGAGAAAGATCTCGAGGAGCTGGGTGTTGTGGAGCAGCGGCCGAAGATGGAAGGTCGCCAGATGATCATGGTGATTGCTCCCAGCAAAAAGAAAAAGTAAGACCCAGGGCCAATATCCGGCATTGCCGGGTACCTGAGTCTTCTTTTCGGGATGTGGTCGGGCGACGGCTGCCTTCTCACTCCCGCACAGCCACAGGCTTCGGTCTGCGGCCAATTAACCGGACCCATTCGTGGGTCATTATTTACTTTGGAGTACAAAATGCCGAAAGCAAAAGTACACAGTGGCGCTGCCAAGCGCTTCAAGAAGACGGCTTCGGGCTACAAGCACAAGCACGCCAACAAGAGCCACATCCTCACCAAGATGACCACCAAGCGTAAGCGTCAGCTGCGCGGCACTCAGCTTATGAACAAGTCTGATGCCACCCTGGTCGATCGCATGCTGCGCGCCAAGTAATTGGCAGCACCCGTAAAGGTTTAAGAGGATAGAGTTATGGCCCGTGTTAAACGTGGTGTAGTGGCACGTCGTAGTCACAAGAAAATTCTGAAGCAGGCTAAAGGTTACTACGGTGCGCGTTCTCGCGTATTCCGTGTTGCCAAGCAGGCAGTCATCAAAGCTGGTCAGTACGCTTACCGCGACCGTCGTGTCAAGAAGCGTAACTTCCGCGCTCTGTGGATCACGCGTATCAACGCCCAGTCCCGCGCTGAAGGCCTGAGCTACAGCCGACTGATTGCCGGCCTGAAAAAGGCGGATATCGCTCTGGATCGCCGTGTTCTGGCTGATCTGGCGGTATACGATAAAGCCGCTTTTGCTGCCGTAGTTGAAAAAGCCAAGGCAGCCCTGGC
>NZ_CAJXKH010000107.1 GCF_913055755.1 uncultured Microbulbifer sp.
GGACCGCTGTGAACCCATCCCTGGGCGCTGCGGCGCAAACATCCTGTTTGCGACGCTCCTGAAAACCCGCACCCGGCACCCCGCCTTCAATTCGGGTTCTCTACCTCGATTCCCGTCATCCCGGACTTGATCCGGTAGCGGCATGACGAAGGCTAAAACCTGAGTTGCGCCCCCAGCCGGTACCGGCTGCCCGGGTGCACCAGGCGCGCAAAACTCACCGTGCCTGAGCTACTTTTGGTACGTCGCCAGATCTGCAGGCAGGCGCTGTTCTCGGCAATTTCCAGTGCGCGCGCGACTTCCCCGCTGGCGCCAACGGCCTCCACCGTGGTGTCCACCTCGGTCAGCGGCGCCACCCGGGTGAGGTATTCGTTGGGGGTGCAGTGGGTGAAGTCCTGTTGCAGGTATTCCGGCACCAGTGTCGGGTTGGTATAGCGTTCCTCGAACTGAATCGGCAGCCCGTTATCCAGGTGCACGATGATCGAGTGATACACCGCCGCGCCCTCGGCCAGGCCCAGCGCCACCGCCACTTCGGTGCCGGCTTGGGCCTGTTCCAGTTTGAGGATGCGGTTGGCGTAGCTGTGACCGCGTGCGGCGATTTCGTCGGCAATATTGCGCACTTCCAGCAGCGAGCCGGCGGGTACCGGTTCGGCGACGAAGGTGCCGAGGCCCTGGGAGCGCATCAGCACGCCCTCGTCGGTCAGTTCACTGAGGGCCCGGCGGGCGGTCATGCGGCTGACGCTGAAATCCTGGGCGAGCTGGTTTTCCGACGGTACGCGGAACTGTGCCGGCCACTTGCCGCTTTCGATCTGGGCTCGGATATGCTCTTTGATGGCAGCGTAGCGGGGCTGACTGCTCATACTTGTGTGGTCTCCGCCTGCTCGGTTAAAGTGCGTGACTGGTTGTACATTCTTGTATATACAACTTGTGTTTGGCGCAACTATGGATTCGGGCCCGCTCGCTGTCAAGAGGGATCTGCTCGTCGCCACAGCAAGTGATCGGCAGGTGATCAAGGAGTATCGGGTTTATCTGATAGTGATAAATCGCGCCAAACCGGCCTCTAGGGGCTATCGTTACCATTAACGCCAATTCAGTGAGCGAACATGACAGAACGCTGTGATCTGCTGATTACCAATGTCCACGCGGCTACCATGGATCCTTCCATACCCGGCGCTTACGGGGCGGTGGAAGATGCCGCGGTGGCGGTAACCGGCAATAAAATCGTGTGGCTCGGCCCGCGCCGGGAATTGCCCGATGCGGTTGCCGATGAGGTTATCGACGGTGAGGGTCAGTGGCTGACGCCGGGGCTGATCGACTGCCATACCCACCTGGTTTACGGCGGCCATCGCGCCGGTGAATTTGCCCGTCGCCTCGGTGGCGAGAGCTATGAGGATGTCGCCCGCTCCGGTGGTGGCATCATCTCCACCGTGCGCGCCACCCGCGCGGCCAGCGCCGAAGAGCTGTATCGCGCTGCCGAGCCGCGCCTCAAGTCACTGCTGTCCGAAGGCGTTACCACCGTCGAGGTAAAGTCCGGCTACGGCCTGGATCTGGATACCGAACTGAAACAGCTGCGCGTGGCCCGTCGCCTGGCCCAGCACTATCCGGTGAATATCCAGACAACCTGCCTCGCCGCCCACGCCCTGCCGCCGGAATACGACGGCCGTGCCGACGCCTACATCGACCTGGTGTGCAACGAAATCCTGCCGGTGGTGGCCAGGGAACAGCTGGCGGATGCGGTGGACATGTTCTGTGAAAACATCGCGTTTTCCGTAGAGCAGTGCCGGCGCGTGGTAAGTGCCGCAAAAGAGCTGGGGCTGCCGGTCAAAGTGCATGCGGAACAACTGGCGCGCACCGGCGCCACCGAAATGGCGGCCAGGGCCGGCGCACTGTCGGTGGACCATATCGAATACATCTCCGACGTCGACGTCGCGGCCATGGCCGAGAGCGGTACTGCCGCGGTATTGCTGCCGGGTGCCTTCTACACCCTGAAGGAAACCCGCGTACCGCCGGTGGAAAAGCTGCGCGCGGCCGGGGTGCCGATGGCCATATCCACCGACCTGAACCCCGGCAGCTGTCCCATTGCCTCCCTGCGCCTGATGATGAATATGGGGTGCAACTTCTTTGGTCTCACCCCGGCGGAATCCCTCGCCGGGGTGACCCGCGCCGCCGCGCGCGCGCTGGGCATCTGCTGCAGTCGCGGCGTACTGCGCCCGGGGCTGGTCGCGGATATGGCGCTGTGGCCGATGGAAACGCCGGACCAGCTCGCCTATGAAGTGGGCGCACTGAAACCGTCGGAAATGTTTTTTGGAGGTCGCCATGTTACAGCTGGCTGATATGCGCCTGTGGAGCGGCCGTAGCGACAGCGAAGACGGCAAGGCAGGCAAACGCTGGCACGAAGACATAGTGCCGCTCCACCTGGACAGCCGCCCCGGGATTGCGGTGCTCGGTTTCGCCTCCGATGAAGGGGTGCGCCGCAACAAGGGCCGTATCGGCGCCGCCAAGGGCCCGCGCATATTGCGCCTGGCGATGGCGAACCTGCCGAAAACCTTCAGTGCGCCCCTGTACGACGCCGGTAACGTGCGGGTGGAAAAGGAAGACCTCGAATCCGCACAGGCGATGCTCGGTGCGCGTATTACCGAGCTGATGACCGCCGGCCACTTCCCGCTGGTGCTCGGCGGTGGCCACGAGATTGCCTACGGCAGCTACCAGGGGATCGCCCGCTGGATGCGCGAGCAGCATCGCGACAAGACCCTGGGTATCATCAACTTCGACGCCCACCTGGATATCCGCCTGCCCACGCCCAAGGGGTCTTCGGGTACTCCGTTTTTCCAGATTGCCGAGCAGTGTGACCTGAACGGCCGCCCGTTCAATTACCTGTGCGTGGGTGCCGCGGCCACCGCCAATACCCCGGCGCTGTACCAGCGCGCGCAGGAGCTGGGTGCGGAGGTGATTTCCGACCGCGAGATCACCCCCTGGCGTATCGAGCAGGTGCAGAAGCAGATCCAGGCATTTATCGACAAGGTGGATTTCGTCTACCTCACCATCGATCTCGATGTGTTCCCGGCGGCAATCATGCCGGCGGTGAGTGCCCCCGCCGGGCGCGGTGTGAGTTTCGAACTGTTCGAGCCGCTATTGGATACGGTGCTGGAATCGAACAAGGTGTGCCTGGCGGACATGGCGGAGTTCAATCCGTATTTCGATATCGAAGACCACGCCGCGCGCACCGCGGCACGGGTGGCCTTCCAGATCAGTAACGGCGTCCGGCCGACCCTGGGAGGCGCTCGCCCATTGATGGACTGACGGCGAGCCGACCACCGCAGCACTAAACCGTGTTGCGGCGGTCTGAGCGCTATCAATAACTGTAAATAACAAGGATGTTGCCGTGCCCCCGAGCCGCTTTTCTCAGCACTTTCTCTCTCCCCGTCGATTAGATTTATGCACGCTGTTCCTGGTGGTGCTTGCCGCGTCCTGTTTTTCCATCAGCGCTTTCGCCAAAACCGATCCCGATCATCTAGAGCAGGTGGTGATACAAACGCTCCAGCCCGTGGTGGAGAAACACAATCCCCCCGGAATAGCTCTGGCGCTGATCATCGATGGCGAGCCCTACTTTTTTACCCTGGGGGTGGCCTCACAAGACACCAAAGAGCCGGTCACCGAGCACACCCTGTTTGAGATCGGATCCGTCAGTAAAACCTTTACCGCCACCCTGGCCGCTTACGCCGAGGTAAGGGGTGTGCTGTCGCTGGGTGACCCGGTCAGTCGCCACCTGCCGGATCTGCGCGGCAGCGCCATGGACGGGGTCAGCCTGCTCAACCTCGCCACCCACACCGCCGGCCACTTTCCGCTGCAGGTGCCCGCGGAGATCGAGAACAACCGCCAGCTGCTGGCCTACCTGAGCCAGTGGCAGCCGCAGTATTTCCCCGGCACCAGCCGCACCTACGCCAACCCGGGTATCGGATTACTGGGCCTGATCACCGCGCGCAAATTGCGCCAGCCTTTCGCCGAGGCGATGCAGCAGTATGTGTTTCAGGGGTTGGGACTGGGCGATACCTATATCCAGGTTCCGGACGAAAAAATGTCGCACTACGCTCGCGGTCACAACCGCAGCGGCACGCCGGTAAGAGTGGATATGGGGGTGCTGGGGGAGGAGGCGTACGGGGTCAAATCCAGTGCTGCAGATTTATCCCGCTATCTGGGTATCCAGATGCAGCTGGTAAAAACCGGCCGCGACCTGGAAAGGGCTCTGGCGACTACCCGCAAGGGTTATTTCAAAACGGAATTCTACGTGCAGGATCTGGTGTGGGAGCAGTACGCGTTACCGGTAGCGGTGGAAACCCTGATGCAGGGTAACTCGCCGGCAATGGTGCGCGAGGACCAGCCGGTGGAAGCCATCCGCCCGCCGCTCGCGCCCCAGCAAAATGTGCTGATCAACAAGACCGGCTCTACCGGGGGCTTCTCTACCTACGTGGCCTTTATTCCGCAAAAGCGGTTCGGCTTCGTGATGCTGGCGAACAAGTATTTTTCCAATGAAGCGCGTATCGAAGTGCTTTACGGGATCCTGAATGGGCTGATGCCTGAGGTGATCAAGCCGGTGGGCAGGAAGTCTGACTGAGTGGTCTGGGATGTGTGACCGGGTTCACATTTTTTCTCTGAGAAAAACACAGTAAACAAAACAAAATCTACATTTTTTGCAAAACCCTGGAATAAAGTTTGCTTCTGTATGTTGGCGCAATAATCGTTGTGCTAACTTCACGCCGCCGAAATCTGAAGAAAACCCCCGGGTTTAGGGGGGCAGGTCAGGCTGGTCGTTTGCTGTAGGCGCGCCCGGCGGGGCCGCGCTTCTTCAGAGTAACAATAAACTCCAAGGGTATATGTATGACCAAGCTTCAACTGAACGGGCAATGCCCCATTGCATTGGCAGTTGCCTTTGCTGCCGGTGCACTGGCTCCGGGCTTCGCCAGTGCCAGCGTGCTCGACGAGATAGTCGTCACCGCGCAGAAGCGCGAGCAGAATGCGCTGGAAGTACCGGTAACCGTCGACACCTTTTCCGTCGCCGATATCGAAAACACCAATGCGCTGAAACTCAGCGACATGGACGACTTCATTCCCGGCTTTGATGTCAGTTCCAGCATCACCCAGTCCACTATCGGTATCCGCGGTGTGAGCAGCTCCAACATCAGCGCCGGTGGCGACCCCTCCGTCGCGGTGTTCTACGACGATGCCTATGTACCGGCTGCGGCCACTTCCATGTCTTTTGCCGATATGCAGCGGGTGGAAGTACTGAAGGGCCCGCAGGGCACCCTGTTCGGCCGCAATGCCGCTGCGGGTACCGTAAACCTGGTGCCGAACCCGCCACAGCAGGAATTCGAAGCCTTTGTATCCTCGCGCGTCGGCAACTACGGCCTGACCCAGTTGGAAGGCATGGTCAATGCCCCGCTGACGGACAACTTCTTTGTGCGTGGCAACCTGTTGAGCTACCAGCGCGACGGATTCATTGACAATGTCACCCCGGGCGGTGCTGACGCTGGCGCGGAAGATATTGTCACCGGCCGTATCGCCGCCCTGTGGCAGATTACCGACAAGACCGCCGCCCAGCTGTCCTACGACTGGGACGAGGTGGACAACGCGTCGCGCCAGGCGATTGGTGTCAGTGAATACGCCTACAGTACCGATCCGTTTGACCACAAAGTGGAAAACGACGTGGTGGATGGCGGCGAAACCCGCTCCATGTCTTCCGTCAATTTCAAACTGACTCACGCCATCAGCGACGCCTGGAGCCTGAAGTGGGTATCCAACTACCGCCAGTGGGAAACCTACAACCGCGAGGAAGAGGACGGCACCGCGGACATCACCCGCTACCTGGATACCAACAACACCTTCGACTCCGACATCGGCTACCACGAGCTGCAGTTCAACTTCACCGGCGAGCGCCTGAGTGCGGTAATGGGGGCCAACTACTCCCGTGAGGACATCTACCAGCGCACCGATGTCACTGCCTCCGCTGATTCCGTGACCCGTCTGGTGACGGCAAATATCGTCAATGACCCGGCCCTGCGCGGGATGATTGAGGGGGCTGCGGGTGAGATGGGGCTGGCCATGCTGGACAGCGTCGATCACCTGTGGGACGCGGACGACTGGGCCACCTTTACCACGCTGGTGGCACCGGCGGTGGGGGCACAGGGCCCGTTCCCGCAGGACGGTATCTACTACGACATGGTGAGCCAGGGTCTCGGTATCGGCGGTATGCTTTTCGGCCCCGAATACGCCGGTGAGTGGTGGACCGAGTCCGTGGAAAACACCGGAGACTTTACCAACTACGGTGTCTACGCCGATTTCGACTATGCGGTGACCGATCGCCTGAGTGTGCTCGCCGGCCTGCGCTACAGCAGCGACGAGAAGTCTTTCACCTGGTTGACCCCCGGAACCAGCTTCGAGCGGGACGGTGTGGAAGAAGTGATTTTCCCCGCGGGCGCCAGTTATAACGTGGGAGAGGGGGTGCGCAGCGCTTCCGACAAGTGGAGTGCGACTACCGGCCGTATCGTTGGCCAGTACGACCTCAGCGACAACGTCATGGCGTATCTGTCCTACTCCACCGGCTACAAGTCCGGTGGCTTTGACTCCCTCAATGTGGCCAGCGCCGACGATCCATTTGAACCGGAAGAGGTGGATAACGTCGAGTTGGGCATCAAGGGCGACCTACTGCAGAATCTGCGGGTACAGCTTAGCTACTTCGACATGACCGTCGATAACCGCCAGCGCAGTGTCGAGAGCAAGCGCGAGGGCTCCGCCAACGCCCTGCCCACCGTGATCAACGGTGACCAGCAGATTGACGGTGTGGAGGTTACCCTCGACTGGATGGCCACCGAGTCCGTGCGCTTCGGCCTCGTGACCACCGTGCGCGATGTGGAATCCCAGTGGCAGCCATACTTTGACGCGCAGGGTGTGGAGCAGATTGACGGTGACAAGTCCTCCACCGACACCGCCTATACCGTTACCTTCGACTGGGCGCCGGCTATTCCGGTGGGTGATCTGAACCTGCATCTGAACTACATCTTCGCCGAGAACAGCGACGAAGATCAGCCGGGCTTCCTGGCAGAGTTCGCGGATATCCCCGGCGTGGGTGAGGACGACGAGCGCCTGAACGGGCGACTGGTATGGATGAGTGGCGACGGCCAGTACGAGCTGGCACTGTGGGGGCGCAACCTGCTGGACAACGAGAGCACCTCGATTCCCAGCGGTCGCTCCATGGCCTACTTCGGCACGCCCTACACCTCCGTATCCGAACCGCGCACCTACGGTGCAGAGGTTCGCTACAACTTCTAAGGCGTTGCGGGTACAGCGCCCGCGATCCTGAAGTCTCGAAACACCGCCCGCCTTTGCGGGCGGTGTTTTCGTTTGAACCCGTTAGGGAATTAGCGGATTGAGAATAGAGAAGTGCGCACTCAGGGCTCCGGTACAGCGGGAGTGTCCGACGTTGGCTCCGGTAGTGGCTGCCGCGGCGGGCGGCGGGATTCCAGGTAGCGTTCGATATAGGGTTTGTGGGTATAGATCACATCCTCTGGCAGCCGATGCAGGTCAAAGAAGCGGTAGCCGTAGATTTCCCCGTCGCGGATCGCGATATGCTTGTCCTTGAGGCGCCCGCGAATGGCGATATTGATGATCCCCGAGCGCGGCACCTTGTTCACCTCTAGTACCTCGAATTCGTCGATCCGGATATTCAGTTCCTCGCGCAGCTCCCGTCGCGCAGACTCCTCGAACGATTCATTGCGCTCCATCCAGCCTCCGGGCAGTGCCCACTTGTCCTGGTAGGTGTGGCGCACCAGTAGCAGCTGGTTGTTGCGCTCCACGAAATAAACCATTCCCACCACAAACTTGTCGGTGAGCGCATAGGAAATATTCCAGCGGATCTTTGGTGGCAGTTTGCGATAGAGTTCGTATTTGAGTCCGGGAAACACCAGGAAAGCCCCCGCCACCAGGGCAAGCGCCAGGAGCGGAAGAGTGATTCTGTTCAGATATGATCGCATAGTTCCCCAAAGACCTTTGCTCTGAAAACCCTGATGGACAGGGGTGCTGGGGGCAGGGTTCCCGGAATGGCCATTCCAAGGAGCAGCACTTACCGTGGCACAACAGCGGAGCTAATGCTGGAGTTTTTACCAAGAACTGGCATGGAAACCAATATTGCTTGTTGGCGCCGTCGGTGTCTTGAGCCCGCGGCTGCTATATTCAGCGGTGTTGCCAGGGAGGCGGGGTGGCTGGCGATTTTTGGCACGTTGCGTGCATCAAGTAATGGCACAAATGTAGTAGGTGACGCCAGTAGTGCCGGTTTTACCGGGGCTGATTATGGCCCTAGGCCTGAAGAAAAAAACCGAAGGAAGACCCGAAGAAAGTACCGGGGAAGATTTGAATGCAAGAAGTAGCCGCAAATATTATGCCCGGGGTTGAGCGCCAGTTTATTGGTAAGGTGCACTCGCTGGTGGACGCGAGAACCGGTGTGCGCCTGGTTAGTTGTGAATTTGATTCGGGCAGTTACGATCCGGCCCTCTATACCGAACTGGGTATTGACCGGCCCGAAAGTATCGAGCGCGCGGTAGCCAAGCGACAGGCGGAGTTTCTCGCCGGCCGCTACGCCGCCGCGCTGGCATTGCAGCACCTCGGCCCTGTTCGTAACCACGACGTGCAGGTAGGGATCGGCGCGCAGCGCAACCCGCTGTGGCCGAGCGGCGTGGTGGGGTCCATCTCTCACGTGGGCAGTGTAGCCGTGTGCGCTGTGAGCCGCAGGACCGACAAGCATTACCTCGGTATCGATATAGAAGTTCTGATGTCTTCCAAGGTTTGCCGCGAGGTGGCGACGATCGTAGCCAATCGCCGAGAGCGGGAATTGCTCAGCGCCCAGGGGCTTTCTGACCGGGTTGCCCTCACTTTGATCTTTTCTGCCAAAGAGAGCTTGTTCAAGGCGCTCTATCCCTCGGTGCGTGACTACTTCGGCTTCGAAGTCGCAGAGGCCGCTGAATTGCGGCTGAAAGATCAGACCCTGGTGTTGCGCCTCAACGAGCGCTTCGCGACCAAGCATAACCTGCCTCGAGACTACGAGTGCCAGTTTACTCTGGGGGAGCACTGGATTCAGTCGGTTACCTGTGGGACGTTTGCGGGTAGCATGAGCCTGATTGCGTAGGGCGCCGTTCGCGGCTAAGGTGGCGGGGCAACTTCAGAATAAGAATAGCCCCCCGGAGGATAGCCATGGCCGAGGCAGCATCTTTTGCGTCTGCTCACAGGGCCAGCCAGCAACGGAGCCGCCTGCGTATCGGCCGCCGTTACCGCGCCGGCCGCCTCGATGGTCCCTACGATGCCATCGTCGTCGGCTCGGGGATCGGCGGACTCACCACCGCAGCTCTGCTCAGTGCCAGCGGGCAGAAGGTGCTGGTGCTGGAGCAGCACTACACCGCCGGCGGCTTTACCCATGCCTACGACCGCAACGGTTACGAGTGGGATGTGGGGGTGCACTACATCGGTGATGTGGGCGGCCACCCCACCATGACCCGCAAGCTGTTCGATTTCCTCTCCGCCGGCGCGCTGCAGTGGGCGCCAATGGATGCCACTTACGACCGCATCTGTCTCGGCGATAAATCCTACGACCTGGTGGCCGGACGCGAGCAGTTTGTGGACGCGCTGGTGCAGCAATTCCCCGGAGAGCGCGCCACCATCGAGGCCTACCTTGAACGGGTGGATGCGGTCGCCAGCGCGATGCCGCTGATCTCCCTGGAAAAGCTGTTGCCGCGCTGGTGCGCGCCGGTACTCAGACTGGTTAAAAAGTTGCGCTGTCCCTCTTTCCTGAACAGGACCACCTATGAAGTACTGCGGGAACTGACGGATAACGGGGCGTTGATCGCGGTGCTCACCGGGCAGTGGGGCGACAACGGCATGACGCCGAAGACCAGCAGCTTCACCATTCACGCATTGATCGCCAAGCATTACCTCTACGGCGGCTACTACCCGGTGGGCGGTGCCAGCCGCATTGCCGAGACCATCATTCCGCAGATCCAGAAAAGCGGTGGCGAGGTATTCACCTACGCGAATGTCGAGACCCTGTTGCTGGACGGGCAGAAAGTCACCGGCGTGCGCATGAGTGACGGCACCGAGATTCACGCACCGGCGGTGATCTCCAACGCCGGGGTGTTCAACACCTTCGAAAAACTGCTGCCCGAGAGCGCCTCCTATGCGGCGGGTTACCTGCGCCAGTTGCGGCAGGTAACACCCTCCATGAGCCACCAGTGCCTGTATATCGGCCTGCGCAAAACCGCCGCGGAACTGGGGCTGCCGAAGACCAATTACTGGCTGTATCCCAGCGGCGATTACGAGGCGGATACCGAGCGCTTCCTGCAGGATCCGCAAGCGGAAATCCCGCTGGTGTATATCTCTTTCCCCTCCGCCAAGGATCCCAGTTTCAACGAGCGCTACCCGGGGCGCGCCACCATCGAGCTGGTGGCGCCGGCGCCCTACGAGTGGTTTGAACAGTGGAAGGGTGAAACCTGGGGCAAGCGCGGGGCGGAATACGAGGCGCTGAAGCAGCAGTTCAGCGAGCGCCTGCTGGAGCACCTGTATCGCCACTTCCCGCAGTTGCGCGGGCAGGTCGATTACTGCGAACTGTCCACACCGCTGTCCACCCGCCATTTCTGTCGCTACCGCCGCGGTGAGATCTACGGCCTGGATCACGACCCGTCGCGTTTCGAACAGGACTGGCTGCGCCCCAAGACCCGCATCAAGGGCCTCTACCTCACCGGTCAGGACATCATGAGCTGCGGTGTCGCCGGTGCCATGTTTGCCGGCGTACTGTGCGCCCAGAGCCTGTTGGGCTGGCGCCGGGGTATGGCGCTGTTGCGCAGGGTGTTCGGCGAGGCTTCAGAGCAGCCTTCGCGACCCGTCGAGAGGTCCGCAACCCCGGCGGCGAGCAAGGCGGGTTAGCAACGCGTTGTTAATCCCGCCTACCGGAAATCCGAGGTAATGGCCAAAGGCTCCGGTGGGCCGTTCAATGTCCCCTGAATAACAACAATTTGACGAGCGTTGATGTCAGGGGCAGCCATGCAGGATTTCGACTTTTCCACCACCAGAACCATCGTCAACCGGGTCGGCGCGGCACAGCGGCTGGCGGACCTGTGCCGGACCGAGGGTGCGGGTCGGGTACTGTTGGTGACCGATGCCGGCATCGTCAACGCCGGCCTGCTGGACCGGGTGTTGCCGGGCTTCGACAGCGCCGGCATGCACCTGGGTATCTTCGACCGCGTGGAGGCGGATCCGAAAGACGTCACGGTCGAGGCGGCGGTACATGCGGCGCGCGCACTCAATGCGGAACTGGTCGTGGGCTTTGGTGGCGGCAGTTCCATGGACGTGGCCAAGCTGGTGGCGGTACTGGCGCACCCGGGCAGCCGCCAGTCCCTGGAAGAGCTCTACGGCCTGGACAATATCCGTGGCCGGCGCCTGCCGCTGATCCAGGTGCCCACCACCGCCGGCACCGGTTCCGAAGTAGGCCGCTCATCGGTGTTTACCGATGAGGCCGCGCAGCGGAAAAAAATCATCTTCCATCCGCGCATGCTGCCGGAAATCGTGCTGCTTGACCCGGAGTTGACGCTGGGGCTGCCACCGCAGATTACTGCCGCCACCGGTATGGATGCGCTGTCCCACAATCTCGAAGCCTATTGCTCGAACAGTTTTCATCCCATGGCCGAGGGGATTGCACTCGAGGCCATGCGGCTCATCCACATGTACCTGCCGCGGGCAGTTGCCGATGGCAGTGACCTGGAGGCGCGCATGCAGATGCTCGCCGCTTCCAGTATGGGTGCCACCGCCTTCCAGCGCGGTCTGGGGGCCATGCACGCGCTGGCGCACCCCCTGGGTGCCCTGTATGACAAGCACCACGGTCTGCTCAACGCGATACTTATGCCCTATGTGCTGGCGGCAAATCGAGAGACCATCGAAGAGCCCATGAGCCGACTGTCGCGCTATCTGGCACTGCCGCAGGCAGGGTTTGTCGGGGTGCTGGACTGGGTGCTGTTTTTGCGTCGCGACCTGGGGATTCCAAATACCCTGTCAGAGATTGGTATTGATGCCTCGCAGGCAGATAAAATCGGCGCGATGGCGGCGATAGATCCCTCCGCCGCGAGTAATCCGTTGCCGCTGGGTCGAGACGGCTATCGGGCCCTGTTTCTGGCAGCCTGTGAAGGACATCTGCTGGAGCGCTGAG
>NZ_CAJXKH010000108.1 GCF_913055755.1 uncultured Microbulbifer sp.
TGCAGTTCCACCAGCAGCGGCCGGGTGCCCTCCCAGATGGTGGTCACTACCGAGCCCGCGGCAATATCGTCGGCCCGCTGCAGGAAAATCGCCGAGGGGTTGGAAACTTCCTTCAGCCCCTGCTCGGTCATCGCGAATACCCCCAGCTCGTTCACCGCACCGAAGCGGTTCTTGTGCGCGCGCAGGGTGCGGAAGCGGGAGTCGTGGGTGCCTTCGAGCATGATGGAGCAGTCGATGATGTGCTCCAGCACCTTGGGGCCGGCGAGGCCGCCGTCTTTGGTGACGTGCCCCACCAGAATCAGCGCGGTGCCGGTCTGCTTGGCATAGCGGGTGAGGTAGGCCGCGCTCTCGCGCACCTGGGCCACGGAGCCCGGCGCCGACTGCACCTCGGCCATGTGCATGACCTGGATCGAGTCCACCACCATCACCTTCGGTTTCACCTGGCCGGCGGTAAGGCAGATCTGCTCCACGTTGGTCTCCGACAGCATCTGCAGGTGGTCCGCCGGCAGGCCCAGGCGCTTGGCCCGCATCGCCACCTGCTGCAGGGACTCCTCACCGGTGATATACAGCGCCGGCAGGGTCTGGGACAGGTGACACAGGGTCTGCAGCAGGATGGTGGATTTACCGGCGCCCGGGTGGCCACCGATCAGCACCACCGAGCCCGGTACCAGACCGCCCCCCAATACCCGGTCCAGCTCGCTGGCATTGGTGGGGATCCGCGGCAGTTCGCTGAGGTCGATCTCCGACAGCTTCTGCACCTTGCCCTGTCCCGCGGCACCGGCGTAGCCCGCCTGGGCGTCGGTAAAGTTGGCCGCGCGGCTGTCGGTGTGGGTGGGGCCCAGCCGCACTTCGCTGAGACTGTTCCAGGTACCGCAGGCGCTGCACTGGCCAGCCCACTTGCTGTAATCGGCGCCACACTCATTGCAGACGTAGGCGGTTTTGGTTTTCTTGGCCAAAGGCTCTCCCCTTGCGGGACTTTAGATGGAAATTTAGATGGAAATAAGGTCAAAGCCGATGGCTGCGTCCATCCGCAAGCGGCAGAGTTTACCTCCCCCGGGCACAGGTCCCCAAACCCTCGGAGATTTCACCGCAGACATTCCCGGTGGCACGCCGGGCCCGCAACACATAGCATTACTACACGCTTTGATATTTGTTGGTTCCATGACACTTCCCGCCGCCTGGCTGCTCCGCAGCGATGAAATAGCCCCCGCCAGCCCCGAGGCCCGGGATCTCGCCGCCCTGCTGTCCGCCGAGGAGCGCCAGCGCCAGGGCAGCTACAAACGCGCCGAGGCCCGGCACCAGTTCCTGTTAAGCCGGGGCTTGTTGCGGCGGGTACTGGGAAAAATCAGCGGGCAGGCACCGGAACAGCTCCGATTCGAGCGGCTACCCAGCGGCAAACCCCTGCTCGCGGACTTCCCCGAACTGCACTTCAGCCTCAGCCACAGCGGCCAGTGGATCGGCCTCGCGGTATCCTGCGAGGCGCCCATCGGCATCGACATCGAACAGCCCACCAAACCCCGGGATTTCCTGCGCATTGCCCACCACTACTTCCACCCCCAGGAGTGCGCCCTGTTGGAGTCGCCTCCGCTGGAGCTGATGCCGATGCATTTCTACCGGCTCTGGACCATGAAGGAGGCCTTCTTCAAGGCCCGCGGTACGGGTATCTCCGAAGGCCTCGGCCGCATTAACCTGGCGGGCTTCCACCTGGGCCGGGGCCCGGCCTTTGATGCAGACCTGCCGGATACCGCTGCCTGGAATTTTTATTACGCAATGCACCGGCTGCCCGACACCACGCAATTGCACCTGGCACTGGCGGGCACCGATCCGGCACTGGGGGAGTTAACCCGGGAGAGCATTCACCGGGGAATCGACTGAACTTCCTGGGACATTCACTATACAGGTGGGTACACTCCCACACCTGTACAGTTTTCAGCCATCGAAAAGCATTATAAAGATAATGAAAACCGCTTCCCTTTCGAGAAAAATCCACAAGTGGCTCTTCCTGTTTGTCGGCATCCAGGCACTGTTGTGGACCCTGAGCGGAGTCTACATGGTGGTGATGGACCTGGACTTCATCCACGGCGACCACCTCGTCAAAAACCTGCGGGAGCCCCTGCCCGAGACCCGCGGTGACCTGTTCCCCAGCGGCGAACTGCTGCGCGAGCGCGACGGTGTCCGCTCCCTGCAACTGAAAGCCCTGCGCGGGCAACCCTTTTACGTGCTGCGCGATAGCGAGGGCGCGCACCTGTTCGATGCCCGCAGCGGCAGCGAGATTTCTCCCCTCGACCAGCAGACCGCGATTGCACTGGCGGAGCACTACTACCGTGGTGACCTGGACGCCGCTTCCGCGGAACTGGTGACCGACAATCCGCCCACGGAAATCCAGTTCCGTGCGCTGCCCCTGTGGCGGGTCAATTTTGACGACCGCTACGGCACCAGTTTCTATATCGATCCGGACACGGGTGCTCTCGCCACCCGCCGCCACGACTACTGGCGCGCGTTCGACTTCTTCTGGATGCTGCACATCATGGATTACAGGGAGCGTGACAATATCCACAACCCGCTGCTCCTCACCGTGACCCTGGTGGGCCTCAGCGGCGTCCTCGCCGGGCTGGTATTGCTGTTCTTCAGCTTTGGCCGCCGCCGCGCCCCCACCGGCATCGCCAATACCGCGGGAGGTGCACAGTGAATTTCGTCAAAGTTGCACACAAATGGCTGAGCCTGGTGATCGGCGTACAGCTGGCACTGTGGCTCGCCAGCGGCCTGGCCTTTGCCCTGCTGGATTCCAGCGTGGTCAGTGGTCGCCACCTGGCAGCCAGCCCGGCGGCGACCGAACTCAACATCGAAGACGTGGCCGTGACGCCCGAGGCGATCGCACACATGTATCCGGCGGGGACCGTATCCGATATCCGCCTGCAGCCGGGATTCACCCATGCGCTCTACCGGGTGCAGACCAGCGATGGTATCGAACTGCGCGATGCGCACAGCGGCGCAAAGGTCACCATCGATCGGGCCCTCGCCCGGGATATCGCCGCGCGGGATTATGCCGGTGACGACCGCCTGATCGACGCTCCCACCCGGCTCGAACAGGCCAATATGGAATCCCGCGGGCACACAGGCGCGATGTGGCGGGTGGATATCGACGATGACTTCGCCACCACCCTGTACATCTCCGCCGAGGACGGTCGCGTACTCGAGCGCCGCAACGATACCTGGCGACTGTTCGACATCTTCTGGATGTTGCACATCATGGATTACACCGAGCGCCAGGATTTCAACAATCCGTTCGTGGTTGCGTTCGGTGTCGGCGCCCTGCTGCTGTCCATTTCCGGCTGCCTGCTGTTGTTTTCCAGCTTCTCCCGCCACGACTTCAATCTGGTGGCAAAGCTGCGTCGCCGCAAGGTATCGGTACAACTATTCGACAACAGCGCCACCCCGGTCAACCAGCTGGCCGTGGCCAGCGGCATTAGCCTGTTCGACGGTCTTGCCGCCCATGGTGTGCAGCTGCCCTCCAACTGCGACGGTGGCGGCAGCTGCGGTCTGTGCCAGGTGCGCATGGACCCGAGCACACCAGCCAATAGCAACGAAAGGAGCCTGCTCTCCGCCACGGATCTTGCCGCTGGCTATCGCCTGGCCTGCCAGCAGCGCGCACAGAGTTCGACCAAACTGACGCTGGACGACACCCTGTTACAGGCACGGCGGTTCACCGCCGAGGTGGTGGAGTCGCGCTTCCTGACCCCGTTCATCAAAGAAATTCACCTGCAGCTGCCCGCCTCCGCACGCTTTGCATTCCGCGCCGGCAGTTTCGTGCAGATCGAGGTGCCCGCGCATCAACTGTGCATCGGGAATCTGCCGGTGGACCCGCAATATCTGCGAGACTGGAAGGCCTGGCGGAACGCCGCAGAAGCTTCCCATGGCGAACCGCTACGGCGTTCTTATTCCATGGCCAACGCGCCCGCCGAAACTTCCGACGCTGGAGGCAATGGGACGCAGCATATCGTCCTCAACGTTCGCATCCAGCCTCCACCCCAGGGCAATGAAAGTGCTCCGGCCGGCGCCGGCTCCAGTTATATGTTCAATCTCGCCAGCGGCGATTCAGTCACCCTGTCTGGCCCCTTCGGTAGTTTCCGTGCCAGCGATACGCAACGCGAAATGGTAGTGATCGGTGGCGGCGTCGGCATGGCGCCGCTGCGTTCGATCATCGTCGACCAGCTACGCAATCTCGATAGCAGCCGCAAGATCAGTTTCTGGTATGGTGCGCGCAACCTGCGGGAGGTGTTTTACGCAGGACTGTTCGACCAACTGGCCGAGGAGCACGAAAACTTCTCATGGCAACTGGGACTGTCCGAGCCGCGCAGGGAAGACAATTGGCAGGGGACCACCGGCTTTATCAGCGATATCGCCGCGGACGCCTACCTGCGCCGGCATCCGGATATCGGCAGCTGCGAATTCTACCTATGCGGCCCGCCGGCCATGTTGCGCGCATGTGTCTCTATGCTCACAGAGCTCGGCGTGCGCGAAGAGCAGATCGCGTTTGATGATTTTGGCTGCTGAACCCGCAGTGCCCCCCCCTTCGAACAGCACCAAGATCTTCAGGTAATGCTCGACCAGGCACCTCTCCAGGGTAACCAACTTGATCTGCAGGTCGCGCAGCTGCTTCCTGAAACGCTAGGATACGGCGAACTATTCAACCACCAGCGTGCCCCGATACATCTTCATCTGGCAGGTAAAAGGGTACTTGCCGGTATCCAGGGCGGGCAGTGATACCTCCGTCGCCTCGTGTACCGCCAGCTGCCTGCTGATGTCGAGATCCGGGAATACCACATATTCCGCACAGGGGCTGGGGTCTTCACGGCGGAAATGCAGGGTGATTGGCCGCCCCGCTGGCACTTCGATCGTATCCGGCTCGTAAACGCCATCCTTGACCATCACTTCCAGGGATTCCGAAAAATGCGCAGCGGAAATTTGCCGCCCGGCGAGCCAGAACCACCAGACAATGGCGGCAATCAACAGCAGACCGAGTATATTCACTGCCAGGGTCATCATGACTGCACCCCCTTCACTTGGCTGGGACGGAAAAATCGCAGGCGATTGGCGTTGCTCACCACCGTCACGGAGGAGAACGCCATCGCCGCACCGGCAATTACCGGGCTCAACAGCGCGCCGGTAAAGGGGTACAAAACTCCGGCGGCGATGGGAATGCCCAGGGTGTTATAGATAAAGGCACCGAACAGGTTCTGTTTGATATTGCGCAGGGTGGCCCGGGACAGCTCGATCGCATCCGCGGCGCCGTGTAGTGATGAACGCATCAGGGTGACGTCGGCGGTCTCGATTGCCACGTCGGTGCCAGCGCCAATGGCAAAACCCACATCCGCCCGCGCCAGTGCCGGGGCATCGTTGATGCCGTCGCCGGCCATGCCCACCTTGCGGCCTTCGCGCTGCAGTTTTGCTACCAGTGTTTCCTTGTCCTCCGGTTGCAGGTCCGCATGAACTTCGTCGATGTTGAGTTGTTTTGCCACTGCTTCCGCAGTGGCGCGGTTGTCGCCGGTCAGCATCTGCACCCGCAGCCCCGCTTTCTGCAACCTGGCCACTGCGGCTCTGGCATCATCGCGGATGGGGTCGGCGACGGCAATCACGCCGACTGCGTCGCCGTCCACTGCGGCGTACATCGCGGTGCGACCTTTCGCGGCCAGAGCCTCTGCGCGGGCGGGCCATTTTCCGGGATCGATGTTTTCCCGCTGCAGTAATTTCCGATTGCCGAGCAATACCACTTTGCCGTCGACGCGGCCGCGCACGCCGTGAGCGGTGATTGCTTCGAAATCCTCGACCTGCGCCAGGGTCAGTTCCTTGTCCTTGGCTGCATCCACAATGGCCTCCGCCAGTGGATGTTCGGATCCCGCCTCCAGTGCCGCCAGCAATCCCAGCAGTTCATTGTCATCAAGGTCGGTTTCGATGTCCGTCAGCTTCGGCGCACCTTCGGTCAAGGTGCCGGTCTTGTCCACGACCAGGGTATCCAGGTCACTGGCCTGCTGTAGCGCCTTGCCATTGCGAATCAGCACCCCGTGTTCCGCACCCTTACCGACCCCCACCATCACCGACATGGGCGTGGCGAGGCCAAGAGCACAGGGGCAGGCGATGATCAATACCGAGATCAGGACCACCAGCATGTGTGCCGCCTTCGGGTCGGGGCCGAAATTGAACCAGACCAGTGCGGCAACGATGGCGATGACCATTACCGCGGGCACGAAAATCGCAGAAATCTGGTCCGCCATGCGCGCAATCGGCACTCGGGAATTCTGTGCGGCGCGGACCATTTCAATAATCTGTGAAAGGCGGGTCTCGGCGCCGACCTTTTCGGCCTCAAAAATCAACGTGCCATTTTTATTGAAAGTGCCCGCGGATACATAATCTCCCTCGGACTTTTTTACCGGCACCGGCTCACCGGTAAGCATGGACTCATCCACCAGGCTGCTGCCGACCCGTACCACGCCATCCACCGGTACCTTTTCACCGGGGCGCACGCGCATGCGGTCGCCCGGCTGCACCTGGTCCAGCGGGATATCCACTTCTTCGCCATCGCGCAATACCCGGGCACTGGTATCCTGCAGCTCCAGCAGCTTTTCCACCGCCGCGCTGGTCTTGCCGCGGGCCCGCACTTCCAGTGCCTGCCCCAGGTTGATAAGACCGATGATCATGGCGCTGGCTTCGAAATACACATGCCGGGCGGCCTCGGGCAACATACCGGGGAACAACACCACGAGCATCGAGTACAGCCATGCGGCGCCAGTACCCAGTGCGATCAGCGTATCCATATTGGCGCTGTGATGGCGAAAGGCTTTCCAGCCGCCGGTATAAAAATGCCCGCCGCAGAACACCATTACTGCCAGTGTGACCAGGCCCACGACACCCCAGGCCAACTGCTGCGCCGGGGTGTGTACCGACATTTCTCCGGTAACCAGCCCCCAGGCCATCAGCGGAATTCCCAACGCCAGGGCAAAGCCACAGCGCCACAACAGTTGGCGGTAATGACGCAGGTCCTCGGCCTTTTGCTGCTCCCGCTGCTTGCGGGGATCTTCCTTTGCCGGCGCGGCGCCATAACCGGCGTTTTCCACTGCCTGGATGCAACGTTCCCTGTTTGCGTTACCGACAACGGTCAAAGTTTTTTCCGCCAGGTTGACCTTGGCTTCGCTGACTCCCGGTACGGATTCCACCGCACCCTCAATCTTGCGCACGCAACCGGCGCAGGAGACGCCACTCAGGGCAAACAACTGTTTTTGCTCAGGCATATCACCCTCGTTGTAAACCTTGTTTATTGTCCAGTTTGCCCAGCATAAAAGCCTGCCCCCGGGGTAATGCAAGCTACCCGTTGGAGTTATTCCACCCCAATATCCATAAACAACGGCAACAGCGCACCGACAACCAGCCACACGAGCGCGATCCCGGCCAGCGCAAGTAAAACAAGGTCCTTGGGAGTCGCGGTTTTCAGGGCGGGCAACCCCGATTGCGACCAGCGCCAGAAAAACAGAAGCGCGGATACCAATAAAAACAGCAGATTCAGAAATAGCGTGTAATCGATCTTGAAGAAATCCCGCTCCACGACCTGCTTGGCGCTTTCCGGATCCGGCAACAGGTCCAGGGTTGCAAACCCGTAGTGCAGTAACAGTGAGGTCACCACCAGGATCAACAGGAACACGGCGAGAATATACAGCGCCATTTTCCAGCCATAGTATTGCGCCTGTATGCGCAACACCGGAAATACCACAAGGTCGCTGAAGATAAATGCCATGATGCCGGCAAAGGCAACGCCATTACCGAACAGTACGGCAGCGAGAGGGATATTCCCCATGGATCCGATAAAGGTAAAAAAAGCCGCCACCGGCCCCACCAGGCACTGCAGCAATTTTTCCCAGAAGGCGGGATCGCTTTCTCCGGAGCCGACAAACAACGTCTGGAAGAACGACCTGGGAACAAATGTTGCGATAATGCCCGCAACACTGAAGCCGATGGTCACGTCCCGCCATACCATGTGCCACTCCATCACATAGCGGCCGGCCACGCGGCGCCAGCCCTCCCGGGAGCGAATCAGTTCCTTCCAGTCCGGAACGTCTTCTTCCTCGTCCTCTCCCTCAGCCTCCCGCGCGTGCTTCCGGGCCTCGCTCTCGAGGTTCTGCGGCAGGCTCAGCTTCACTACCAACCACATCAACAGAATCAGCAGGATTCCGCCGACGTATTCCCCGACCACAAACTGCCAGCCGAGAAATACCGCGATCACGATCCCCAGCTCCACCACCAGGTTGGTGGAAGCGAGCAGGAAGGCGAGCGAGGGTACCAGGGACGCGCCCTTGGCAAAGAGCGCCCGGGTGGTGGCCAGTGCGGCAAATGAACAGGAGCTGGAGATAAAGCCAAAGAAGGTCGCCAGGCCGACACTGCGCGGGCCGGCCTTACCAAGACTTTCACGCATCCGCCGCTGGGTAACGAATACCTGGACCATGCTGCTGATCAGATAGCCGAGGGCAAATGCCCATAGCGCCATCCAGAACAGTCCCAGGGTGGTCATGGCGGCTTGATGCCACTGAGTAAAAAATGACTGCATCGGATCGGGAAGTTAATGACATGAAGCGCACCCGCGGCATGGGTTGCCGAAGCCGTGCGACAATTATCCTTTGTCACTGTAGCAGTGCCCGCTCCACAGCCGACACAGAATCCTCAGTCAGTGCACCTGGTACGCTGTTACTGGAATGCGGCAGTGGTAGAATCGCGCCATGAATCATCCCCTGTTCCCGGAACGACCGCTCTGCCTCTCCCCGACTCTGGCCGCCACCCTCGGCCTGGAGGAGGCGGTGCTGCTCACCGCGCTCGGGGACCTGCTGCCATTCCTGACCCCAGAGTCACATCCAGGCAGGGAGTGGTATACCGCGGACAGCGACCAGCTAGTGAAACTTTTGCCATTCTGGGAGCCGGCGGATATCCAGCGGGTGGCGACGAGCCTGCGCAATCAGGGCGCCATATTGCTGGGCGCCGCCCCCTATGGCGGCAGCGGCATTCTCAAGTTCGCACTGTCCGGTGGCCGCCAGGAGCCCACACCCCGCCCCGCGCCCACCTACAGCGCGCCCGCGGCTAACACCGCTGGCAACCGCAGTGCCAACACCATCGGCCCCAACTGGCGTCCAGACAACGAGACCCTGGCGCGAATCAGTCAGCTGGGTGTGCCCGAGCACTTTGTGCGCGAGCAACTGCCCGAGTTCGTGACCTACTGGCGCGACCGCGGCGAATCCCGCCACTCCTTCGGCTCCCTGTTCCTCAAGCAGGTCAAATCCAAGTGGGAGGCATTTCGTGCCACCCAGGACCGCAAACGTCCGCTGCCCGAAGACTGGCGCCCGGGAGAAGGGACACTGGGCAAACTCGCCGATGAGGGGGTCCCTAGCACCTTCGTGCGCCGCTGCATGCAGCGTTTTGCGGAATACCACCGCAGCAGTGGCAAGCAGTCGCTATCCTGGGACCTTGAATTCAATGACTGGGTAATGGAAGACTGGGAAAAGCAGGATGCGCCGTTTATCGAAAAGCGCAAGCCGCTAGCAATGACTCGGGACTGGCAACCCAGCGAGGCCACCTGGGAACAACTGCGCCGGCTCGCCATCAACCCCAGTTTTGCGGCGGAGTTGCTGCCGGAATTTATCTACAAATGGCTCGAGCGCGGCGGCCACAGTGCCCGCTGGGGCGAGCTGTTTATCGAGTATGCGCGTGAGGAGTGGGCTTATTACTGCCAGGGTATCGAGAAAAACCCGGTGGCCAAACCCATCTCCCGCAGCTGGCAGCCGTCGAGCGACTGTCTCGGCCACCTGCTCAATCAGTGTGAAATCGACCGCGAATTTGCCCTCGGGCTGGTGCCGGAGTTCCGCCTGTACTGGCGGGAACAGGGCGCAGCGCGCAAAAGCTGGGACGCCATTTTTGTGCGTCACGCGCGCTACCAGTGGGCCGAGCGCAACAAGTTCGCAATAGGACAACAACATGGCAAGCCACAAGACTCCGGGAACCCGGGTAACCAGCGCACACGTGACACCTCAGTCTGGGACATCGTCTCAGACACAAACTGGTGATTCCGAACTGGAGACCAGGAAACGCGCGCTGAATGAGGTGTTCGGGCTGCTCAAGCTGAGCTACCACAACCAGTTCAATGCCGCATTTCCGGACGTGCAGACCCTGAACCACGCCAAGCGCCTGTGGCTCGAATCCCTCGCCGGATTCTCTCCGGAGCAGATGCTTGCCGGCACCAAACGGGCCATCAAGCACTGCGAGTACCTGCCAACCATCCACAAGATGCTGCAACTGTGCGCGGAAGGTGACAGCGGGCTCCCGGAGCCGCGTGCGGCGTATCGTGAGGCCTGTAACGCCCCCAGCCCGAAGGCCAATCAGAACTGGAGCCACCCCGCGGTATACCACGCCGGGCGCGCGGCAGACTGGTTTTTCCTCGCCAACAATCCGGAATCCTCCGCCTATCCAGTGTTCGCAGCCCATTACAAAAAGATCTGCGAGCGCCTGATGGCCGGCGAGCAGCTGCCGGCTCCGGAGCAGGTACAACTCGAGCACAAACCCGCTGAACCGCTATCCAAAGCGGAAAATGCCAAAAAGTTGGCGGAATTACGCGCACAACTGGAAATATGATAGGTTTTGGCGGTACGGCAACTGAATACTGTACCGTCAAGGAACCCGTTATTCAGGCTCGGCACAGGAGTACCGCAGAGCTTCCCCACATCCAACAGCAGGTAACGCCATGGTCAGGCCCCACTTACTGCTCGTTGTACCCGCAGTGCTGCTGGCAAACACCGCCAGCGCCGATTTCTATTCCCACCGCTACGGTGGCATCAGCCTGTTAGACAGCGAGCTCAGCGGCTTCTGTTCACAGGTGCAATCATTTGTCAGCAACCTGAACTCTGAAGAGCAGCAGGCTTCCGCCCGCCAGTGTAAGGAGCAGGGTACCGGCTGGAAGCTCTATAGCGGCTGGCAGTGGACGCCCTTCCTGGCTGTTGAGGCCGACCTGCGCCAGAACCCCGATAGCAGTATTCGCTTTGACGTCAGCAACCCCGCGCTGCCACACCTCGGCGTGCATGATCGCGTGAGCAACCGCATGGGTAATCTCTTCTTTGTCGGCCACCTTCCGGTTTCCGGCAATGGTCTCAGTGTATTCGGCAAACTCGGCGGCGGCTTCTGGCTCAGTCAGATTACCGAACGCCAGGAAGGAGAAGTGATTCTTCAGGTGAGGATGGAAGACGATTCCCTGCAGGAAGTGGTGGCCCCGGTCTCCGCCAAACTCAGTGAGAACGACAGCGGTTTCCACTGGGGCTACGGTGCCGGTATCAGTTACCGGCACCGCAATAACTGGACGCTCAGGGCCGAGTGGGAAGTATTCCCGGAAGTGGGCTCGGATAAACTGCGCGCGGAGTATGACGTGCAGACCACATCCCTGGGCTGGAGCTTCCACTTCTAGTCCATGGGGCCGGGTGCAAGCAGAACGCGGATCGCCACCTGTTAACAATTGATTTTATAAGCTTTTTCAAGCTTGTGCACAGGCGCGTTACACACAGAATGTCTGGACAGAGCTGGGGATAAGTTCGGGATATTCGCTGTGAACCGCGCCACTCGTGGGCTCCGGCCCCGCGTTCAAAAAGACGCCAACTTTCCGTAACACAAAGGTAATCTGCCCAGCAGATTAATAACCACACTCCCCTGTACGCCAACTGTGTATAACTGGAGCTTCCGCCGTATATCCCGGGACTGCAATCCGTATTAATTGATTTAATTCGAGTTTTTGTCGTTATTCACAGCCCCGTTACTCACAGAATCACTGGATAGAGCTGGGGATAACTACGGGATATTGGCGCTGAGTGGCACCACTACTGGGTTT
>NZ_CAJXKH010000109.1 GCF_913055755.1 uncultured Microbulbifer sp.
AGAAACCGTCGGCACAGCGCATGTCCTTGTTGCAGCTGGATTGGTTGACCTGGCGCTTGCGACCAAATTCGGTTTCCAGCGGCTCTACCGCGATGCAGCTGGACTGCACGCTGCAGTCACCACAGCCTTCACAGACCCGGTGGTTGATCAGCAGGCGCTTGGCCGGGTCCACCATCAGGCCCTTTTTACGGCGACGGCGTTTTTCCGCTGCACAGACCTGCTCGTAAATAATTGCGGTCACGCCGGCAGTATCGCGGAGTTCGCGCTGGATCCCGTCGAGATCATCGCGGGAGTGAATCTCGAGTCCCGTCGGCAATTCGCTGCGGTTGGTGCGCCAGAAATCCGGATTCTCGCTCACCAGGCACACACGGCCTACGCCCTCGGCCAGCAGCTGGCGCGACAGGGTCGGCACGGTAACCTCGCCATCGGCGGGCTGGCCACCGGTCATGGCCACCGCATCGTTGAGCAGAATCTTGTAGGTAATATTGATCTTGGCCGCTACCGCCTGGCGGATTGCCAGCAAACCGGAGTGGTTGTAGGTACCGTCGCCCATATTCTGGAAGATGTGCTTGTCGCTGGAGAAACGGTGCAAGCCAACCCAGTGGGCACCCTCGCCCCCCATATGGGAATAGGTATCGGTGCGCAGGCCCTTGCCCAGCGCCATGATATGACAGCCGATACCGGCGCTGCCGGTGCTGCCTTCCGGCAACTTGGTGGAGGTATTGTGGGGACAGCCGGCACAGAAAATCGGCTCCCGGGCCAGCAGGCCATCCACCTTGGCGGAAACATTGCTGCCGAGTTTCTCCGCCAGGGGTACCAGGCGTTCTGCGAGTTCGGTATCCGCCAGCCAGCGGGTAATCGCTTTCGCTACCTGGTCTGGACCGAAGCCCCAGATGGCCGGCAGCAGGTCGCGGCCGTCCAGATCTTTCTTGCCCACCACGCGCGGACGCTCGCCTTCCGGCCAGCTGTAGAAGAGGTTCTTCATCTGGTCTTCCACCAGCGGACGCTTTTCTTCCACCACCAGCACCCGTTCCATACCGCGGGCGAACTCGCTCATGCCACGGGGTTCCAGCGGCCAGCTCATCGCCACCTTGTGAATGGAGATGCCCGCCTGCTTCAGATCTTCTTCGCTCAGCTTCAACAGTTTCAGCGCTTCCAGCAGATCCCCGTGGGCCTTGCCCACGGTCACGATGCCGAAGCGCTTCTGCGGCGCGGCGACGATGGTCTTGTCCAGACCATTGGCATAGGCAAAGGCCTGCGCCGCTGGCAGCCGCTCTTCCAGCATGCGGCGTTCGTATTCCATCCGCTCCGCCGGCCAGTTCAGGTGCGGGTCGTAATTGAGGCCGTGGGCCGGAATCGGAAAATCCTGCGGGACAACAAACTGCGGCAGTTCCGGCACCACGATGGACGCGCCGGATTCCACGGTTTCGGTAATGGTCTTGAAGCCCACCCACAGGCCGGAATAACGCGACAGTGCAATGCCCGCCAGCCCCAGGGTCAGGTATTCATCGATGGAGTTCGGGAACAGTAGCGGCATCATCACCGACTCGAAAATCTGGTCGGTGTTGTGGGAGAACATGGAGGATTCCGCGGTGTGGTCGTCGCCACACAGGGCCAGCACTCCCCCCAGTCTGGAGGTACCCTGGATATTCGCCTGGCGGAATACATCGGCGCTGCGGTCTACGCCGTGGCCCTTGCCGTACCAGATGGAAAACACACCGTCGCGGGTGGCCTGCTTGCGGTAGTGATCCAGCAGCTGGGTGCCCCAGATATTGGTGGCGCCCAGGTCTTCGTTGATACCGGGCTCGAAGTGGATATCCCGCTCCGCGAGGAGCTTTTTGTGCCGCCACAGGGTCTGGTCGTAACCACCCAGGGGAGAGCCGCGGTAGCCGGAAATAAAGCCGGCGGTATTGAGACCGGCGCGCTCATCCAGCTGCTTCTGCATCAGCGGCAGGCGCACCAGGGCGTCAATTCCGGTAAGAAACACACGACCATTGTCACGGGTAAACGCCGCCTTGAGGGAATACTCGCGGTCAAAACCCAGTTCCTGATCGTTCTCGACCATCGCCATCGCAGTCACCTTTTCGTCTTTTTGCGGTACGCCGGCTGCGCGCGGGGCGCACCTGTTACAACAGGGCCCAGAGACGCGTGCCGACACCTGGCTATTTATGTTTTGCGGTAAATTATCACCGCGAGGACGAGCAGGTCATACCAAATTGCCCACTGACACCCCAGTAGACAAACAATAATCGCCACAAAAAGAAGATTTTCTGCAATAATTGGTAAGATTCGGAGCTTAATTGAGAAGCGCTGTCATTTTCGCCAGCCAATCTGCGTTCACCGGGCCGGCGAAGGTGTGCAATCCGTACAGGTTTTGTGAATATTTCCCAATTCGGGTCAGTTTCAGTACTGGAACGGGTGTCCGGCGGGTATAGTTAGCTGCTGAATAAAAACGAGATTTCGGTCACATCCGTGCGAACGAAATCCGATAGTCCCTTAATAGCCACCTAGATGACGAGCGATTTGACGAGAGCTGGATAATTTATGGCCTATATTCTGGATGCCATTGATAAGCACATTCTGGAGATCCTCCAGCAAGATGCCACCATCCCCAATATCGAACTGGCGGAAAAAGTCTGCCTGTCACCCTCGCCCTGTTCCCGCCGGGTGAAGAACCTGCACGAACAGGGTTTTATCAAGCGTGCAGTTACCCTGCTGGAACCGGACAAGGTGGGCCTGCCGGTCAGCGTGTTTATTCAGGTGACTCTGAATCACCAGGTAAAGAAAGAACTGCAGCACTTTGAATCCACCATCGGCCAGTGGCCGGAGGTAATGGAGTGCTACCTGATGACCGGGGATTTTGATTACTTGCTGCGGGTAGTGGTACCCAACCTGCACGCATACCAGGAGTTCCTCGACAAGAAACTCACCGAACTGCCCGGCATCGACCATATCAAGAGCAGCTTTTCCCTCAAGCAGGTGCGTTATCGCACCGAACTGCCCCTCGATCAGTTACTGGATACCTGAAGGTTCGGGACTAACGCCGAAAGAAATTGATGATCAGGCTCAACACCACGCTGACAATAATCATTGATGTAATGGGAAAATAGACCCGACTGCGCCCGGATTCGATACGGATATCACCGGGCAAGCGCCCGAACCAGTTCACCAGCCAGGGCGCATAGTGCAGCGCCAGGCCGATACCGACCAGCAGGCACCCCGCTACGATCAACCAGCGTTCCATAGCCTCAACCCTCCCGCCTTCACAGTTCCTTGAAATATTTGAGCGACCTATCCAGTGTAAGACCCACTTCGGGAAAGTGGCAGTATCGGTAGCCGGGTCAATTGGCAGCCACTTTGTCCGCTGATACCATCAAACCGACTCCCCCAAAGACGCTCTTACAAGGCTAACAATTATGCGCCTCTTTCATACCCTCGCTGGTGTATGCGCCCTGCTCGCTTCATGCAACCTCCAGGCGACGACGCTGATACACAACGTTGCCGGATACCAGGCAACCGAACACAGCCTGCAACAGTTCAACACATTGGTATTCGACCAGGGCAAGGTACTGGCCACCGGCGACTACCCCGCGCTCAGCAAACGCTACCCGAAAGCGCAGACCATCGATGCCGGCGGCAAGGTGCTGTTGCCGGGGCTGATCGACGCCCACGGCCATGTTCTCGGCCTGGGCAGGCTGCAACAGCAGCTGGAACTGCGCGACCTCGATTTCCCGCAGACACTAAACGCCATCGAACAATTCTCACACAAGCAGAAAGCCGGCGAGTGGCTGCTCGGCCGCGGCTGGAACCAGGTTCTCTGGGCCGGCAAGGAATTCCCCACCCGGCAGCAGCTGGACGCGCTGGATATCGATCAGCCCATCTGGCTGCGCCGCATTGATGGACACGCGGGCTGGGCCAACAGCGCGGCCATGCAGCGCGCCGGAATTACCCGCGAGACCCGCGCTCCGGCGGGAGGGGAAATCATCCGCGACGAGCAAGGCGAACCGAGCGGCGTACTCGTGGACAACGCCATGGCGCTCGTTGAAAGCGTGATCCCGCAACCGACACTACAGGAAGAAAAGACGGCACTCCGCACCGCCTTTGACCTGGCGCTCTCGCTCGGCCTCACCGGCATCCACGACGCGGGTATCTCGGAACAGACCCTGAAGGCCTATCGTCAATTGGCGGCGGAGAATGCAATACCGCTGCGCGCGTACCCGATGATTTCCGCAGATGACGAAAAACTACCAAAACTGCTACGCGCAGGTTTTGTGGGCGCCGCCGATGAAAAACTCTATGTGCGCAGCGTCAAGGTATTCGCCGATGGCGCCCTCGGCAGCCGCGGTGCGGCACTGCTGGAGCCCTACCACGATCGCCCGGGTGAAACGGGACTGTTGATCCATCAGCGAGATGAGCTGCTGCAGCAAATAAAGCTGGCGACGGACAATGACTTCCAGGTGAACGTGCACGCCATTGGCGACCGCGCCAACCAAATCGTGCTGGAAATCCTGCAGTCATTGCACAAGGAACAGGACCAGAAACCGTACCGCCACCGCATCGAGCACGCCCAGGTATTGACCCTCGATGATATCGAGCGCTTCCCGTCACTGAATTTGATCGCCTCGATGCAGCCGGTGCACGCCACCAGCGACAAGAATATGGCCGGCGACCGACTCGGCGAACAGCGCCTCGAAGGCGCCTACGCGTGGCGGAAATTCCTCGACCAGGGCACCAGGCTCGCTTCCGGGTCCGACTTCCCGGTAGAGCCGGTCAATCCATTATTCGGCATTCACGCTGCGGTCACCCGCCGCGACCGCCAGGGGCAGCCGGAAAAAGGCTGGCGCGTGAAAGAAGCGATGACCATGGAAGAGGCACTGCGCTCCTTCACCCTGGACGCCGCCTATGCCAGTCACCAGGAGCAGGTGACCGGCAGCCTGGAACCGGGTAAGTTCGCCGACTTTATCCTGCTGGATCGGAATATTTTCACCAATGATCCGCAGCAAATCTGGCAGGCACAGGTACTGGAAACCTGGGTACAGGGAGAAAAGGTTTACGCACGTAATGAATGATCCTGGCGAATAACCTGCAGGCAGAAGCCGTTTCCCTGCCCCCGGCGAAGAGCGAAAAGGCGACACCGTCCGGGGGCAGCTAGTCTGGTAACAAGAGAATCGAAATTCACGCACACATTGTGCAATGGCAGCTTGGATCCAGTGCCGACCAGATGAAACGGAATTCTGCCAACAAACTGTTCGCAACCATTACAATGCTGACTGCCGCACAGGGGGCAATCGGCGCCAACTGCGATGCCACCGGCGTACTTACCTTTATCGGCGCCACCAACGACCAAACCCGTTCCGTGTGGCTGTCCACCACATCCGCCGGCAATTTTGGCCTTCAGGTGGTAAACACCAAAGATATTGTCGACGAGTGGAGCCTTGGCGCACCGGGTGCCCACATCTCTACATCACCCGAGCTTGTCTTCAGTAATGGTGGTACCCACGCCCTGCTGGATCTCAGCGGTAAAAACCCCTGCACAATTGACGTCGAAAACCAGAAAACAGACCCGATTATCCTGCCGCAATTACCAACGGTGAGGCCTGTCCCGCCGATCGGTATTTTGCCACCCCCGGATATTACCGGGGTGATGCCGGAACTACCTGTTCTGCGCCCACCGGGAGTCGGTATTACACCGGAGGTACCGACGTTGCGCCCGCCCGGCACCGGCATCACTCCCGAGGTTCCGGTACTGCGCCCGCCCGGCACCGGCATTACCCCCGAGGTTCCGGTGCTGCGACCACCCGGCACCGGAATTACCCCCGAAGTTCCGGTGCTGCGCCCGCCCGGCACCGGTATTACCCCCGAGGTCCCAGTGCTGAAGCCGCCCGGCACGGGAATCACACCGCAAGTGCCCGTCGACCCGGCGAACCCGATCGGCGTGCTGCCGCCCACCGGAATCACCCCGGAGGTGCCCGTCGACCCGGCAAACCCGATCGGCGTGCTGCCGCCCACCGGTATCACCCCGGAGGTGCCCGTCGACCCGGCAAACCCGATCGGCGTGCTGCCACCCACCGGTATCACCCCGGAGGTGCCCGTCGACCCGGCAAACCCGATCGGCGTGCTGCCACCCACTGGTATCACCCCGGAGGTACCCGTCGACCCGGCGAACCCGATCGGCGTGCTGCCACCCACCGGTATCACCCCGGAGATTCCCATTGACCCCGCCCATCCGATCGGCACCCAACCCCCTACGGGCATTACCCCCGAGGTACCCGTGACGGAGGGCAATCTCGAACCGGAGGGATCGCGCCCCGAGGATGAAAACCAGCGGGCCCGGCAAAATGTGGCTCCCGTGCGCTGGGTAGTGTGTATCCAGCCGGAGACGGGCTATCAGGTCTCGGCCTCCTACTCGGGGAGCGATGTCTGGTGCCCGGAAGGCTACAAGGGCCACTGGTATGAAGCGGGTGAAATCGATAAATCCGGTACTCCCCTTACCGCAAGATATATCGGCGCCCTCCTCCCCCGCTACCAGGTAAATTCCGGGCCCTGGAACCTTTGGAGCCAGGCCGACCAAATAGAATTGCGGGACCGCCGGGGCGAACGGGCTTTTGATTCGAGCGAATCTCGCATCACCCTCGGGATGCACAGGGCTGTGGGGCAAAAGGGCTACCTGGGCGTTTCGGTGGCAGCCTCCCGCTACGACAGCGAGGGCTTGCGTGGTTTCCTGGACTCCGAAGCGGACCGTATTTCTGTGGGGCCTTATTTCGGCTACGCGATCAACGGCTCGCTTACAGTCAACGGGTCAATAAACTATTCGTACACGGATACGGACATATCTCTGGCAGGATTCCGCGGCGGCAATACCGTCGACGAGTGGCTTCTCAACATCGGTATCGAAGGATTTTATCGCTACGGGGACTGGGGAGTACTGCCACGGGCTTACCTGAATTACTCCTACTACAATACCTCAGACTCGTTTTTCAGGGGCGAATTGCTAGGGCAAACGGTAGACCTGAACATGCGCAACAAAAACGGAGATATCAGCTACTCGGAGAACAGTGTCGTATTTCTCAGGAGCGTTGATCTCGAAAGCAGAGGCAGAATCATCCCCTATTTTGAGATAGGTGCCAGGATCGCGTTCGACCTGCAGAGTGAAGTGGACACGGTAAGAGGCATCACCAGCGGGGGCTACCAGGCCTATACCAACGCCGCGGGCTTCACCCGGCTGGGAACACGCTGGGTAGCATCCGAAACGGATTTCCTGGATTTTCAGCTATCTCAGGAAAACATTGATGACGAGGGCCTGGAGGTGTGGACGGCCAAATTGCTTTTCCAGCACGCTTTCTAGTGCTGTCACAACTCTTCAAGAAACCAGCGCCCCAAAAAAAGCCGCGGCCCCAAAGGGCCGCGGCTTTTCGATTCACCCTGTGACTTCGGGTGATTCCGCTTACTCGCCAGCAGCAGCGCCTGCGCCCTGCTCTCCCGGAACCGGGAATCCGCGATCGCGCATCAGCGGCTCAATGCCCGCATCGCGGCCACGGAACTTGCGGTAGGCTTCGGCCGGATCCATCGCGTTGCGTGGTGCGAACAGGTATTTCACCAGCTTGCCAGCCACTTCCTTGTCGTAGAAGCCACCTTCCGCTTCAGCAAATGCTTCCGACGCATCGGAGGTCAGCACGTCCGCCCACATGTAACCGTAGTAACCCGCGGAGTAACCTTCACCGGAGAAGATATGTCCGAAGTGCGGGGTGCGATGGCGCATCACCAGTTCAGACGGCATACCCAAGGCATCGAGGGTTTCACGCTCAAACTTGTCCGGGTCGATTCCTTCCGGATCGGTGGTGTGCAGCTTCATGTCCACCAGCGCAGACGCCAGGTATTCGGTGGTCGCAAAACCCTGGTTGAAGTTGGCAGCCTTTTTGATCTTGGCCACCAGCTCTGCCGGAATCGGCTCACCGGTTTTGTAGTGCACCAGATAGTTGTCGATGATCGGGTCTGTACTCAACCAGCGCTCCAGCAACTGCGACTGGAACTCGGTGTAGTCGCGCACACCGCTGTTCAGGGTCGGGTAGGAAACGTTGGAAGCGAGGAAGTGCAGCGCGTGGCCGAATTCGTGGAAGAAAGTTTCCGCGTCGTCCCAGCTCACCAGGACCGGCTCGCCCGGAGCACCTTTAATAAAGTTGGAGTTGTTGGAAGCCAGCACGGTTTCCTTGCCATCAAAGGTAGTGTGGTCGCGGTACATGCTGGCCCAGGCACCGGAGCGCTTGCCCGCGCGGGCAAACGGATCCAGGTACCACAGGCCGATGTGCTCACCGGAGGTCTTGTCTTTGACTTCCCACACTTTCACATCTTCATGGAATACCGGAACCTTGCCTTCCGCTACCGGAGTGAAGCTGAAATTGAACAGTTCACCGGCCACGTAGAACATGCCCTCACGCAGCTTGTCCAGCTGCAGGTACTGTTTCACTTCATCGGAGTTAAGGTCGTATTTTGCCGCACGTACCTTTTCCGCGTAGTAACGGTAGTCCCACGGCTCGATCTTGATGCCGGCTTTCTCGGCATCTGCTACCGCCTGCATATCGGCAACTTCTTCGTGTACGCGGGCAACCGCTGCCGGCCACACTGCTTCCATCAGCTCGATGGCATTGGCCGGGTTCTTCGCCATGCGGTTCTGCAGGCGCCACTCGGCGTAGTTGTCAAAGCCCAGCAGGGCCACGCGCTCGTCGCGCAGCTGCAGGATCTCGGCAATGATCGCATTGTTGTCGTGTTCATCGCCGTTGTCACCGCGGCTGTAGTAGTTGTTCCAGACTTTTTCCCGCAGTTCGCGGTTGTCGGAATAGGTCAGGAACGGATCCATGGAAGAGCGGGTGTTGGTGATCGCGTAGTTACCCTTCTGGCCCTTTTCTTCCGCCAGTGCGGCAGCAGCTTTTACAAAAGACTCCGGCAGGCCGCCCAGCTGATCACTGCGCAGGAAAATATCGTAACCTTCTTCATCCGCCAGAACGTTGTTGGCAAACTTGGTGTGCAGCTCCGCCAGGCGGGTGTTGATCTCCGCGTAGCGCTGCTTGGCCTCGCCGGACAGGGTCGCGCCGTTGGTAGCAAACTGATCGTAAACCAGCTCTACCACGCGCTTCTGCTCTGCACTGAGGTCGGAGTCATTGCGCGCATCAAACACCGCTTTAACGCGTTGGAACAGTTTGTCGTTCTGGATGATCTTGGAATTGAATGCGGAGAGCTTAGGGGCCATCTCTGCCTGAACCGCGCGGAACTCCGGAGAGGACATGTTGCCGCTCCAGATACCCCAGTATGTGAAGACCCGGCTCAGCGCCTTGCCGGCACGTTCCATGGATTCGATGGTATTGGCGAAGGTCGGCGCCTGCGGATTGTTGGCAATCGCGTCAATTTCCGCCAGGTTCTGCGCCATGCCGTACTCCAGCGCCGGCTTCAGATCGGAAACCTTCATTTTGTCGAACGCGGGTACGCCGCCGTAAGGGCCGCTCCACTCGGCAAGCAGCGGGTTGTTTTTGACAACCGCGGCCTGCCCTTCTGCGCTCGCCGTGGCCTCAGCGGCAACGGGCGCAACAGCGTTTGCGGCCTGGGTTTCCTGGGAATCTTTACTGCAACCGGCCATGCTCGCCAGTGCGGCGGCAATGGACATAGCGATCAGCGTTTGACGCATCGGCACGATCCTCTCTTTTGATGATGTCAGTGTGTTGGTATCAATTGTTACTATTCTCGGGCGCTCGAGTGTACCGCGGGTGGAGGAACAGCGCCACGATGCGGTCTGCAGGGGCCCGAACACCGCGATAAAGCGAGGATCTGGCGCGATTAACCCCCTCCCCCCACTTTCCTAACCAACTTTTACGGGGGTTCTGCGGACCAGGGCCAAGCGACTAATAAGATAACGGCTTAATAAGTGGATAGTTTTAATCCATCACAAATATCGCCAGATACGCCCGGTCATCCGGCGGGCACATCCGGCGAAGGTGCAGGATCAGCTCGCTGCGCGCCGGCGATCCTCAACGATGGTGCCAACGCGGGTGAGATCTGCTTCGTGGTCGGACTCCCGCCAGGGCTCCGCCAGCGCCGAATCAATCCATGACTGCATACCCGGCAGCGCCAGCAGCCGCTCACAGTACGCCATGGATTCGTGACCGAGACTCAGTCCGTAACCAATAAGGCGCAGCGCTACCGGAGCAAAAAATGCGTCAACTGCGGTAAAACCCTCCCCTGCCAGGAAAGGACCACCAAATTGCACCAGCCCCTGCCGCCAGAGTTCGTCGACGCGGTCGAGGTCTTTTTGCAGCGCTCCGTCCACCTGATCCAGTTTCACGGAAACACCGCAGTTCATGCTGCATTGATTGCGCAGTGCTGAGAAGCCCGAGTGCATTTCCGTCGCCGCGCAGCGGGCCCAGGCACGGGCAACCCTGTCCTCCGGCCACACCTGCGGATTTGATTCGTAGAGATACTCCGCGATCGCGAAGGAATCCCAGACGGTAACCTCCCCGTCCACCAGGCAAGGCACCAGCCCGGTGGGGGAAAACCTGCGGAATTTCTGCCAGCTGCTGCCCTCGTCAAACGGGACCAGAACTTCTTCGAAGGGAATATTCAGTTCGGTCATCAGCAGCCAGGGGCGCAGCGACCAGGATGAATAATTTTTGTTGCCGATATACAGTTCAGCCACTCTTCCTTCCCTCCGTTTTAGATTCCTAGCAGCAATTGGTTCGTCAGCCGTTGCGGCCATCCCGCAACAGCTCGGAGATACTGAATGCCAGCTCCAGTACCTGGTCCGCATTCAGGCGCGGATCGCACTGTGTGCGGTAGCAACTCGCGAGATCCTCATCGGAAATTTTCCAGGCGCCACCGGTACACTCGGTCACATGCTGGCCTGTCATTTCCAGGTGAATACCACCGGGGTGGCTGCCTTCGGCGCGGTGTACCGCAAAGAAATCGCGAATTTCCCGCAGTACATTGTCGAAATTGCGCGTCTTGTAGCCGCTGCTGCTTTTCTCGGTGTTGCCGTGCATGGGGTCGGTGCTCCACACCACGGAGCGCCCTTCCCGCTGTACCGCACGCACCAGGTTTGGCAGTTTATCGGCCAGTACGTCAGCCCCCATACGAGTGATCAGCGTCAGCCGGCCCGGATCGTTGTTCGGATCGAGGATGTCGATCAGCCGCAACAGCGCGGTGATCAACGCCTCCGCCTTCACCATGGAGCTCTGGGTCTACAACTCCAGCTCCGGGTTGCACGCCGGGCTGATCGCCATCGGAAAAGGTATAAAGGACGCCCGCGCGATCCG
>NZ_CAJXKH010000110.1 GCF_913055755.1 uncultured Microbulbifer sp.
ACTTCGATGGGCTGTTCGCGGGAGGGGTAATCGAGGTTGACGGTGTGGTAGCCGCGATCGCTCAGCGTCCGCGCCATATCGGTCATGGACGAGGAGTCCTTGGTGAGTCCGTGCACCAGTATTGCGCAGGGCGCGCCCTCGTCTGCGGAGGTCGGAGCAATGTGCTGCTGCGCCTGCAGTGGGCCGCACAGGCCAACCAGCAGTAACACTCCGGCAAACACGCTCAGGGGTTTTGATCGCACCACGGGGAGTCGCCTCCATTACACAGGGTTTTCCACACCTGGGGAGTCATACGCCCGGATGGGTTGTGCAGATGACTTCAGGAACTCTCGACTTCCGCGCCCTTGCCGCGCTTGATCATGCGGCCAAAGAAAACACCTACCTCAAACAACAGCCACATTGGGATGGCCAGCAGGGTCTGGGAAATCACGTCCGGCGGGGTGAGCAGCATACCGACGGCGAAACAGGCGACGATCACATAGGGGCGCTTTTTCGCCAGATCCTTGGCGCTGATCGCTCCGCTCCAGATCAACAGCACCGTGGCGATGGGGATCTCGAAGGCAAAGCCAAAGGCGAAAAACAGCTTCAGCGCCAGATCCAGATAACTGCGGATATCCGGCATCACCTTGATATCCGCGTGGGCGGAGCTGATAAAAAACTCGAAGATCAGTGGAAACACCACGAAGTAGGCGAACGCCATGCCCGCGTAAAACAGGAACACACTGGAGAACATCAGCGGCGCGATCAGGCGCTTTTCGTGCTTGTACAGACCCGGGGCAATAAACGCCCAGAACTGGTACAGCACAACCGGTATGGCGACAAAAAATGCCAGCACAAAGGTGGTCTTGAACGGAGTCAGGAAGGGGGAGGTCACTTCCGTGGCGATCATCCCCGCCCCCTCGGTGAGCCTTGCCTGCAGCGGGTCGGCGACAAAATTGTAGATATCGTTGGCGAACGGCACCATGCAGGCAAAAATCGCCACCACCACCAGCAGGGTCTTCAGCAGGCGGTCGCGCATCTCGATCAGGTGCTCGATAAACGGCTGGTCTTTTTCGCTCATGAACGCTTTTCTTCCGGCTCGGTAGGGCTGTCACTCGCGGAGGAATTTTCCGGCGCTTCCGTTTTCACTGGCTTTTCCCGGTCGGATTCTTCCGGGTCCAGTCGATCCACCTCCGCCCAGGCCTCGTCTTCCTCGTGCTTGAAGTGGTCGGGGTGGTGTGGATTGAATTGCGGGTCGCCGTGATCGTGGAGGTGTTCGGGGTATTCCGGATCCTCCAGATCCTCGTCGTCCTCGTCTTCTTCCGGCAGGTACTCTTCACTGAGTTCGTCGCCGAGGGAAGCATTACGCTCCTCTTCCGGCAGGTAGTCCGCGGCCTGGCGACGCTTGTCCGCGGCCACGTCCGGCTCTGATGGAGCCTCCACGGATATTTTTTCCTGTGATGCGGCCGCCGTATCTGCGGTTTTTTCCGCATCTTCCTTGAGTACCTGCGCCTGGGCTTCGACCGATTTCAGATCCTGCTCGAACTTGCGCTCGGCCTCGCTGAAAGTGCGCTCCATCGCCTGCTGGCTCTCGCGCAGCTCTTTGAGCACACGCTCGTTGTGCAGCTCGCGACGGATATCGTCGGCGCCCACTTCGCGCTCGAGCTCCTCCTTGGCATTGCCCAGGGTCTGCTTGATCTGCGTCCACCAGCGCACGGTGGTGCGCACAGCATCCGGAAGGCGTTCGGGACCAATGACCACCAGGCCCACGACGCCAATCAACAGCAGTTCAAAAAATCCGATATCAAACACGCGCGCTCGCTCTATCAGTTGCGGACGATGACGGCCCTGGATTTATTTGTCCTGGGACTGCTTTTCTTCGCTGGAGGTTTTCTGTTGTGGTTTGCTGCTCTCGTCCTTGGTCAGCCGCTCCGGGTCCTTGCTTTCGTCCTCTTCCTCACCATCTTTCTTGCCGTCTTCCTTCATGGCTTTCTTGAAGCCCTTGATGGCGCCACCCAGGTCACCGCCCAGGTTGCGCAGACGCTTGGTGCCGAAAATCAGCAGAACGATGACCAGCAGAATCAGCAATTGTTGCCAGCTAATGCCCATAAGAAATGCTCCTGAATCAGTCTTGAATTCGTAACGTAAAAATTTTGCGTGGCAACGCGCGATCAATCCTGACCGCGGGACGCCTTTTCTTCCAGTCCGGACAACCCGAAGCGGCGCCCCAACTCATCCAGTACCGCGCGGGAGTCGGTACCCAGGTGGTTGAGCATGACCAGGGAGTGAAACCAGAGATCCGCGGTCTCCGCGATCATCGCCCTGTAGGCCTCGCTGTCGGCGTCTTTGCCCTCGGCGTCCTTGGCGGCGAGTACCAGTTCGGTCGCTTCCTCGCCCACCTTTTCCAGAATCTTGTTCAATCCCTTGTGATGCAGGCTGGCGACATACGAGGCATCCGCATCGCCCTGTTGCATCCGCAAGCGCAGTACGCGATCCAGTTGTATCAGCATATTACTCATGGCGCTGGTCTATTTCTCCGCGTTCTCTGTGGTCTCGGCACTGGCCTTGGTGGCGTATATGTCTTTCGGATCGGTAATCACCGGCTGGCGAATCTGCCACTGGCCCGCTTCGAGCACCTGGTAAAAACAGCTGGTACGCCCCGTATGACAGGCAATTCCGCCGAGCTGCTCCACCATAAGGACAAGGGTGTCGCCATCGCAATCGAGGCGGATCTCGCGCACCTGCTGCACGTGGCCGGAGGATTCACCCTTGCGCCAGAGCTTGCCGCGGGAGCGCGACCAGTAGACCGCGCGGCCTTCCTCGACGGTGAGGCGCAGCGACTCGCGGTTCATCCACGCCATCATCAGTATGCGCCCGGTCTGGTAGTCCTGGGCGATGGCGGGCACCAGCCCGTCGCTGTTCCAGCTGACCGCTTCAGTGAAATCGGTTTCGCTCAAGGGATGCGTCCTTACTTCTTTCGTTATTGTAGGCTGGCGGCCGGGACTCCCGTCCCGCTCGGCCCTGCCGGGTGCCCGCAATCACGGCCACAGCAGCAATGCCAGCGCCACCGCCCCCAGCGCCCAGCTCGCCGCCGGTATCTGCGCCAGCAGGTCCGGAGACGCCACCAGCGCTGCGCCGGCCGCCAACAGGGCGCCGGCAATGCGCCGCGCGTACTGCGCGCGCCCGCGCCGCTGGCTGCCGGCCAGCTGGTCACCAAGACGGTGCAATTGGGGTGCCAATTCGCGCCCCTGCTCCAGCGCGGAGAATGCCATCTGCGGCAGCTGGGGAAACTTCTCCAGCCATTCCGGGCCGTAGCGCTTGATCTCGCCCATGATGGTGCGCGGGTGGACGCGGTCGCGCATCCAGCGCTCCAGAAATGGATGGGCAGTCTTCCACAGATCCAGCTGCGGATAAAGCTGTCGTCCCAGGCCCTCGATATTGAGCAGGGTTTTCTGCAGCAATACCAGTTGCGGCTGCACTTCCATATCGAAGCGGCGCGCGGTCTGGAACAGGCTGATCAGCACCCGGGCAAAGGAAATCTCCCCCAGGGGCTTTTCGAAGATGGGCTCGCATACCGCGCGGATCGACGCTTCAAAGGCATTGATCGGGGTGTCCGCCCGCACCCAGCCGCTCTGCACATGCAGCTCCGCCACCATGCGGTAATCCCGGCGGAACATCGCCAGCAGGTTGCGCGCCAGGTAGTACTGGTCCTCGCGGGTCAGACTGCCGACGATCGCGGTATCGATGGCAATGTATTGCGGGCGCTGCGGCTGCTGACGGGACACGAAGATATTGCCCGGGTGCATGTCCGCGTGGAAGAAATTGTGCTCGAACACCTGCTTGAAGAAGATCTCCACCCCGCGCTCGGCCAACAATTCCATATCGGTGTTCTGCGCCTTCAGCTGGGCGATATCCGTGACCGGAATACCGTCGATGCGCTCCAGCACCATCACGTTCTCACGGGTGTAATCCCAGTACACCTCGGGGATATACAGCAGCGGCGAGTGACTGAAATTGCGCTTGAGCTGCGAGGCATTGGCCGCCTCGCGCACCAGGTCCAGTTCGCCCTCGATGGTGTGGCGGTAGTCTTCCACCACCTCCGCCGGGCGCAGGCGCTTGCCGTCCGGCAGAAAGCGCTCGATCCAGCGCGCAATATGCCCCAGCAGGCGCAGATCGTCCTGGATCACCCTGTCGATACCCGGACGCAACACCTTCACCACCACCGACTGCCCGGGCTGGCCATTCTTCCCGTGCAGGCGCGCCGCGTGCACCTGGGCCACCGACGCCGACGCCAGCGGCTCGCGCGCGAACTCCGCAAACAGCTCGTCGACACCGGCACCCAGTGCCGCCTCGATGCGGGCGATACACTGCTCCGCCGGGTAGGGCGGCACATTGTCCTGCAGCTTGTTCAGCTCCAGCACGATATCCGGCGGCAACAGGTCCGGGCGGGTGGACAACAGCTGGCCGAACTTCACGTAGATCGGCCCCAGGTCCTCCAGCGCCCGCCGCAGGCGTTCTCCCCGGCTCATCTCGCGGGTTTTGCGGCTCTGGGGTAACAGTGTGGCCGGCGCCCACAGCGCCCGCAGCCACAGCGGCTGCTGCTCCGCGGGCACCAGTTCATTCAGGCGGTAGCGCAGGAACACCCGCGCAATGGTGATACTTCTTGCGATCGGCACGGTCAGTCGGTCCCCCGCTGGTTCAGTCGCTGGCGCAGATGGGCAATCCGCGCCTCCAGCCGGTCGACCCCCTGGACCAGTTCGGACACATCCTCGGCAAACGCCTCGAACTGGGCCTGCGGCGGCGTCACCTGCCACTCCTCACTGACCGCCTCCGCCGCCGCACCGGGCGCCTTGCCCAAGGCGTCTTTCAGCCAACCGGCCGCGGCGCGCACGCCGAGACCAATCTGATGGGCCGGGGAATCGCCCACCAGTTTCGACAGCGGCTCCTCCCAGTCGATATCCAGGTCCCGCAGGATCGACTGCAGCTCCGCCAGAAATGCACTGGAACCCCGCACCGTCACCCCCAGCTTGGCCGGGGTGGCATCGCGGTTTTTCAACAGCTGCAGAAAGGCGATCGCCGAACCCTGCAGCTCCGTGGTCACCTCGCCGCCCCAGCGGCTGTGTACCTCGATACGCTCGTCTTCTATCACCAGGAACAGGTTCATTTTCGGCGCACTGAGCGCCACCGCCAGCACCTTGCCCGCCAGTTTATCCAGACGCGCACGGGTACCCGGATCGTACCGAAGTGCAGAGTTGATGGCGGTTTCCAGGGTGGCGTCGAAGCCGGCGCGGAAAGTGGGATCGGTCATAATTATTTGGAAGCCAGTACAGAGTCAGATGCGAAGGTCCGGGTGCTGGTGCGTGTTTGCGGGACCGTCTGCGGCCAGGACGGCCGCAGCCGAGCCCCCAGGGATGGGTTCACGGCGTGTCCCGCAAACACGCACCAGCACCCCGGCCGCCACGGCGCAAATTTCAGGCTAGGGCTTGATGCCCTTGTGCAGCGCCACAATGCCACCGGTCATATTGTGGAATTCGCAGTCCACAAAGCCGGCCTCGCCCATCATGTCTTTCAGGGTCTGCTGATCCGGGTGCATGCGGATACTTTCCGCCAGATAGCGATAGCTTTCCGCATCGTTCGCCACCAGCTTGCCCATGAATGGCAACAGGCGGAAAGAATACTGGTCGTAGACCTTCTCCAGCAGCTTCGACTCCGGCTTGGAAAACTCCAGCACCAGCAGGCGGCCGCCGGGCTTCAGTACCCGCAGCATCGAGCGCAGCGCCAGATCCTTGTCCGTCACATTGCGCAGGCCAAAGGCAATGGTAATGCAATCGAAGGTGTTGTCCGGGAAAGGCAGGTACTGGGCGTCCGCCTGCACCGTCTCCACATTGCCGGCAATGCCCCGGTCCAGCAGGCGATCGCGGCCCACCTTCAACATCGACGCATTGATATCCGCCAGCACCACCTTGCCGGCAGGGCCCACAATGCGGGAGAAACGCGCGGTCAGATCCCCGGTACCACCGGCGATATCCAGGATCGTCTGCCCCGGGCGGGCCGCGGAAAGCTCGATGGTGAACCGCTTCCACAGGCGGTGAATACCCCCCGACATCAGGTCGTTCATCACATCGTAACGGGCCGCCACCGAATGAAAAACATCCGCCACGCGCCCCGCCTTCTCTTCCACCGGCACCTGCTGGTAACCGAAATGGGTGGTCTTGCGTTCCGTCATTTTATGCCTGCTGGGGTAAATACAGGGGCGGTATTGTACATGGGGGAGAACTGGATGGGATACGGCTGGTCAGCAACCTGTGCAGACAGGGCTGGCCGGCATTCACCAGTGTGCGGCCGGCGCTCACCAGCGCGAACCACTTCGCAACTTGCCGCAACTCCGATTACGACAGCAACTCAATTGGCATAAATCAGTAAAATTTTCCCACTTTGGACAATTGTATTAACCTGCAGACCCCGCTTGCGCAATATTTCGTCTTTCGAACTTTATGAAGTATGGGATCTTTCCTCCCATTCGTTACAGGTTCACGGCAGAAAATTCTGTCCACAACGATCTGACAAGACTATCTGGTAAGACAAGAAGAACCCTGAAGGGGGGGATATAAGAATATGAAAGGAAATATACTTTCCATGGCCATCCGCGGCGCGATCCTCGCAGCCGTTGGCGCCACTCCCGCATTTGCGCAGGAAGACAGCCAAGCCGTAGAAGCTTCTTCCATCGACGAGGGAACCATTGAGCAAGTCACCGTGACCGGCTCCCGTATCGCGCGTCCCAACGCGGTAAGCCCAACCCCGGTTACCTCCCTGACCGCTGAAGATATCAGCCTCAGCGGCGAGACCAACCTGGGTGACTTCCTGAACGAACTCCCGGCTCTGCGCTCCACCTTTTCCGGCCAGAACTCCGGTCGCTTTATCGGCACCGTGGGTCTGAACCTGCTGGACCTGCGCGGTCTCGGCACTTCCCGTACCCTGGTACTGCAGGACGGCCGCCGCCATATCGCCTCCTCCGTAGGTACCTCTGCGGTTGACGTGAACACCATTCCGGAAGACCTGATCGAACGCGTCGACGTGATCACCGGTGGCGCCTCCGCCATTTACGGTGCCGACGCGGTTACCGGCGTGGTCAACTTCGTCATGAAGGACGATTTCGAAGGCCTGAAAATCAGCGCGTTCGGCAGCGACACCGAAAATGGCGGTGCAGAAACCACCGAGACTTCCATCACTTTCGGTCAGAACCTGTTCGACGGTCGCGCCAATATTGCCGGTAGCTTCTCACACACCAGCCGCGGCGACGTCTACGGCACCGATCGTGAGTGGATCGCCAAAGGTTACGGCACCCTGTACAACCCGGAAGACACCGGCCCCGAAGATGGCATTCCGGATCGCATCGTAGTGGAAAACTACACCGCGCCGATCCTGAGCGAACAGGGCGTGCTGTGGGCCATGGATCCTGCAACCGGAGGCTTGGCTGGCTATATGGCGCAGACCTGGGATCCGGATGGTTCATTCCGCGACCAGCAATATGGCGACTACTGTGACTCCCGGCTGCGATGCGACGGTGGTGACGGTTACCGCTGGATCGGCGAGAACCAGATGTATCCGAGCATGGAAACCAACAACCTGTTCGTGAAAGGTCACTTCGACCTGAACGATTCCACGCGCCTGTTTGCAGAAGGCAAGTTCGTGACCCACGAAGCGGAAAGCTGGGGCCAGGCGAGCTTTGGCGCGACGCCGTTCAAGTCCACCAACCCGTTCCTCAGTGAAGAAGCTGCCGCTTCCGCAGCCCAGCTCGAATCCTGGGGCTACCTCCCCGCCACCTATCGCATGCATACCGACCTGGGCTATCGCGGCGATCTGACCGAGCGCGAAACCCAGCGCTATGTGGTTGGCGTGAAAGGCGATATCGGCAGCCGCTGGAACTACGAGGCCAGCGTGGTGTACGGCGAATACAACGCCGACATCTACTACGTGAATAACCGTCACGAAGAGCGTTTCTTCCAGGCAGTTGATGCAATCCAGCTGGAATCCGGTGAAATCGTATGTGCCGACGAAGAAGCGCGCGCGGCCGGCTGTCAGCCACTGAACATTTTCGGTTCCGGTCTCAACTCCCAGGAGGCGATCGACTGGGTAATGCTGGACGACACCGGCTCCGAAGAGAAGATGACCCAGACCGTAGCTTCCGGCTTTATCGGCGGTGACGTCATCGACCTGCCGGCGGGCCCGCTGTCTGTCGTGGGCGGTTTCGAATATCGCGAAGAAACCAGTGCTGTAGATTTCGACGATATCATCAAGAACGGCGATACCTTCATGAACGCGCTGGCGAGCACTAAAGGTGAATACGACGTGACCGAAGCCTACGTGGAACTGTCCGCGCCGCTGCTGTCCGATCTCCCCGGCGTTCAGAGCCTGGTATTCGACACCGCATACCGCGCTGCAGACTACTCCACCATCGGCAGCACCGGTGCCTGGAAAGCGGGTCTCGACTGGACCATCGTCGACGACGTACGTGTTCGTGCAACTGCCTCCCAGGCTGTACGTGCACCGAACATCGACGAGCTGTTCGCGCCGCTGGGCCAGAACTTCTTTAGCATTGCCGACCCGTGTCACCCCACCGAAATCGCCTATGCTCCGAACCCTGAGCAGCGGGCAGCCAACTGTGCGGCGCTGGGCGTCGGTGATAACGCCACCTTCCCGTACAATGCTGGGCCGACACTGCCGGGCTTCAGTGGCGGTAACGTGAACCTGCAGGAAGAAACCGCTGTTACCCAGACCGTCGGTTTGGTCGTTACTCCGCGCTTCGCGGAAGGCCTGACCATCACCGCAGATTACTGGGATATCGAGATCGAAGATGCGATTTCCTACTATGGTGGCCAGACCATCCTGGACAAGTGTGTGGACGCCTCCTCCATCAACAACCAGTTCTGCGGCAATATCGAGCGCGACGCGAACGGCGACCTGGTATCCCTGACCAGCTCCGCACTGAACGCCTCCAAGCTCACCGCCAAGGGTATCGACTACGAAGTGCGCTACGAAATGGCGCTGGCCGACCTGTTCAAGTCTGAACTGGGCAGCCTGACCCTGAGCCTGCAGGGCACCCACCTGCTGGAGCGGGACGACTACTCCTTCCAGAACGAGCCGGACAGCGTTGACCGTATCGACGGCGAACTGGGCGACCCCACCAATGCGTACAACATGAATGTCACCTACCGCTATGGCGATCTGTCCGTAAACTGGTCACACCGCTACCTGGATGACATGGCGCTGTACGACCTGGGTCTCTCCCAGCCGGAAAGTGCGGCGCCGAGCAACACCGGTGAAGTGCGCTACAACGATCTGCGCGCCAGCTACCTGTTCCAGGACAGCATCGAGGTGTACGGCGGTATCAACAATATCGAAGACCAGGAACCGCCGGCCTACCTGAGCGGTATCGGTGGTGGCTCCGGTATGTACGATACCCTGGGCCGCAGCTTCTACCTGGGTGCCAACTACACCTTCTAAGTTTTCCCAGATCAACAACAAGAAACCCGAGGCCTCCGGGCCTCTTCCTCAAAGCCGCATCAAACGATGCGGCTTTTTTTGTTTTTATCGACAACATCCTAAACTTGAGCGGATTCGCCCTGAAAAGCCCCTTAGAAAAGCCCTTTACCCAATAGCTTTCACAATGCGCTACTCGCTGCCAACCGGCTCAGATATCGGCAACAAGCTGAAACAGATCGCACGATCCCAGCTTGAAAGGGCGCTGGCGGAAACAGAACTCGCAGACGGGGAAAAAGCCACCCACCAGATTCGCAAGCGCGGCAAGAAGATGCGCGCCCTGGTGCGCCTGATCCGCACAACCGACCCCGCCAGCGAATCCCTCTACCAGTTTGAAAACGCCCACTACCGCAGCGTCAACGATCTGCTTTCCGGCAGCCGCGATGCGACATCCCTGTATCAGGCGCTTGTACAGCAACTGCAGGCAGAAGATTTTCCGCAGATGGCGGCGTACCTGAAAGCCAGAATCCCCCAGGCCACTGGCAATGAATTATTTGAGGCGCGCAATCTGTTGCAGCGCGGCAGATTGCATATCGACGATTGGAAGGTCGACCAGCTGACGTGGAAGGACTTGCGCAGGGGCTACAGGAAAAGTTATCGGCGCGCCTGCAAGGCGTTGAAAAAGGCGCGGAAAAATGAAGACGACCAGAGTTTCCATACCCTGCGCAAGCGGGTAAAGGATCAGTGGTATCACAGTCGCCTGCTGCAACACCGCTACCCGAAGAAAATCGGCAAGCGCTGTAAATCGCTGAATACGCTGGCAGGCGATCTGGGCGACTGGCGTGACCTGCGCCTGCTGTGCCACTTTCTGGCCCGCAATAGCGCGAATCTCGATCCCGAGGTCCGCGCCGAACTGATACCGCTGCTGGACCGAGCCCAGCAGCGGCTGCAGATTTTAAGAAAAGACATCGACCGCCACTGCCAGCAATTGTTTGCCAGGAAAACATGGCGCAAACAGAAAAAGTGGCAAACAGCGGTCGAGTGACCCGCTCGCTAGTTTTCCAGCAGGCCCCCGGCATGCACCATCACGTGAAAGATAAAGTTCTGCTCGTTGGTACCGCTCAGCAGGTGTGCGCCGGGGCCGCGAGCCCAGATACCCACGTCTTCACCGCCGTGGGTCTCACCGGAGGAATGCACCAGAGATTCCTGGAAAAAGCCCGGGGCGCGGGTATCCACTTCGGTGAGGTCGACACGGCCGGTGCCCACCGGCGCGTTCATGCGGGCGTCGGAATTGGTTTCTTCACCCAAATCGGCGTAGCCAGGGCCATTGGCATAGCCCACGGTAGTGTAGGGTTTGCCATCGGCAGCCAATTGCGGGTGGTCCATGGGCTCGCCGTGTTCGTCGTTGCCCACCACCTTGCCGAGAATCGGGTTGCCACGGGTGGGGTAGCCGGCGATGGTGAAGGTGTGGCTGTGGTCTGCGGTGACGATGATGAGGGTGTCTTTCGGATCGGTGTTGTCCATCGCCACCTGTACTGCATTGGCGAACTCCACCGCGTCGTGCAGGGCATTGTAGGCGTTGCCGGCGTGGTGGCCGTGGTCGATGCGGCCGCCCTCGATCAGCATGAAGTAGCCGTCCTTGTTTTTCTATACCAGTTCCAGGCCCTTGGCGGTCATCTCACTGAGCGACGGCTCGCCGGC
>NZ_CAJXKH010000111.1 GCF_913055755.1 uncultured Microbulbifer sp.
TGACGGGAGATACACCAGTCCGGGCTGGCATCCAGCATGGAATCGATGCGGGCCTTGCCCCAGCCGGGAATCCACTGCACTTCGTCCGCGGCTTTCTGCGCGTGTTCCAGCAGGTCGTTCTGCTGCATGCTGACAAACCACTGCGGCGTGGCGCGGTAGATCAGCGGGGTTTTGGTACGCCAGCAGTGCGGATAGCTGTGCACGAGTTTGTCTTCAAACAGCAGGACATTCTTTTCTTTCAGCAGCTCGACAATCTTGCCGTCCACTTTGTACACGTGTTCGCCGGCAAACAGCGGCACCGCATCGCGGTAGACACCGTTGTCGTCGACATAATTGAGGGTCTCGATACCGTAGCGCTTGCCCACATTGAAGTCGTCCGGGCCGTGGTCCGGCGCGGTGTGCACGCAGCCGGTACCGGCATCGGTGGTGACGTGGTCGGCGAGGATCAGCGGCAGCTGTTTGTCGTAGAACGGGTGGTTGACCTTCAGGTGTTCCAGCGCAGCGCCCTGGATTCGGCCGACCACTTCGCCACTCAGGCCCGCGGCTTCCAGTACCGCGTCTTTCAGGTCTGCGGCGACCAGCAGGCGCTCGCTACCCACTTGCAGCACAACGTACTCGAGGTCTGCATGCACAGACACCGCCTGGGAGGAAGGCAGGGTCCAGGGCGTGGTGGTCCAGATCACGACCGACAGATCGCCGTCGCCGGCATGACCACCGGCGGCATCGGCGATGGCCAGTGCCGTTTCGTCGGTAACCGGGTATTTCACATAGATGGAGAAAGAGGTTTTATCCTGGTACTCCACTTCCGCTTCGGCCAGTGCAGAGCCGCCGACCACGCTCCAGTACACCGGCTTGAAGCCGCGTGACAGGTGGCCATTTTTTACCACGCCGCCGAGGGCGCGGATGATGTCGGCCTCAAACTGGAAGTCCATGGTGCGGTAGGGGTTGTCCCACTCGCCGAAAACACCCAGGCGAATAAAGTCTTTCTTCTGGCCTTCGACCTGCTTCGCGGCGTACTCGCGGCATTTCTGGCGGAAGGTCTTGTGGTCCACCTTGACGCCGGCCTTGCCGACTTTCTGCTCCACCTTGTGCTCGATGGGCAGGCCGTGGCAATCCCAGCCGGGCACGTAGGGCGCATCGAAGCCACCGAGGGTTTTCGATTTAACGATGATGTCTTTCAGGATCTTGTTGACCGAGTGACCGATATGAATATCGCCGTTGGCGTAGGGAGGGCCATCGTGCAGGATAAACTGTTCGCGACCGGCACGTGCCTCGCGAATCTTTTCGTAGAGCTTGCCCTCCTGCCATTTCTTCAGAATCTCCGGCTCCCGATTGGGCAGATTGCCGCGCATGGGGAAGTCGGTTTCAGGCAGATTCAGGGTCGCTTTGTAATCGGTCATTGGCTATCTACTTCGGTTGTAGCTCGGGTTGTTGTAGCTCAGGGTTTTGAATCGTCGACTAGTGATTGGCAAACCAGTCTTTTGCATTTTGGATGTCATCCGCGATCTTCTGTTTGAGCACCTCAAGCGACTCAAACTTCTCTTCATCGCGCAATTTGTGATGGAAGGTCACCACAATTTCCCGGCCGTAGAGATCGCCGCTGAAATCGAATAAATGCACTTCCAGTAGCGGCTTCGCGCCCTCGCCTTCCACGGTAGGACGGAAACCCACATTGGCCACACCGGCCACTTCCATACAGCTGCCCGCCATCGGGCTGCCATTGGTGCGCTTAGCGGTGACCGTATACACCCCCACCAGCGGCGAACGGTAGCGGTGCAAGCGCACATTGGCTGTGGGCGCTCCCAGCTGGCGGCCGAGGGCGCGGCCGCGGGCTACCAGGCCGGTGATCCGGTAGGGTTTGCCCAGCAGCTGTTCGGCCAGTGCAAAGTCGGCATTTTGCAGCGCCTCGCGGATGCGCGTGCTGCTCACCCGCTCGCCGGCAATCTCCAGTGTCGCCGTGTCCTCTACGCTAAAGCCGGCGTCGGCACCGGTCTTTCGCAAGAGTGTGTAATCGCCGCTGCGATCGCAACCGAAACGGAAGTCATCACCCACAACAAGATGGCGCACACCCAGGCCATCTACCAGAACCTGCTGGATAAAGGCCTCGGCGCTCAGGCTGCGCAGGCGCTCATTGAACTGCAGGCACAGCACCCGGTCCACGCCGGCATCGAACAGGGCCAACACCTTCTCCTTGAAGCGCATCAACCGCGCCGGCGCCTTTTCGCCGGAGAAATACTCGTGGGGCTGGGGCTCGAACACAATCGCTACCGACGGCAGTTTGTACTCCGCCGCCCTGGCCCGCAATTGGGTGATGATGGCCTGGTGCCCCAGGTGCACGCCGTCGAACGAACCGATCGTGGCCACACAGCCCCGATGGTGCGGCCGCAGGTTGTGCAGCCCGCGAATCAGCTCCCGATGCTCGGTCACAGTGCTTCCACCACCTCTCGTCGCCATTGCAAAATCAAGCGGCGCAGTATACCGGAATTCCACCGCTTCTGGGCACCGTCACCGGTCATGAGGCCGCCCGAAAATGCCGTGGGCGCAGGCCGCTGGCCAGCAGGACCAGGGCGTAGGTCGCACCGCCAGTAGCGACCAGGGCGCCCATACGCCAGGCGCGCTCCCACCAGGCCCAGTCGTGCCAGGCGGGCCAGTAGTGGAGTATGGCGAACAATATTGCCGCCATGGCCAGGTTGGCGAGCAGCAGGCGGACAAGGTAACCCCGCCAACCGGGCTCCGGCGCGTAAACGCCGCCCTGGCGCAAGCCCCGGTACAGCAGGAAGGCATTGAGCGCCGCCTGCCCGGCGGTGGCCGCGGCCAGGCCCATGTGCCCGAGCTGGAAATACATGTGCAGGGGGATCACGAACAGCAGGCTAAGCACCATTTTCGAGGCGATGGCGATCAGCCCGAATTTCACCGGCGTGGCGGTGTCCTGGCGGGCGAAATAGCCCGGTGCCAGCACCTTGATCAGCATAAAGGACAGCAACCCGAAGGTGTAGGCGCGCAGGGACCAGGCGGCCATGGTCATGTCCCGCGGAGTCATATTGCCGTACTGGAACAGTACCGTGAGCAGCGGCTCGGCAAGCACGAACAGGGCCACCGCCGCCGGCAGCGCAATCAGGGTGACACTGCGCAGGGCCCAGTCCAGGGTGTGGCGAAAGCGCCTGGGGTCGCCGCCCGCGTGCTGGCGGGACAGGTTCGGCAGGATGACCGTGGCCACCGCCACCCCGAACACCCCCAGGGGCAGCTCGGTAAGGCGGTCGGAGAAGTACAGCCAGGTCACGGAGCCGGTTGGCAGGAAGGAGGCCAGGGCGGTATCCAGCACCAGGCTGATCTGGGTAACGGAGACCCCGAAAATGGCCGGCGCCATCAGCCGCAATATCTTGCGCACCCCCGGGTGCTGCCAGTCCCAGCGCGGCCGCGGCAACAGGCCGCTGGCGACCAGAAAGGGGATCTGGAACAGCAGCTGCACCACCCCGGCCACCAGCACCCCCCAGGCCAGGGCGACTATCGGCGGTTCGAACCAGCCGGTGGCGATGGTCGCAGCAGCGATCAGCACCAGGTTCAGCAGCACCGGGGTCAGTGCGGGAATGGCGAAGCGGTCAAAACTGTTGAGGATCGCCCCGGCAAAGCCGGTGAGGGAAATCAGCATCAAATAGGGAAAGGTGATCCTCAGCATGTCCGTGGCCATGGCGAACTTTTCCGGCTCGTTGCCGCCCCACCACCAGCCGAAGGCGAACAGGCCCGCCACCAGCGGCGCGCAGAGGACCCCGAACAGGGTCACCAGCAGCAGGGTACCGCCGAGCGCCCCGGCCACCCGATCATTGAGCTCGCGAACCGCGGCGATGCCGCCATTTTGCCGGTACTCCGCCAGCACCGGCACAAATGCCTGGGCAAACGCGCCCTCGGCGAACAGGCGGCGGAAAAAGTTGGGAATCTTGAACGCCACGAAAAACGCGTCTGCCGCATCACTGGCGCCGGTAAAGCGGGCAAACACCACATCCCGCGCCAGTCCCAGCACCCGGGAAAGCATTGTGGCGCCGCCCACCACGGATGTACCCCGCAACAGGCCGCCCCGCGGTCTATCTTCTTTTTCCTGTTTCGGCTGCTGCTCCGCTGGGGGTTCGGTCACGTCCGTGAATTCCTGCGCATAAAAAGAGGCGAGCCGCCCGGTTGCGGCCCCGATGGCCGGCAAGTCTACCGCAAACTCCGCCCCGGGCCAGCGGGCGCTTTACACAGAATGGCAGACCGCGGCCTACTTTCGGCGCCATGCGGAACTATACTCAGGGTAAGCAGCTGACGAGCCGCAGGGATTGGCGGCAACAGAGGAGAAACGGAATGACCTTCAATGCGCTGATAATCGCACTGATTCTGGCGGCCCTGTTATATGCCGTGGTGGCACTGGGCCCCCGCCCCCAGCGGGTGCGGGTGCGGATCGACCAGCCGCGCGACCGGCGGTATCGACGCAGTCAGCAAAAACCTGAGCACTGATTTTGCGGAGACTGAACTGAATCACAGGGCGCGCCGCCACAATTCGCCATAATTGTTGCGCAATTTGCCCCGCTGGCGCCACGCCAGCGCCTCCTTGCGAAGTTTAAATGACTCTCAACCGGGCAGGGAAACACAGCCCACCCGGACCAAAGAGCAGTCCATTTAAAACCGTTAATCGCAAGGAATAGGATCATGAAAAAATTGTTGATGGCAGTTACCCTGAGCAGTCTGACCCTGAACACTCTCGCTGCATCTGCGGCCGCCACTGACACCGAGAACAACCATCAGGGCTCACCCCTGACTCCGGCCAAGCAGGCCACTGTATTTACCGGCGCCGCAGTCGCGGGCGCCGCCTTTGGTGGCCCGGTCGGATTCATCGCCGGGGCCCTGGGTGGAGCCTGGCTGGGCGAACAGATCAAGCAAGCGGAAGAGGCTGACATGCTGGCAACTCAACTGACCGATAGTCGCGCGGAACTGGGCAACCTGGCACAACAACTGGACGCAGCGCGACTGTCGGCCAACGATGCGCAGCAACTCGCCATCGACAGCCTGCAGTTCCAGATGCTGTTCACCACCGGCGACGACCAGCTGCAGGAGGCCCAGGAGCGCCAGGTTGCGGCCATGGCGGACTTCCTGGTGCGCCACCCGGACCTGCAGGTCTACCTGGAAGGCCGCTCCGACCCCCGCGGCAGCGACGGTTACAACAATGTCCTCTCCGACCAGCGCGCCCTCAGTGTACAGCGGGCCCTGGAAGCCTACGGTGTAGCCCCCGAGCGCATCAGCCGCCGCGCCCTGGGCTCCAGCCAGTCCAGGGCCAGCAAAGGCGACCTCGACGCCTACGCCCTGGAGCGCCGGGTGGACATCCACTTCGCCGCGCCGGAGTCCATGGCCGGCACCTTCTGAGCCGCCCCCCAACACCGCTGGACTGCCGCTCTGCAAAAGCGGGCGGCCCGCCCCCGAACCCCAACAGTGCAACCCTGAAGCTGTAATCTTGCGCGCAGTATCGCTGCGCGCTTTTTTCTGGTTTGCACCCACAGGGACACGCCGCTCGCGGCGCCCTTTGCCATCTGCCCCGCCTATCAGGCATGATTTTGCGCCGAATAACCTATTTAACCCGGCGCCGAACCACCCTGCGAGCCCCCTATGAGCAGCCCCACTATTGCCATCGTCGAAGACGAGATTGCCATTGCCGAAAACTACCGCGACGCCCTGCGCCGCACCGGTTACCAGGTCAACCTCTACCATACGCGGCCGCAGGCACTGGAAGCGTTCCGCCAGCGCCTGCCGGACCTGGCGGTAATCGACGTGGGCCTGGGGGCGGAAATCGAGGGAGGTTTCGACCTCTGCCGAGAGCTGCGGGCCATGGCCCCCACCCTGCCGATCCTGTTCCTCACCGCGCGGGATTCCGAACTGGACATCATCTCCGGGCTGCGCCTGGGCGCGGACGACTACCTCACCAAGGATATCTCCCTGCCCCATATGCAGGCGCGCATCAGCGCCCTGTTGCGCCGGGTCAGCGTGATGCAGTCCCAGAGCGACGACAGCGAAACCCTCACCCAGGGCGACCTCACCCTGGATGTCTCGCGCCTGCACTGCCACTGGCAAGGGGAGCCGGTGGACCTCACCGTGACCGAGTTCTGGATTGTGCACGCCCTGGCCAAACGCCCGGGCCATGTGAAATCCCGCAGCCAGCTGATGGAAGCCGCGCGGGTAGTGCTGGATGACAACACCATTACCTCCCACGTGAAGCGGATCCGGCGCAAGTTTCAGGCCATTGACCCGGCATTTGACGCCATCGGTACCGCCTACGGCATGGGCTACCGCTGGCAGGTGTAGGCCGGCAGAGAAACCACCGTGAAATTACGCCGCCAACTGGTCCTCCTCAGCCTTATTACCCTGGCCCTGCCCTGGGCCGGCTGCCAGTACCTGCGCCAGGTGGACCGGGCCCTGTCCCAGGGGCAGATGCAGACACTCGAGGCCACTGGCAGCGCCATCGCCGCGCGACTGGCCAGTGCGCCGCAGTTGATCGCCCCGGACAGCGAGCGCTACGGCCGCCCCCCCGGCGCCCAGCTGTACCTGAACCCGCTGCCCCAGGCACCACTGGTGGACGGCTACGGTGGCGACTGGCGCGGCCAGCAGCTACAGCCGAGACAACTGTTGTCGGCAGATGGCGAGCCCCAGGCCCAGGTCACCCTCGGTCGTCGCAACAGCCAGGTCTACCTGCTGCTGACCGCCAGGGATGGCACTCCCAGTTACCACGACCCCCGCAGCAACCAGGTTTCCAGCGGCGATACCATCGAGCTGTATACCGCCCGACAGAAATATGTCCTGCCGGTCGCGAGCCAGGGCCCGGTATTTGCCTACTGGCACAACCCGCGCCGCGGCGCGTACGAACGGGAACTGCGGATTCGCGGGCGCTGGACCGCCTCGAGCCGCGGCTACCAGCTGGAATTGAGCCTGCCCTTTGCCCTGACCGGGGGCGAACTGGCACTGCGCGTGCTCGACCGCAGTGACAGCCGCGGCGGGCAACCGATGCACATAGCCGGCACCCTGCCTGCGGACGGGCGCCCCGGCGCACTGGTAGAGCCCCTGCCCGCCCTGCAACAGGAGCTGGAGCACTTTGCGCGCCCGCACCTGCAACTCACGGTGGTGGACCAGGAGGGCTTTGTGCTGGCGCGCACCGGCCGCCCCACATCCCACCCGGATGGCGCCCCCAAACCCGCAGAAGACTGGCACTGGCTGCGGACGTGGTTTTACCGCCAGCTGCTGGCAACGGACCAGCTGCCACCGCTGCCGCAACAGCAGTTTCCCGATTCTCTGACCCAAAACCGGAAAACCGCCGGCGAGTGGTTCAGCGCCTCCGGCGACAATACCGGTACCCCCGGCAGCGAGCGCATCGGCGCCGTGAGTGTGCCGGTGATTACCCGTGCAGACGACATCGTCGAGCGCCCGCTACTCGGCCGCGTCATCGCCGCCCAGTCCAGCAGCGCGCTGCAGTCCCTGACCGAAACCGCCGCCCAGCGCCTGTGGCTTACTACCGCCGGCGCCGCGGGACTGGTGCTACTGCTTCTACTGGGTTATGCCAGCTGGCTTTCCTGGCGCATTCGCCGCCTGCACCGCGCCGCACGCAACGCGGTGGACGCCAGTGGGCGCCTGCGGGGAGACTTCCCGCGCCCGTTCGTGAACGATGAGCTGGGCGCGCTGAACCGGGCATTTGCCAGCCTGCTGGCGGAGCTGGACCACTATCACCAGTACCTGCGCAGCCTCGCCAGCAAGCTGTCCCACGAACTGCGCACCCCGCTGGCGGTGGTGCGCTCCTCACTGGACAACCTCAGCGCCGGTGAACTGGACGACGACAGCCGCCGCTACGCGGACCGCGCCGCGGATGGCAGCGCCCGCCTGTCGTCCATCCTCAACGCCCTGTCCGCCGCCACTCATCTGGAGGCCAGTATCAGCCAGGCGGACAAGGAGGAGTTTGATCTGGCGGACCTGCTGCAGGTGCTGGAGCAGAGTTACGGCGACGCACACCCCTCACAGCGCTTCGGCCTGGTGCTGCCGGAGGGCAGGCAGCTCTACTACGGCGCCCCCGAGCTGCTGGCGCAATTGCTGGACAAACTGGTAGACAATGCGGTGAGCTTTGCGCCCGAAGGGAGCGAGATCCAGCTTGCGCTGGAACAGGACAAGCGGGAATACCGGGTTTCCGTGAGCAATCCGGGGCCGTTGCTGCCCCGGGGATTCGGCCTGAAGCTGTTCGACTCCCTGGTCTCGGTGCGCGACGACGGCGGCAAGGCCGGCCACCTGGGGCTGGGACTGCACATTGCCCGGCTGATTGCGGATTTCCACCAGGGCAAACTGGAAGCCGCCAATCGCGACGACGGCAGCGGCGTGATTTTCACCCTTACCCTGCCCCGCTGAGAGACCTCGATTGAATGGCTCCGCGCCAGTCACAAACTCCTGCGGCAAGCGGTTGACAAACAACCAACGCTGGGGATAATGTCGCGTCCCAAACGGGCCCCCGGCCCGATGTTCGAGTTTTACAGATTCCAGACAGGAGCAACCGGTGGCCAACTCACCTCAAGCGAAGAAACGCGCGCGCCAAAACGAAAAGCGCCGCAATCACAACGCCAGCCTGCGCTCCATGGTGCGCACCTACATCAAAAAGGTAGTTGCGGCCATTGATGCAGGTGATGCGGAAAAAGCCAAAACTGCCTACGAGGCTGCTGTGCCGGTCATCGACCGTATGGCTGACAAGGGCATCATTCACAAGAATAAGGCCGCTCGCCATAAGAGCCGCCTGAATGCCCAGATCAAGAAGCTGGCTGCCTAAGGCCGCCACTTCCTGAACGCAAAAAGCCCCGCACCGCGGGGCTTTTTTGTGCCTGCCTGTTTGTGCCTACCTAAAAACGCCCCTAGAGCAGAATCAGGTTGTCGCGGTGAATCAGTTCGTCGTCATCGCGGTATCCCAACAGATCGGCAATTCTGTCTGAAGCCTGCCCGAGAATCCTCTGCGCCTCGGCGCTGTCGTAATTCACCAGCCCACGGGCCAGCTCCTCACCATCAGGGCCGATACAACTCACCAGCTCGCCGCGATGAAAACGCCCGCTCACCGCGGTCACACCCACCGGCAGCAGGCTCTTGCCCTGACTGCGCAGTGCACGCGCGGCGCCCTCGTCGAGTATCAGCTGGCCACGCACCTGCAACTGCCCCGCCAGCCAGCGCTTGCGCGCGGCCAGTGGGTCCGACTCCGGCAGCAGCAGCGTACCCAGCGCCTCCCCGGCGGCAACCCGCTCGATCACGGATTCCATGGCACCGCCAACGATGACAGTGCAGGCACCGGAGCGCGCCGCCAGCTGCGCCGCCCGCACCTTGGTGGACATACCGCCGCGGCCGAGCCCACTGCGGGAATCCCCCGCCATGGCCGCCAGCCTCGGGTCCGAGGCCACCGCCTCGCGCACCAGCTCCGCCGCCGGGTTATCCCGGGGGTCCTGGGTAAACAGCCCCTCAGCATCGGTCAGAATCAGCAGGACATCCGCTTCAACGAGGTTCGCCACCAGCGCACCGAGGGTATCGTTGTCACCAAAGCGGATCTCGTCGGTGACTACGGTGTCATTTTCATTGATGATCGGCACCGCCCCGAGGGACAGCAGGGTTTTCACCGTGCTGCGGGCATTGAGATAGCGGGTGCGATTGGAAAGGTCGTCGTGATCCAGCAGGATCTGTGCGGTGCGGCAGTCGTACTGACCGAAGGCGTGCTCGTATACCTGCACCAGATGGCTCTGCCCTACCGCCGCCGCAGCCTGCAGCTGATGGACGGATTCGGGCCGCTTGCGCCAGCCGAGGCGGTCCATGCCCGCGGCCACGGCACCGGAAGACACCAGCACCACCTCGATTCCCTGGCGGCGCAGGGCGCTTATCTGCTCGGCCCAGTTCTGGATCGCCGCGCGATTGACACCCCGCCCGTTGTCGGTGAGCAGGGCACTGCCGATTTTGATGACCCAGCGTTTGCTGGTAGATAACTGCTGGCGAGCCGAGATGGAATCCATGTGTTCCTCATGTCAGGATGCATCCCGGCAAGATTATCGACTGTGGGGATACAAAAATCAGGGACGATATTCTACATCCACGTCGTAGTCGTCGTCGTCCCAATCTTCATCATCCTCACCAGATTCTTTCGCGGCCTTGCGCTTGGCGCGCTGAATCTCGCGCAGTTCACCGATACGCTCACGGGCCTCCGCCTGCATCTGGCGCTGCGCAGCCTGCTCGGCCTCGAACAGGTCGCCGTCAAGCTCTTCCTGCTCCTTGAGCTCTTCAAGGTAATCCATCAACTGGCCACAGAGCACATCCGTGCCTTCACCGCGAATCGCCGCCACGCGGAATACCGGGCCCTGCCAGCCCAGCGCATTGACCACAGACTGGCAGCGCTCTTCCAGCTCATCTGCCGGCACCAGGTCGGTCTTGTTCAGTACCAGCCAGCGCTCGCGCTTGGCCAGGGTAGGACTGAACCGCTCCAGTTCGTGCTCGATCGTGAGTGCATTCTGCGCGGGATCCGAGCCGTCAAACGGCGCCAGGTCCACCAAGTGCAACAGCACACGACAGCGAGTCAGATGCTTGAGGAAGCGAATCCCCAGCCCGGCGCCCTCAGCGGCCCCCTCGATCAGACCGGGAATATCGGCAATCACAAAGCTGCGATATTTCTGCACCTTCACCACACCGAGGTTCGGCACCAGAGTGGTGAAGGGGTAGTTGGCCACCTTCGGCTTGGCCGCGGACACCGCGCGGATAAACGTGGATTTACCGGCATTCGGCAAGCCCAGCATACCCACATCCGCCAGTACCTTGAGCTCCAACTTGAGGTGACGACTCTCACCCTCAGAGCCCGGACTGGTCTGGCGCGGGGCGCGGTTGGTACTGGACTTGTAGCGGGTATTGCCCAGCCCGTGGAAACCACCCTGGGCCACCAGCAGTTTCTCGCCGTGCTCCAGCAGGTCGCCGAGGGTCTCCCCGGTTTCCTCATCGATGGCGGTGGTACCCACCGGCACTTTCAATTCCAGGCTTTCACCCTTGGCGCCGGTACAGTTGCGGCCGCGACCGGCCTCGCCATTCTGGGCCTGGTAATTGGGCTGGTAGCGGTAGTCCACCAGGGTGTTCAGTG
>NZ_CAJXKH010000112.1 GCF_913055755.1 uncultured Microbulbifer sp.
CTGACGACGATGGTACCCGGTACGTCTTTGTATTTGATGCCCGGCGCCTGTCCCGGCCGCGCCTGGTGATGTATCCGGAGTATGTGCTGTCACAGCTGAAGTGAGGCCCCGAATCTGGAGAGAAGGCCCGCGCAAGCGGGCTTTTTTGTGCCTGCTTCCCGGTGGGCGCTATCCGCTGAGCGCGTATTGGCAGAGTTTGCTGTACTGGCTGCCGCCGGGTGCCAGCAGGCTGTGGTAGAGCACCAGGTTGTCCAGGTGGCAGAGGTGAGATGCGGGCAGGGGCTGCAGCCGTGAGAAGCCCCGGCGCGAGCGCGCCAGGGTGAAGTGGGGCCGGTAGCTGGCGCTTTCCGGTGGTATCCCAATATCCAGCATCAGCTGGCGGCAGTCCCGGTGCAGGGCGTCCAGCTCCGGGTTGGGCAGCAATTCGGTGGCCAGCAAGCGGGAGCGCTGTTTCGGGAAGGGCTGGGTACATACGGCCTGGGCGAACAGCGCTGGATGCCGCGAGGCTGTTGCCTGCAAGCGCGACTCGATGTCTTCCACCTGTGTCGAGGCAACTTCACCGAGAAATGCCAGGGTCAGGTGCCGGTTGCTGTGGCCGATCCAGCGCGCATCCCGCGGCAGTGACAATCGGCGCAAGTGCTCGACCGTTGCATCGAGGAATTTCTGGGTTGCCCTGTCAGGTTCCACGCCGATAAACAACCGCACCTCACCGTTTACATCTGCCATCGATCCTCCCTGAAGAAGTTGGAGCGCGCGTAGCCGCTCGTGGTTTCATTTGATTTGCCGTGACTGCAAGGTGCGCAAAAAAAATGTTTGCAAGGTCTTGAATAGCCTCTCCGAGGCCATATCTCTGTTCTTGAGGGAGGCAGGCTCGACAGAGGTGCCTCTCCGGAAACCCCGACTGCCGGATTGATGGCGGCGGGATATTGAAACGCCCGGTCTTTGACGGGCCCTGTAAATATTGCTCTGAATTGAGGATATAACAATGCGTACTTTAGATCTTTCTCCCCTGTACCGTTCTGCAATCGGCTTCGATCGTATGGCGAACCTGCTGGACTCGATGAGTTCCGCCGAGCAGAACCAGCCCGCGTATCCCCCCTACAACATCGAGTTGACCGGAGAGGATGCCTACCGAATTTCCATGGCGGTTGCCGGCTTTGATGATTCCGAACTGGATATCCAAATGGAACAAAACCGCCTGACTGTCAGCGGTCAAAAGCCGGCGGAAGAAACCAGTCGCAATTTCCTGCATCGCGGTATTGCCGCGCGCAATTTTGAACGGCGCTTCCAGCTGGCAGACCATGTGCGAGTCACCGGAGCCCAGCTGGCAAATGGCCTGTTGCACATCGATCTGGTGCGGGAAATTCCGGAGGCAATGAAACCGCGCAAAATTGAAATTTCCAACGGCAAGCTGCTGCAATCGCAAAAGGCCGAAGATGTGAACCCGGCTGAAGAGCAGGCGTCGAGTGACAGAGCTGCCTGACAGTAATCGCTGTCCGCTGTGCCGCCACCCGGCACAGCCCTTTCACCGCGATAAATTTCGCCCCTACAACCAGTGCGTTAATTGCGCACTGGTTTTCGTGCCTTCTGAATACTGGCTTTCCGCGGCAGAGGAGAAAGCCTATTACGACCTGCACGAAAACAGCGAGGAAGATGCCGGGTACCGGCGTTTTCTCGCTCGCTGTGCAGTGCCGCTGATCGACGCGCTGCCGCCGGCATCCTCGGGACTTGATTTCGGCTGCGGGCCGGCGCCACTGCTGGCGCGGATGCTCGCGGAGGCCGGACATCGGGTGTCGCTGTACGATCATTTTTATTTCGCGGACACCGGCGCACTCCACCGGCAATACGATTTTGTTGTCAGTACCGAGGTGGTGGAGCACCTGTGCGATCCCCTGTCCGAGCTGGAGCGGCTCTGGAGCCTGCTGCATCGCGGCGGCCTGCTGGCGCTGATGACCAAACTGGTGATTTCCCGGGAACGGTTTGCCAGTTGGCACTATATCCGCGACCCCACCCATATCGTGTTTTTCAGTGCGGTGACGTTCAAATGGCTGGCGCAGAAATTCGACGCCGAACTGACGTTTCCCGCTGCGGATGTGATTTTTTTGCGCAAGCGCTAATGGCGGCAGGTGTTGGCTGAGGGTCAGGTGTTCACCCGGAACAACTTGGCCCTGACCGTGGTGCGGTATTCGCTGGGAGTGGTGGCGAGAAACTTTTTGAACAGGGCGGTAAAGTGCCCCATGTCCTGATAGCCGACTTTTTCCGCGATTTCATTCACTGAAAGATTGCTGGATTGCAGCAGCTCTCGGGCCATATCCACGCGCACATTCTGCAGGTACTGCAGGGGTGTCTGGCCGGTTGCCAGTTTGAAGCGGCGGTTGAAAGAACGCACGCTCATGTCGAAATACTTCGCCACTTCACTGAGTTTCACGTCTTCACTGCAATGCTGTTTGAGCCAGGTCTGCGCCTGCACGATATCCTCGTCCGGGTGCAGGTGGACCGCCCCTTCCGAGTAGGCAATTTCATCGAACGGGCGGCGAATCTCGTGGGAAAAGTTGCGCTCCACATGGCTGGCAATGGCGGGGCCGTAGAGCTGGCGGATCAGGTGCACCGTCACATCGGCCAGCGCATTGACGCTGGCGGCACAGAAAAGCTTGTCCGCCTGGGTGATGAAGTACTGGCGCTTGAGCTTCACCTGCGGGTAATCCGCGGCAAACTGGTCGAAGTAATGCCAGTGGGTGGTTGCCGGCTTGCCATCGAGCAGTCCGGCCTCCGCCATAAAGCACACGCCGGTGCCCACCGCACTGATCGCCGCGCCCAGCTCCGCCTGGCGCTTCAGCCATTGCAGCAGCGCACCGCTGCGGCGCAGGGCGGGGCGGGGGTTTCGCCACAGGGCAGGGAGGTAGACGATGTCGCTGTCCGGCGCATCGGCCAGTGCCACATCCGGCGCCAGCTGGAAGCCCGAGCGCGACTTGACCGGTTTGCCGTCGATACTGGCGGTGACCAGCTTGAGGGATGCACTGTCACCATTGGCGCGCGCGCGGCTCTCGGCACCCCGCAGCATTTCCAGCGGCAGCACGGTGCCGGTTGAAAGCATTTGGTCGACTAGGATAAAGGTGACAGTGCGCATGGGTAACAGCTACTCCCTGAACGGTCGCCGAACCCTGTGACCGAGTTGTCACACTTGCGGAGACCGGGCACAAATTGGCCAGATGCTCAAAATTGCTGGCCAGTATGCCCATAACCCGGCCGAATCGCCAGCCCCTAAACTGGCGCACCATCGAATTTGCTCTTGTTGAACAGGCTGGAGGTCAGGATGCAGCGCCTACCCGTTATCACCGCATTCGGGGGATTTAACCCCGCAGGTCGCAGTTCTTTCCATCGCGGTTATAGCCGTCTGGTGTTGGATAGTCTGTCCGCCGCTGAGCGCACCGCAACGCTTTCCGATCTCGCCGCACTGATGGGCCTGCGAACCGGCGACGCCGCTGGCGGGCCCCTGGACGCCGCCCTCGAACAGCAGGTGCTCGACGGCACCCTGGTGCGGGAGCTGGAGACGCGCTTCTACGATTACCGCAAATGCCACTTCCACCAGCCTGCACAGCTGCAGAGCGAGGGCGGGTTTACCTTCGAAATGTCTGCGCGCCAGCTCCCGGCACCACTGCCCGAGGGCTGGTCGGTGGATTCCCTGGAAGACGGCCGCGTGCGCGTGCGCTGCGAGTCCCTGTCGGTGATGCTCGACAGCTACCGGGAAATCGCGGTGGGCTCTGCCGGCCAGCTGCCTACCGGGTTCGAACCGGGGGAACTGTACAACTCCCGTTTTCACCCGCGGGGCCTGCAGCTCGCCATTCTCGGCGCCTCGGACGCGGTCCAGTCCCTGGGTATCGATTGGGAACAGGTGGTCGCCAAGGCGGGGCCGGACAATATTTCCGTGTACGCCAGCTCTGCCATGAGCCAGCTGGACCCCAACGGCAACGGTGGTCTTCTGCAGTCGCGCCTGCGCGGCAACCGGGTCAGCTCGAAGCAGCTGGCACTGGGGCTTACCAGTATGCCGGCGGACTTTGTGAACGCCTATGTGCTCGGTAGCGTGGGCACTACCGGTGCGGTAGCCGGCGCCTGCGCCACTTATCTTTACAACCTGCGCGCGGCGGTGGAAGACATTCGCTGCGGTCGCGCCCGGGTTGCGGTGGTCGGTGCCGCGGAAGCACCGCTGGTGCCGGAAGTGGTGGACGGTTACACCACCATGGGGGCGCTGGCGAATATCGATGGTCTGCGCAAGGTATTCGGCGGCGATATCGATTTCCGCCGCGCCAGTCGTCCGTTTGGCGAGAACTGCGGTTTCACCCTGGGTGAGGGCACCCAGTGGGTGATCCTGATGGATGATGAGCTGGCGCTGGAGCTGGGTGCGCCCATCCACGGCGCGGTGGCCAACGTGTTCGTCAATGCGGACGGTCCCAAGAAGTCGATTTCGGCTCCCGGCCCGGGCAACTATCTGACCGTGGCCCGCGCCATGTCTGAGGTGCGGGCGATCCTCGGCGAGGAAAGTCTGCGCCAGCGCAGCTTTGTGCAGGCTCACGGATCCAGCACCCCGCAAAACCGGGTGACGGAGTCTGCGATTTTCGATCGCCTGGCCGCCGCATTCGGTATCGAGGCCTGGCCGGTGTGTGCGGTAAAAGCCTTCCTGGGGCACACGGTTGCTGCCGCTAGCGGCGACCAGCTGATTACCAGTCTGGGTATCTTTGCCCGCGGCATCCTGCCGGGGATTACCACGGTCGATCGCATTGCCGATGATGTCCATCACGATCACCTGGCGCTGTCCCTGCAACATGTGGAGCGCGCGCCGGAGTCCCTGGATGTGGCATTCCTCAACTCGAAAGGGTTTGGCGGCAACAATGCCACTGCCAGTGTGCTGGCACCCCACGTGGTGGAGCGCATGCTGGGCAAGCGCCACGGCGAGGACACCCTTACCGCCTATCGCAAGCGCAATGAGGCGGTCACCGAGCAGGCGGCGGCATACGACGCCAGTGCCAGCCGCGGGGAGCTGAAGGCTATCTACCGCTTTGGGGAGGGGTTGATCGATGAGAGCGGTATTGCCTGCGACGGCGAACGGATAACCCTGCCGGGCATCGGCGGCGACGTCGTGCTGCCGGGAGAAAACCCGTTCAGCGATATGGTTTAGGGCTTTCGCCTGCCGCTTCCTTCCTTTTATTCCGATTTTGTATACCCACTCGGTGCGGGGCGCCTGCGGCGGCCCGCACCTTTCCCTGTGGGGTTCTCTCCGCGCTTGCCGCGTCCAGTGTTCCCCGGTCCCGACGGTTAATTGTTCATGCCGGTGGCCCGGTGCAACTACTATTGCTGCAGCCGCGGGGCTCAGGGAACTTCCCCGAACCTCACGCCCTGTGGTCATTTTGCGTAAAGATTGATCGGATATGGCCTGTCTGCGCCAAAGCGGACAGTGGATATGGTAGAAATGGTATTCAAACGCACGTTTGAATCTGGCTATACTAGGTTTCGTTGACTGTACTCGCAGATATCGTCATTGAGTCCTGTAATGTGTGGCGCTGCCAGATTGTCAGTCAAACTTAAATCCCGACCCCCCGGACCGGTGCATACTCTGGTGTCAGAACCGGTCACCAAACAACGAGGTCAATAATGTTATTTAGTGGCAAAGCACTTTCAGTGCAGATGCTGGACAACGGCATCGCGGAACTGAAGTTCGACCTGGAAGGCGAATCCGTCAACAAATTCAATCGTCTGACCGTCGGAGAATTGTCTCAGGCGTTGGATGCAATCGAGAAAGCCGGTGATATCAAGGGCCTGCTGCTGACCAGCGGCAAGGGCGTGTTTATCGTCGGCGCCGACATCACCGAGTTCGGTGACGCCTTCTCCGCGGGAGATGAAGGTATCGCCAACCTGATGAACAAGAACAACGAAAACATCAATCGCCTGGAAGACTTGCCATTCCCCACTGCGGTAGCCATCAATGGCTATGCACTGGGTGGTGGTTTCGAGGTCTGCCTGGGCTGTGATTTCCGCGTGATGGGCGACCAGGCCAAAGTCGGCCTGCCGGAAGTGAAGCTCGGCCTGATTCCGGGCTGGGGCGGCACCGTGCGCCTGCCGCGGGTTGTGGGTGTCGATGTGGCGGCCGAGTGGATTGCCGCGGGCAAAGAGCAGAAGCCAGCGGCAGCATTGACCGCGCACGCGGTGGATGCGGTTGTGGCCAATGATCAGCTGAAAGACGCAGCGCTGAAGGTGCTGGGACGCGCAATCGCCGGCGAACTGGATTACAAAGAGCGCCGGGAAAAGAAGAAGTCCCCGATCCCGCTGAACGACACCGAAGCACTGATGGCCTTCTTTACCACCAAGGCATTTGTTGGCCAGCAGGCGGGCAGAAACTACCCGTCCCCGGTCAATGCGGTGACCTCCATCGAGCAGGGTTACAAGGTCGGCCGCGATGAAGCGCTCAAGATCGAACAGCAGCAGTTCATCGCCAGCGCCCAGACCGGTACCGCCAAATCCCTGGTGGGCCTGTTTCTGAGTGATCAGAAAGTAAGCAAGGTCGCCAAGGGCTGGGAGAAGAAATCCGACAAGCAGATCGAGCGCGCTGCGGTACTCGGTGCCGGCATCATGGGCGGTGGTATTGCCTACCAGTCCGCCTACAAAGGCACGCCGATCAAGATGAAGGATATCGATCAGAAGGGAATCGACCTGGGCCTTAAGGAAGCTGGCAAGCTTCTCACCAAGCTGGTGGATCGCGGACGCATGACCCCGGCGAAAATGGCCGAGACCCTCAACCGCATCGAGCCGACCCTGAGTTACGACGGTTTCGACAATGTCGATATCGTGGTGGAAGCCGTGGTCGAAAATCCGAAGGTGAAGCACGCGGTTTTGAAAGAGGTAGAGACCAAGGTCAGCGACGATACCGTCATTGCCTCCAATACCTCGACCATCTCCATCGACACCCTGGCGGAGCCGCTGGCACGCCCGGAAAACTTCCTCGGTATGCACTTCTTCAACCCGGTACACAAAATGCCGCTGGTGGAAGTGATTCGCGGTGAGAAGACTTCCGAAACCGCGGTTGCCCGCGTGGTTGCCTATGCCAACAAAATGGGCAAGAAAGCGATCGTTGTGCGCGATTGCCCTGGGTTCCTGGTAAACCGCGTGCTGTTCCCGTATTTCGCCGGCTTCTCCATGCTGGTGCGCGACGGTGCCGACTTCCAGGAAGTCGACAAGGTAATGGAGCGCTGGGGCTGGCCGATGGGCCCGGCTTACCTGATGGACGTGGTCGGTATCGATACCGGCGTACACGCCGAAAAGGTGATGGCGGAAGGCTTCCCGGATCGTATGGGTAAAACCTTCAAGGCCGCTTCCGATGTGATGTACGAAGCGGAGCGCTACGGCCAGAAGAACGGCAAGGGCTTCTACAACTACGAAGAAGACAAAAAAGGCCGCCCGAAGAAGGTCGCTACCGAGGAGGCGTACGAGCTGCTCAAGCCGCACGTGGCCGAGCGACGCGAATTCGACAAGGACGAAATCATCGAGCGCATGATGGTGCCGATGGCCACCGAGCTGGCGCGCTGTCTGGAAGAGGGCATTGTCGACTCGCCGGCAGAGGCGGATATGGCGCTGATCTACGGCATCGGCTTCCCGCCGTTCCGCGGCGGTATCTTTGCCTGGCTGGACAGCATCGGCATGGACAACTTCGTGAAGATGGCAGAGAAGCACGCTGACCTGGGCGAGCTCTACCAGCCCACCGAAGGCATGCGCGAAATGGCCAAAAATGGCACCACCTACTACGGCGACAAGTAAGGAGAGTTTCCATGAGCCTGAATCCTAGAGATGCCGTAATCGTCGACTATGCGCGTACTGCCATGGGTCGTTCCAAAAACGGTGTTTACCGCAATGTTCGCGCGGACGACCTGTCCGCCGAACTGCTGAAAAAATTCCTGCAGCGCAACGACAAGCTGGATCCGAAAGAGATCGACGATCTCATCTGGGGTTGTGTGATGCAGCGCGACGAGCAGGGCTTCAACGTTGCCCGTATGATCGTGCTGCGCGCCGGCCTGCCGCACACCATCCCGGCGCAGACCGTGAACCGCCTGTGCGGGTCCTCCATGTCCGCGCTGCACACCGCTGCCGCCAACATCAAGGCGGGCGTCGGTGACGTCTATGTCGTGGGCGGGGTGGAGCACATGGGCCACCTGAACATGATGGAGCACGTGAGCCCCAACCCGATGCTGGGCCGCCACATGGCCAAGGCAGCCGGTTCCATGGGGATGACTGCCGAATACCTGGCGATGATGCACGGTATCCAGCGCCAGCAGATGGACGAGTTCGGTGCTCGCTCCCACCAGCGTGCCGCGGCCGCCACCAAGGAAGGCAAGTTCAACCGGGAAATCATTGCCATCGAGGGTCACGACGACGACGGCGTGCCCTACCTGGTAGAGAGCGACCAGACCATTCGCCCCGACACCACCGTCGAGGGGCTGGCGCAGTTGCGACCGGCGTTTGACCCGAAACACGGCCAGGTGACTGCCGGTACCTCTTCGCAGATTACCGACGGTGCCTCGGTGATGCTGATCATGTCCGCGGAGCGGGCCCAGTCCCTGGGGCTGACCCCGATCGCCAAGGTGCGTGAGATGGCGTTGGCGGGCGTGGACCCGTCCATCATGGGTTACGGCCCGGTACCGTCTACCCAGAATGCCCTCAAGCGGGCAGGGCTGAGCATTGACGATATCGACAAGGTGGAGCTGAACGAAGCCTTTGCGGCCCAGGCGCTGCCGGTCCTGAAGGATCTGAACCTGCTCGACAAGATGGACGAGAAGGTCAACCTCTACGGTGGCGCCATTGCCCTGGGCCATCCGTTCGGTTGTTCCGGCGTGCGCATCACCGGCACCCTGCTGTCCGTGATGCAGAACGAGGGCGGCAATCTCGGCGTCTCGACCATGTGTATCGGTCTGGGGCAGGGGATTACCACCATCGTCGAAAGGGTTTGACCCTGGGGTAGATCCCGAAGACAAGGCGCCAATTTGGCGCCTTGTTGCTTTTTGGGAACGGGAGCCGCCAATCAGTCGGGCTGGGGCGGCTTTTGTTGAAGCGCTGTGCGCGCTGTGGCACAATCTGCTCCCCTCGTCGGGGCTCGCCGGGATTTCTCTGCAAAAATGCTGAAAAATCAAGGAGTTAGGGCGTGATGAGGTATGGGGACGTGGTGGAATTGGTAGACACGCCAGATTTAGGTTCTGGTGCCGCAAGGTGTGGGAGTTCAAGTCTCCCCGTCCCCACCAAACAGGAATTTCGAAGTCCGTGCCCGGTGGACTGGTCTGGAGATCCGGATCACCGCCGATAGAGGGTGCGGGCGAATTGTATTTGGCGGCCGGTCGTAACAGCCCGGCAACCGCTGAACGCTGGCGCTGCGGCGTAAATGATTTGCGGCCCGGTGCGATTGTAGAGAAGAGTCTCACGAGGATTATCATGCAGGTTTCTATCGAAACAACTTCCGGCCTGGAACGTCGCCTTACCGTCAATCTGCCGGCGGAAATCGTCGAGAAGGAAGTTGACAAGCGCCTTCAGCAGGCTGCCAAAACCGTACGTATCAACGGCTTCCGCAAGGGCAAGGTGCCCATGAAAGTGGTTCGCCAGCGCTTTGGTGCGGGCGTTCGCCAGGAAGTGCTGGGCGAAGTAATGAGCCGCTCCTTCTATGACGCGGTCCAGAAAGAGCAGGTGAAGCCGGCGGGTCAGCCGAGCATCGAAGCCAAGAACGTTGCCCCGGGCGAGAACCTGGAATACGTGGCCACTTTCGAAGTGTACCCGGAAGTGGAACTGGCGGACCTGGCCGAAGTTGCCATTGAGCGCCCGGTAGCGGAAGTGACCGACGCCGACGTCGACAACATGATTGACGTGCTGCGCAAGCAGCAGTCCGGCTGGAAAGAAACCAAGCGCAAGGCGCAGAAAGGCGACCGCGTCACCATCGACTTCGTTGGCCGTAAGGACGGTGAGGAATTCGAGGGCGGTTCCGCAGAAGGTCAGAATCTGGTACTGGGTTCCGGCAACATGATTCCGGGCTTTGAAGATGGCATCATCGGCATGAAGCCCGGTGAAGAAAAAGACGTTGAAGTAACCTTCCCGGAAGATTACCAGGCGGAAAACCTGCGTGGCGCGGACGCTGTGTTCACGATCAAGGTAACGGCTTCTGAAAAGCCCGAGCTGCCTGAGTTGAACGACGAATTCTTCGCCGCTTACGGTGTTGAAGAGGGTGGCGAAGACAAGTTCCGCGAAGAAGTACGCGGCAACATGGTTCGCGAGCTCAAGAATGCAGCCCTGAACAAGGTCAAGACTCAGGTCATGGACCAGCTGTTCGAAAAGCACGAAGTTGAAATTCCGGCTGCACTGGTCGCTGGCGAAGTTCAGACTCTGCGTGGCCAGATGGTTCAGCAGTTCGGTGGTCAGATCAACCCGGAAGATGCGGCGAAAATGCTGCCGGACACCATGTTCGAAGAGCAGGCCAAGCGTCGTGTTGTGCTGGGTCTGGTTGTTGGCGAAATCGTCAAAGAGAACAAGCTGAACGTTGATGCCGATCGCGTGAAAGCGAAGGTTGAAGAGCTGGCCTCTACTTACCAGCAGCCGGAAGAAGTGGTTGAGTACTACTTCAATAACCGTGAGCTGCTGTCCGGTGTTGAGTCCGTTGTACTGGAAGATCAGGTCGTTGACTTTGTCCTGGACAAAGCCACTGTGACCGAGGTTGAGAGCAGCTACGACGACGTGATCAAGCCTCAAAAGCAGGGCTGATCAGCAGCGCGGATCGAGTCAAAACGGCCACCTCCGGGTGGCCGTTTTTGTTTGCGGTGGGGGCGTCCTCGCCGGCTGGCTTTCTCGCCGCTGACCAGTTAAGCTCAGATTGACTGTTATCACCCGGTGTGTGCCCGTTCAGGGCAGGGTGATGTCCGCCAAAATACGCCAAAAAAAGGAAGCATCGTATCCATGGCAGCTTTTGATTACTCCGCAAAATCCCACGAAATTTCTGCTACTGGCGGCCTGGTGCCCATGGTGGTGGAGCAGACCGCCAGAGGCGAGCGT
>NZ_CAJXKH010000113.1 GCF_913055755.1 uncultured Microbulbifer sp.
GCGGTTCCGGTGCGGGCTCGCTGATTGCCTACTCACAGAAAATTACCGACCTGGATCCGCTGCAATACGACCTGCTGTTCGAGCGATTCCTGAACCCGGAGCGGGTGTCCATGCCCGACTTCGACGTCGACTTCTGTATGGAAAAGCGTGACCGCGTGATCAATTACGTGGCCGACAACTACGGCCGCAACGCGGTGAGCCAGATCATCACCTTCGGTACCATGGCCGCGAAGGCGGTGGTGCGGGACGTGGCGCGGGTGCAGGGCAAGTCTTACGGCCTCGCGGACAAGCTGTCGAAAATGATTCCGCCGGACGTGGGCATGACCCTGCAGAAGGCCTACGACCAGGAAGACGTGCTGCGCGAATTTCTGGAGAATGACGAAGAGGGGCAGGAAATCTGGGAGATGGCGCTGCAGCTCGAGGGCGTGGCGCGGAACGTCGGCAAGCATGCCGGTGGTGTGGTAATCGCCCCCACCAAGCTCACCGACTTTGCCCCGCTCTACTGTGACGAGACCGGTGCCGGCCTGGTTACCCAGTTCGACAAGAACGACGTGGAAGACGCGGGCCTGGTGAAGTTCGACTTCCTCGGCCTGCGCACCCTGACCATCATCGACTGGGCCAAGGCGATGGTGGACGAGAAGCGCGCGCGCGAGGGCGAAGAGCCACTGGTGATCGAGGCGCTGCCACTGGACGATGTGGAAACCTTCAAGCTGATCAAGCGCGCCGAGACCACCGCGGTATTCCAGCTGGAATCCCGCGGCATGAAGGACCTGATCAAGCGCCTGCAGCCGGACAATCTCGAGGACATGATCGCCCTGGTGGCCCTGTTCCGCCCGGGCCCGCTGCAGTCGGGCATGGTGGATGACTTCATCAACCGCAAACACGGCCGCGCCCAGGTGGCCTACCCGGACGCCAAGTACCAGCACGAGAAACTGAAGCCGATCCTGGAGCCCACCTACGGGGTTATCGTCTACCAGGAACAGGTGATGCAGATCGCCCAGGAGCTCGCGGGCTACACCCTCGGCGGCGCGGACATGCTGCGCCGCGCCATGGGTAAGAAAAAACCCGAGGAGATGGCCAAGCAGCGCAGCACCTTCGAGGAGGGCGCCAAGTCCGAGGGCGTGGATCCGGATCTGGCGATGAAGATCTTCGACCTGGTGGAGAAGTTCGCCGGTTACGGCTTCAACAAATCCCACTCCGCCGCCTACGCCCTGGTGTCCTACCAGACCGCGTGGCTGAAGGCGCACTACCCGGCACAGTTTATGGCCGCCACCATGTCCTCGGACATGGACAAGACCGACAAGGTGGTGACCTTTATCGAAGAGTGCCGGGCGATAAATCTGGACCTGGTGCCGCCGGATGTGAATCTCGGCAGTTACCAGTTCTCGGTGGACGTGGACAACCGCATCATCTATGGCCTGGGTGCGATCAAGGGGCTGGGTGAAGGCCCCATCGACAACATTATTGCCGAGCGGGAGCAGGGCGGTCCGTTTACCGATCTGTTCGACTTCTGCTCCCGCATCGACCCGCGCAAGGTGAACAAGCGCGCACTGGAGGCGCTGGTGCGCTCCGGTGCCCTGGACAGCATCGGTCCCAGTGCCGACGACGCCGATGGCCTGAACTACTCCCGCGCAGTACTCTTCAACTCTCTGGACGAGGCGGTGAAGTCTGCCGAGCAGCAGAGCAAGAACGACAGCGCCGGCATGATGGACCTGTTCGGCGAGGTGGTGCGCTCCGCCTCCGATGGCGACGTGTACGAGGATTTCCGCCGCGCGCGCCCCTGGAGCATTCGCGAGCGCCTCGAGGGCGAGAAGAATACCCTCGGCCTGTACCTTACCGGCCACCCGATCGACGAGTATGAAGACGAGCTCAAGCACCTGGTGAAGGCGCGCATCGCGGACCTGAAGCCGGGCCGCGAAAGCCAGAAGGTGGCGGGCCTGGTGGTGGGCATGCGGGTGATGAAGACCAAACGCGGGGATTCCATGGCGATTGTGTCGCTGGATGACCGCAGTGGCCGTATCGAGGCGGCGGTGTTCAGTGAGGCGTTTGGCGAGCACCGGGAGAAGCTGGTGAAGGATTCGCTGCTGGTGCTGGAGGGCTCCATTTCCCACGACGATTACAGCGGCGGTCTGAAGATGAGCGTGAACAGTGTGTCGACGCTGGATGACCTGCGCAGTGGCAGTGTGATCGGGGTGACCCTGAAGCTCGCCAGCGCCGAGGCGCTGCCGAATATGGGGCAGCGCCTGAGTGCCTGCCTGCGCCCGTATACGGGTGGCAAATGCCCGGTCAATGTGCTGGTGGAGCGCAGCGATGCCCGCGCCACTTTCCGCCTCGCGGAAGAGTGGAAAGTGGAGCCAAACGACCAGCTGATCCAGTCCCTGCGGGAGGTGATCGGCAGAGAGGGGGTGCAGCTCGACTACACTCAACGGCAGTGAATTTGAGTAGATGGCTCTAATTAGCGCGGTGGCGGCGAGTCACCGGGGCGAGTATTCCGAAACGCTGTGAATACGTCCCTGTACGCTCCGTCGGCGACGTCCATGTCGCCGACGGTTCGGAATACTCGCCCCGGCGCCTCACCTTCAATTTTCACTACTGAGCGCTGTAAGTGAGTCATGCACTCGACTGGCTGGTCCTATCCCGGTAAGCTAGCCGCCATTTTCAGTACACGAGGCCCATTTGCGACCAATAGGGGTATTTTGGTCGCATTTCGCTGCCGATTGGGGCGGTGGGTCCACAGGATTATCAAGGCGCGAATTAAATGAAGTTCAGTTTTCTCGAGTTTGAACAGCCGATTGCGGAACTGGAAAGCAAGATCAAGGAACTGCAGCATGTGGGCGACGACAACGAGCTCAACATTGCTGAAGAGATCACCCGCCTGCGGGAAAAGAGCGAGAAGCTCACCGAGTCCCTCTATTCAGACCTCTCTCCCTGGCAAATCGTACAGGTAGCGCGCCATCCGCAGCGCCCGTACGCCAAAGACTATATCGAGCGCATCTTTACCGACTGGGATGAGCTGCACGGCGATCGGCACTTCGGTGACGACAAGGCAATCATTGCCGGTATCGGCCGCCTCGAGGGCCGCCCGGTGGCGGTGATCGGTGAGGAGAAGGGCCGCAGTGTCAATGACAAGGTCAAGCGCAACTTCGGCATGCCGAAGCCGGAAGGTTACCGCAAGGCCCAGCGCATCATGGAAATGGCCGAGCGCTTCAAGATGCCGGTGCTGACCCTGATCGACACACCCGGGGCCTATCCGGGTATCGACAGTGAAGAGCGCGGTATTTCCGAGGCCATCGCCAAGAACCTGGCGGTAATGTCCCGACTGCGCACGCCGATTATCTGCACCGTAATTGGTGAAGGGTCCTCCGGTGGCGCGCTGGCGATCGGTGTCGGCGACCAGCTGAACATGCTGCAGTACTCGACGTATTTCGTGATTTCCCCGGAAGGCTGCGCCAACATTATCTGGAAGACCGTGGAAAAGGCGCCGCTGGCGGCGGAAGCCATGGGCGTTACCTCCAGTGTGCTGGAGGAGCTGGGTATCGTGGACGAGACCATCGAGGAGCCGCTGGGCGGCGCCCATCGCGATCCGGACCTGATGGCGGCGCGCCTGCGCGATCGTCTCAGCGAGCAGCTGGACCGGCTGTCCGCGGTACCGCTGGACGAGCTGCTGGATAAGCGTTACCAGCGCCTGATGAGCTACGGCAATGTCACCGGCTGATCGCGCAATCGATTGAATGCAGTTACGCATTCCATAAAAAAAGCGGCAACCGAGGTTGCCGCTTTTTTTTACGCCGGAAAATCCGTCGTTGGCTGCGGCTTGTCACAGGCGCAGAATTTCCCGATAGTCCGCCACCCGCGCCTTGAACGGCGTATTGTCCTGCAGGTAAAGGCGCATGCAGTCCGCGGCATCCGGTTCCCCGTGCACCAGCTGGATCCCGGTGCCCGACTCCATTTTTGACTGCAACAGCCAGTCCCCCAGTTCCTTGTAATCTGCGTGGGCGGACAGCCCCTCGAGCATTTCGACCTTTGCCTTGCAGGGCACGTATTCCCCGTGAATCTTCACGCTCTGTGACCCGGCCAGCATGCGCGCGCCGCGGGTACCGCCGGCCTGGTAGCCGGCAAACAGAATCGTCGCACGATGATCCGGCAGCAGTCGCTTCATGTGGTGCAGTACGCGGCCACCGGTGGCCATGCCACTGCCGGCGATAATGATGTGCGGATACTGGATATTTTCCAGCGCCTTCGACTGGTCGACACTGCGGGTGTACTGGATGCCGGTGCACATGAAGCTGCAGTTTTCCGCGCTGAGGCGGTGCTGGTCCGGATAGCGGGCATAGATTTCCGAGGCGTCGATGGCCATGGGGCTGTCGAGAAATACCGGCAGTTTCGGGATCTTGCCGTCGCGCATCAGGTTCAGCAGCAGATATTGCAGGGTCTGTGCCCGTCCCACTGCGAAGCTCGGGATCACCAGGACGCCACCGCGGCTGACGGTTGTGTTGACGATCTCCGCCAGCTGTGCGGCGTGATCGATTTGTGGGTGACGGCGGTCGCCGTAAGTGGATTCCAGTAACAGCAGGTCCAGAGCCGGCAGTGGTCGAGGCGGGTGCATGATGAGATCGTCGGGGCGGCCCACATCGCCGGAAAACCCCACCCGCTTGCCGTCCGCTTCCAGAATCACACTGCCGGCGCCGAGGATATGCCCCGCTGGCTGGAAATAGAGGCTGGCGTTGCCAATCCGTACCGGCTCATCGAATGCCACCGGCTGGAACAGCTCCAGGCAGGCCTCTGCGGTATCACCGTTGTACAGCGGCTCCGGGTGGGCGTGCTTGCTGAGCTGGTGGCGCTGGTAAAACCGCGCGTCCTCTTCCTGGATGCGGCCGGCATCCGGCAGCAGAATGGAGCAGAGGTCGCGGGTGGCGTGGTGGCAGTACACCGGGCCGCGGTACCCGAGCTGGTACAGCCGCGGAATATAACCCGAGTGGTCCAGGTGCGCGTGGGTGAGCACTATGCCGCTGAGGCGTCGGTAATCGAACAGGGGCGTTTCCCAATTGCGTTCCCGCAACCATTTGTAGCCCTGGAACATGCCGCAGTCGACAAGAAATTCCTGTTTGCCGTCCTCCAGGCTGACCAGGAACTTCGAGCCGGTAACGGTGCCGGTGCCACCGAGAAAAGTGATATTCACCTGTGCCCACCTCCGTGTGGATTTTCTGTGGGGTTGCGGTTCGCGAGTAGTTTTTCGATCGCCGGTAGCAATAGCGGCGAGAGATCAAACGCGCAGTGCTTCCCGGGAATACTGTTGCTGACCGCAAGCTGGTCGGCGCCCGCGTGCAAGATCTTGCGGTCGGCATTTTCCGCGAACACGCCGTGTACTGCAGCGCAGACGATGCGCGATGCACCGGCACTTTTCAGTGCCGCGATGGATTGCAGTACCGTGTGCCCGCTGGCGACGATGTCGTCGACGATGACCGCGGTGGCATTCGCAATGCGCCTGTCCTGCGGCAGTGATACCCGCACATCCCTGTCACCGTAGCGTTCCTTGTCGCCAACGATAAACGGTTGCCCGGTTTCCCGCGCCAGTGATTCTACCCACTGGCGGCTTTCCGCATCCGGCCCTACCAGCAGCAGCGCACCCGGCTGTGTGACGATCCAGTTTTGCAGTGCCGGCGTGCCGGAAATGGCGAGCGCGGGAATGCGGTAGATTTCAGCGAGACTGTGGTAGCGATGCAGGTGCGGGTCAACCGTGACAAGCCAGTCCACGGCAGAGGAAAGCAGGCGCGCGAAAATTCCGGAGGTGACAATCTCCCCGGGCTGGAAGGCCTTGTCCTGGCGCATATAACTCAAATAGGGGGCCACCAGTCCCACGCGTTTCGCTCCCCGGGAACGGAGGGCCTCGGCCAGGAACAGCAGGGGCAGGATTTTGTCGTCCGGCTGCGCAAGGTTCACCAGCAGGATGCAGTCGCGATCACTCACTGCCGACATCACCCGCAGGTAGCTTTCGCCATCCGGGAAGCGCCGTATTTCCAGTGCGCCCTGTTCGGCGCCGATGCCCTGTTGTATCGGCTCAGTTAGCGGCAGCGCGTCTTCAAGGGAAAAGAGTACCGGGCGGGCCATCGCAATCACTCCCGCACCGGCAATTCTTCCACCGCCACATCAAACAGGTCGCGGTTCTGGTGGAAATATTCCCGGGCGTAAGCCAGTTCCCCCGGGGTCTCGGCGTACAGGGTTGCAAGGGGCTGGTGCTCGTGGATCATTTCGCCCACCTTGACCCGCAGGCGCAGGCCCGCTTCCGGCGAGGAGGGCGCGCCGGCGACTTTTGCCAGGTGCGCGAGGCGCCGGTTATCCATGCTGCGTAAACGGCCGTGGCGTTGACTGCGCAGCTCGATGTGATGGCCGGCGGTAGGAATTTGCTTGAGCCCGCCCTGGGCTTCGCAAATCTTGCGAAACTGTTGCCAGGCGCGGCCGGAGGCCAGGATTTCCCGGGCCTCCTGCAGGGCCTGCCGGTCGCTTATGTCGCGGGCCATACCCAGCAGCTGGCTGGCGAGGTACAGCGCCCGCTCCGTGAGGTCTGAGGGAGCGTCGCGCGCATTGCGCAATACACTGAGTACGTCGCGGGCCTCCTCTGCGGGGCCGATTCCCCAGCCGATGGCCTCGCTGCCATCGGTCATCACGCAACGCACTGTCACGCCAAGGCCCCTGGCGACGCTCTGGAACAGGGCGGCGAGCCGCTCCGCCTGCTCCCGGTCGCGCACTTTGGCAGTGGGGCCAATGGGCATATCGATGAGAATGTGGGTGGAACCCGCAGCTATTTTTTTCGACAGCACCGAGGCCACCAGCTGTCCCTCGCTATCCAGGTTCAGCGCGCGCTCGATGCGGATCAGCAGGTCGTCGGTGGGGCTCAGCCCCACTTCGCCACCGGCGGCCAGGCAGGCGCCGGTGCGGGTGATAACGTTGCGCAGGTGCAGCAGGGGCAGGTCCACATTGGTCAGCACCTCCATGGTGTCGGCGGTGCCGGCGGGGGAGGTGATGGCGCGGGACGAGGTCTTCGGGATGATCAGGCCCGCGGCACTGGCGATGGCAACCACGATCGGCGTGGTGCGGTTGCCGGGCAGGCCGCCGATACAGTGCTTGTCAAAAATACGCTCGTACTCTGGCCAGTGCAGGCGGTTGCCATTGTTGACCATGGCGGTGGTCAGGGCGATGGTTTCGGCACTGGAAAGGCGGCCCCCGGCGCAGGCGGTGAGGAACCCCGCGATTTCGATATCCGAGTAGAGGCGTCTGCCAATGTCGTGAATGATGCCGCTGATTTCCAGCGTGTTGAGGCTGTTGCCGTAAATCTTCTTGCGCAGGGCACTGAGAGAGTGGACCTCTGGCGCGTGGTGCACCAGGACCGGGGTACCGGGCTTTAAATCCAGGAATTCCCAGGCGCTGTCGCTAAAGCCGATACTCCCGCGGGGCAGGATTTCCTCGGCAACGGTATTCAGGGTGGCGATCAGGGTACATTCTCCCGCCTTGATCTGCAGTCGGGTATTGGCGGTATAGCCCTCCGCACGGCAGACCGCGCAATCCTTGCGCATATAGACCACGGGCTCCTGGTGAGTGTCTATGCCCATCCTGTAGGCTTTCAATGGCAGTTCCCCGGCCATATAGTCGCAACCTGGTTTTAGCTGTAGAGCACCGGCTGCGACCCGAAGGGCACCGCAGAACCGGTCTGAATCTTCCTGGCAAAAAGGTATGGAACTGCGGGTGGAGCCTGGTCTGTCCGCGGTCCACCCACAACTATATAAGTCAAGCTCCTGGGGGCAGCGACGGCAAGTGAATCACCGCCCGGGCAGCGGTCTTGCGCCCGTTCACGGCCCTTGCGGTCATGTCCTTAATTAACCTGCATGGGGCCCGTGACTACTGGGTTTGCCCCTGTCCAGAGGGTATTCTGCCCATCGCTGAAAATCCCACTGTGCAACAAACGATTTGCCAATAATAAGTAGAGGTCTGCCTTGGCGGAACTGGGTGACATTTCCGGACTGACGCTGGGGCTGCTGTTAGTGGTCTGTGTGATCAGTGCCTTTATCTCTGCTGTGACCGGCGGCGCTGGCGGCATCCTGATGTTTGCCGCGCTCAATGTGGCCATCCCGCTGCGACTGCTGGTGCCGATCCACGGCGCCGTGCAGCTGATGAGTAACCTGGCGCGGATTGCTTACGTCCGCGAGCACATCCGCTGGGATATGTGCGTGCCGTTTTTCTTTGGCTGCACCATCGGTTCCGTGCTGATGACCCTCGGGCTCGCCAGCCTCAGCTGGCAGCAACTGCCGATGGCGCTGCTGGCAATACTGATTTTCTACACCGTGTTCAAGCCGAAAAGGTTGCCGGAAATCCGCCTCAAACCGCGGAATTTTTTCTGGGTAGGTATCGGCACCGGCACCCTGGGTATCCTGGCCGGTGCGGTTGACCCCCTGCTCGCGGCATTTTTTGTACGCGGGGATCTGACCCCGAAAGAAATCGTTGCCAACAAATCCGTCATGCAGGCCTGGTGCCATGCACTCAAGGTGCCCGCTTTCATCTACCTGGGGTTCGCCTTTTCCGATCACCTGGGGCTGATCCTGCTGCTGACGGTTGCCGCAATCTTCGGCACGCGGATCGGCGTGGCACTGTTGAATCGCATTGACAGTGCACTGTTTTTCAAATTGATGCGCATAGCGTTGCTGGTGGCCGGTGTCCGCATCGCCTACCAGCTGATCGCGCAATAACAGATTTTTACAGGAAGCACTATGGCCGACTATCAGATCATCAATCCCTACAATGGCGAACTGATCGAAGAGTATGACTTCCATACCCGCGAGCAGGTGGCAGAAACCATCGAACTGCTGGTGGGAGGGCGTAAAGTCCAGCTCGCCACCCCGGCCTTTGAGCGCTCCAATATCCTGCTGAAACTCGCCCAGCTGATGCTGGAGCGCAAGGAAGACCTGGCTCGCCTGATCACCGAGGAAACCGGCAAGACCATCAGCGACAGCCGCGTGGAAATCGATCGCGCCTACAACACCGCGCTTTCCAGCGCCATGGAAGCCCGTGCAATCAATGGCGAGGCGCTGGACTCCGACGCCTTCCCGCCCAGGCGCGAAAAAATCGGCGTAGTCCTGTGGAAGCCACTCGGCACCGTCCTGTGCATCACCCCATTCAACTTCCCGATCAATATCGCCGTGCACAAAATCGGCCCCGCGTTTGCCGCCGGTAACACCATCCTGTTCAAACCCGGCCCGCAAAACAAACGCTCCGCCGAACTGCTGGTAGAGCTCTGCTATGCCGCCGGCATGGACCGATCCGTACTGCAGATGCTGATCCCGGACATCGAAGCCACCAGCTACGCGGTGAAACACCCGCAGATCCACGCCATCAATTTCACCGGCGGCACCGCCGCCGCCAATGCCATCGCCGCCAACGCCGGCTACAAGAAAATGCTGTTCGAACTTGGCGGCAACGACCCCCTCATCGTCATGCCCGACGCCGACCTCGACGCCGCCGTCACCGCCACCATCAACCAGCGCTTCGCCACCGCCGGCCAGCGATGCACCGCCGCCAAACGCCTGTTCGTACACAGCGAAGTCTTCGACGCCTTCGCCGAAAAACTCGTTACCGCCACCGACAAACTCAAAGTCGGCGACCCGACCCACGACGACACCTTCGTCGGCCCCCTCATCCACACCGCGGCCGCGGACGAAGTCGAAGGCCGCATCACCTCCGCCGTAAATAAGGGTGCGCGGGTCCTGTTTGGCCACAAACGCGAAGGCAATATCCTGTGGCCAACCATCCTCGACAATGTCGCCGACGATGCGGAAATCGTTGCCGAAGAAACCTTCGGCCCGGTGGTACCCCTGCGCAAATTCGACGACGAAGCGGAGCTGGTCGCACTGATTAACAGCTCGCCGTTTGGTTTGCAGGCCGGTGTCTTCACCCAGAATCTCGCACTCGCAAAACGCCTGTACAACCAGCTGGAAGTCGGCCTCCTGGCCGTCAACGATGGCCCGGGCTTCCGCGCGGAGCATTTTCCGTTTGGCGGTGTAAAAGAAAGTGGCGTTGGCAGGGAAGGGGTGAGTTACGCGATTCGTGAAATGAGTTATCAGAAAACGTTGGTGATCTGATTTTTTTCGAAGCCGAGTGTGTTGAATCGAAGGTGACGACGCCGAGTATTGGTTCGCAAGACCTTCCGCGAGAGGGACCTCGCGGAAGAGCCCCCATGGATGGGTTCACGGCGTGTCTTGCGAACCAATACCCGGTGGCGGCACCGCCTCTGAATCACTTTTAGAGCTCAGATCACAAGACCAGCCAAGCGCCACAATTCACAAAACGTGATCCACCGTCCTGTTCAAACCAAATTCCATCCCCTATACTCGGCCCCAACTTGTCGGAGTGCCTTCGGGCTGAGATCGCAGTAGCGAGATCCGTTGAACCTGATCGGGGTAACCCCCGCGTAGGGAACAAGATCTGAATTCGCTTATTTTTGAGCATTCAATGGGCCTGTATCCAGATACAGCCCGCTCAAAACCTGCCATCCCCCCGTTTTTGAATCCCAGAACTGCACCCCGCAAGTCATCCAAAATCAAGGATCACAACGCAAGGGGTCAGCATGTCTCAAGTCGCCGAACCGCAGAATAAAGCCGACAAAAAAAGCCGCGCCGAGCAGCAACAAAGCGCCAAACAATTTCTCGATAGCCTCACCGCCCAACAATTCCCCAACTCCCGCAAAGTCTACCTGCAAGGGGAGCACCAAGGCGTAAATGTCGGCGTACGCGAAATCTGTCTAGGCCAGAGCCTCGTCGGCGGCGACGAAGCCAATCCCGTGCTTGAGCCCAACGAACCCCTGCAGGTCTACGACACCGCCGGCCCATACTCCGACCCCGATTACACACCCAATGTCCGCGACGGCCTGCCAAAACTTCGTCAGCAATGGATCGAAGCCCGCGGCGATAGCGAAATTCTCGACAGCCGCCAGGCCGCCTACAGCCAGAAACGCATGGCCGACCAGGGCCTCGACCATATCCGCTTCGACAACCTGCCCGCCCCACGCAAAGC
>NZ_CAJXKH010000114.1 GCF_913055755.1 uncultured Microbulbifer sp.
AGGTGATCCAGGGGTGGCCGGTTTCAAACAGCATGCCCAGCATCTTGCGCCACAGGTCCACCGCGCGCACTTTCTTGTGCAGTTTCAGTTTGCCTTCGGCGGCCAGTTTTTCGTAGTGGGTGAAGCGCTCTTCAAACGCATCGCCGAACAGGTCGTGCAGGTCCGGGCAGTCTGCCGGAGAGAACAGGGTCCACTCTTTATCTTCGAATACACGCTTCATGAACAGGTCCGGCACCCAGTTGGCGGTGTTCATGTCGTGGGTACGGCGACGGTCGTCACCGGTGTTCTTGCGCAGCTCGAGGAATTCCTCGATGTCCAGGTGCCAGGTTTCCAGGTACGCACATACCGCGCCCTTGCGCTTGCCGCCCTGGTTCACTGCCACCGCGGTGTCGTTGGCCACTTTCAGGAAGGGCACAACACCCTGGGATTTGCCGTTGGTGCCCTTGATGTAGGAACCGAGGCTGCGTACGGGAGTCCAGTCGTTACCCAGGCCGCCGGCCCACTTGGACAGCATGGCGTTGTCCTGGATGGCACCGTAGATGCCGTGCAGGTCGTCCGGCACGGTGGTCAGGTAGCAGGAGGACAGCTGCGGGCGCAGGGTGCCGGCGTTGAACAGGGTCGGCGTGGAGCTCATGTAGTCGAAGGAGCTCAGCAGTTCGTAGAACTCGATCGCGCGTTCGTTCGGCTTTTCTTCGTTGATGGCGAGGCCCATGGACACACGCATGAAGAACAGTTGCGGCAGTTCGAAACGGATTTCGTCGGAGTGCAGGAAGTAGCGGTCGTACAGGGTCTGCAGGCCGAGGTAGGTGAACTGGTGATCGCACTCGGGCTTGATCGCATCACCCAGTTTTTCCAGGTCGAAGCTGGCCAGTGCCGGGTCGAGCAGTTCCAGCTCGATACCTTTTTCCACGTACGCGGCCAGTGCCGGCTTGTACAGGGTTTCCATTTCTTTCTGGGTGGCGGACTCGGCCACACCCAGGAAACGCAGGGCTTCACTGCGCAGCTTGTCCAGCAGCAGGAAGGCGGTGGCGTAGGTGTAGTTGGGTTCCTGTTCCACCAGAGTGCGCGCGGTAATGACCAGCGCGGTGTTGATGTCGGTTTCGGAAACGCCGTCGTACAGGTTTTTCAGCGCTTCGTTCAGGATCAGGGCGCCGTCCACATCGGTGAGGCCTTCACAGGCTTCGCGCACGATGGTGCGCAGGCGCTCCATGTCCAGCGGTACCAGTGAGCCGTCTTCCATTTTTACGCGGATGCTGGGGTGGGTGTCGGCGGGCTGTTCGGCAACTGGCTCCTGCTGCTTGCCTTTTTCCGCGCGCAGGCGGGCGTGCTCTTCGCGGTAGAGCACGTAGTCGCGGGCGATCTTGTGTTCGCCGGCGCGCATCAGTTCCAGTTCTACCTGGTCCTGGATTTCCTCGATGTGGATGGTGCCGCCGGAGGGCATGCGGCGCTTGAAGGTGGCGCTGATGTGCGACACCAGGTCGGCCACGCGCTCGTGGATGCGGCTGGAAGCGGCGGCGGTGCCGCCTTCGACGGCGAGGAACGCCTTGGTTACGGCTACGGAGATTTTGCTGTCGTCGTAAGGTACGACAGTGCCATTACGCTTGATAACGCGTACCTGGCCGGGGGCCGTGGCAGCCAGGGTGGTATTGCTGCTGGCCTGGTCGGTTACCGCATCCTTGCTAGTGCCGTCTGCTACAGACTGAGAGCGCCCTGTCTCTGTGTGCATGTATTTCTCCGTAGTTTTGTGTGCCTTGTCGAGCGCGACTCGAGTGGGGCTTTGCTTTGGTTTTTTACTTTGGTCTTTCAACAGGCTTGTGGCCTGAAAACTTTTTGTCGAGCCGCAGACACAAGTGACGATGGCGAAGCCTGGGCTTCGCTCGGGTAACACTTATGGGGTACAGCTTGAAATTGCGTTTGATCCGTCTGGCCGAATCTGTCGCTCCGGTGGCCCGACAATCCGGGCGCCGCGTGCATGTGTGCCGGAACAGGCTGTGCATTGCGCGGCTTGGTCACCGAAAACCCTGCCCGATGGCGGGCGGTCGTTGTTGGTGCGACTGGACACGGACACAATATGTTGTGGTCAATTTTGGCCGCCTGTCGGCCCCTGCCCTGGAAGGTCTTGGGGGTGCCGGGGCCGCCAAACCCAATATATTGGGGTCCGCTTCCGAATGACCAACAAGATAATGCGGTTGGGGGGCTAATTCAAGGCGGAAAACTTTTGGGTTACTTGTGGATAAATTGTGGGTAGGCGGTGCGACGCGGTTTTATTCCGCTCGCCAGCGCCCGTGGTTACTGGGCGGGTATGAAAAGTGATCAGCGGTTTTGCGGGAGCGGGGATTTTAAGAATTTTTTTTAATAGTAACGAAGTCTCAAATTAAGCGCGGCAATAACGATTTGAGGCTGATTATTGGCTGATCAATCGGGCACCGGGTGGTCGAAATAGGCGCCGAAAAAATACGCGACACGGGGTTTGGACCGGGTGTGGAAAAGAGCGTCATCCTGTGGACAAGACACCGGGTTTTTTGCCTGGGGTGCACCAAAAAAAAAGCGCCGGTTTTTCACCGGCGCCTTCAATTGATGGAATTCTGATCAGTTGCTGTTTTCCTGCAGGAATTCCAACAGTGCTTTCTGGGCGTGCAGGCGGTTTTCCGCTTCGTCCCACACCACGGAAATTTTCCCGTCTTCCAGCAGCTCGCCACTGACTTCCTCGCCGCGGTGGGCGGGCAGGCAGTGCATGAACACGGCGTCGCCATTGGCGTGACTCATCAGCTCGTGGTCCACCAGGAAGCCTGCAAACGCTTTCAGGCGGATCTGCTGTTCCGTCTCCTGGCCCATGGAAGCCCACACATCGGTGGCCACCCAGTCTGCACCGCGTACCGCATCCACCGGCTTGCGCACGACTTGCACGCGGTCCTTGGCCCTGGCGAGGATGGCTTCATCCGGGTCATAGCCCTCCGGGCAGGCGATGCGCAGTTCGAAGTCGTACTGCAGCGCGGCGTTGATATAGGAGTGGCACATGTTGTTGCCGTCGCCCACCCAGGCCACCACTTTGCCTTCCGGGCTACCGCGGTGCTCCACGTAAGTCTGCAGGTCCGCCAGCAGCTGGCAGGGGTGGTAGCTGTCGGACAGGGCGTTGATCACCGGCACCTGGCTGTACTCGGCAAAGCGCTCCAGCACGTTGTGGCCGAAGGTGCGGATCATCACCATGTCCACCATGCGCGAGATGACTCGCGCGCTGTCTTCGATGGGTTCGCCGCGGCCCAGCTGGGTGTCGCGCGGGGACAGGAACAGGGCGCTGCCGCCCATCTGCGCCATACCCGCCTCGAAGGATACCCGGGTGCGGGTGGAGGACTTCTCGAAGATCATCCCCAGCACTTTGTTGCGGAACGGTTCGGTGGTGATGCCCTGCTTGCGCAGGGCCTTGAGTTCAATGGCGCGCTCGATGATGCCGCGCAGCTCTTCCCGGCTCAGGTCGAGGAGAGAGAGAAAATGTCTGACTGCCATGGGTAAATCCTCCGTAAATCAGGCGGCCTGTTGAGCGAAGTCGCGTACCAGGGTGGCGACGGTGGCGGCGATCTGGCTGCATTCAGCATCGCTCAGGGTCAGCGGCGGCAGCAGGCGCACCACGTTGCCGGCGGTGACATTGATCAGCATGCCCTGGGCGCGGGCCTGGTCAACCAGTTCGCCACAGGGGCGATCCAGTTCGATGCCGATCAGCAGGCCGAGGCCGCGGATTTCCAGCACGTGGGGGCAGCCCGCCAGTTCGCGGTTCAGCTGGTCGAGCAGTTGCTGGCCGAGCTTCTGGGCGCGCTCCACCAGCCACTCACTTTCCAGGGTATTCAGTACCGCGAGGCCGGCGCGGCAGGCCAGGGGGTTACCGCCGAAGGTAGAACCGTGGCTGCCGGCGGTAAACAGTTCCGCTGCCTTGCCGCGGGCCAGGCAGGCGCCGATGGGTACGCCGTTGCCGAGCCCCTTGGCGGTGGTGACCACATCCGGCAGCAGGCCGTCACAGTGCTGGTAGGCGAACAGCTTGCCGCTGCGGCCGTTGGCGGTCTGGATCTCGTCCAGCATCAGCAGCCAGTCCTGCTGGTCACACAGCGCGCGCAGTCGCGGCAGGTAGTCGGCGTCGGGGACGCGGATTCCGCCTTCCCCCTGCACCGGCTCTACCAGCACGGCGACGATCTCGTCGTGCTCCGCAATCAGTTTTTCGATCGCTGCCACGTCGTTGTAGGGCACCCGCAGGAAACCCTCCGGCAGCGGTGCAAACCCCTGTTGCACCTTGGGGTTGCCGGTGGCGGTGAGGGTGGCCAGGGTGCGACCGTGGAACGCACCTTCGGTCACAATAATTTTCGGGCAGGCGTAACCGCGCTCGTTGCCCAGGCGGCGGGCCAGCTTGATCGCCGCCTCGTTGGCCTCGGCCCCGGAATTGGAAAAGAACACATTGTCCATGCCGGACAGTCCCACCAGTTTTTCCGCCAGTTGTTCCTGGGCGGGGATGTTGTACAGGTTGGACACGTGCAACAGGGTGCTGGCCTGATCCTGCAGGGCTTCGGTGACCGCCGGGTGACAGTGGCCGAGACCGCACACGGCGATCCCGGAAATGGCGTCGAGATATCGTCGGCCGGCATCGTCCCACACGTAGTTGCCTTCACCCCGGACCAGGGTAAGGGTTCTGTTGCCGTAATTCTGCATCAGTGCGGGAGTGGCCACTGTGATATCTCCTCTATATATAAGTAGGCCAATGAAATGGGGAAACCGCAGAAAACACGCCTGAGGCGGCGCCGAACCGCAATTTCCCCGGGAAGCCGGCAATACTAGCACAGCGTGGCGCCGGTACCAGCGGGGCGTGCGTGTGCTGTGGAATCGGGTACAATGCGCGCATTCTTTGACTGATCGGCGCCGGGCCAGCCCCGGTTCCGTAAATTTCCCAACCCGAGGTTAGCTTCCGTTATGGATACTCTGGAGAATATTAAGCAGCAGATCGCTGATAACGACATCCTGCTCTATATGAAAGGCAGCCCCAACGCCCCCCAGTGCGGCTTTTCCATGCGCGCATCCCAGGCGCTGATGGCCTGTGGACAGCGCTTTGCCTATGTGGACATCCTGGCTAACCCGGACATCCGCGCGGAGCTGCCCAAGTACGCCAACTGGCCAACCTTTCCCCAGCTGTGGGTAAAGCAGGAGCTGATCGGCGGCTGCGACATCATCATGGAAATGTATGAGAGCGGGGAACTGAAGACCCTGGTTGAGGAAACCGCCAAGGGCGCCGAGCAGGGCGAGTAACACTCGTTATCGCCCCCATAAAAAACCGCGGCAGTGCCGCGGTTTTTTATGGCCGGTCAATTCCCTTGGAGGAATTACTCGGAGGCAGACTCCATCTGCGATTGCAGGTAATTCTGGATACCCACCTTGTCGATCAGGCCCAGCTGGGTTTCCAGCCAGTCCACGTGTTCCTCTTCGGACTCGAGGATCTTTTCCAGCAGTTCGCGGCTGCCGTAATCGCGCACGGATTCGCAGTAGGCGATGCCGTCGCGCAGGTCGGGGATGGCTTTCTGTTCCAGCTTGAGGTCGCACTTCAGCATCTCTTCGGTGTTTTCACCGATCAGCAGTTTGCCCAGGTGCTGCAGGTTGGGAATACCTTCCAGAAACAGAATGCGCTCGATCAGCCAATCGGCGTGTTTCATTTCGTCGATGGACTCGTGGTATTCCTTGTCCGCGAGTTCTTTCAGGCCCCAGTCCTTGAACATGCGCGAGTGCAGGAAGTACTGGTTGATGGCAATCAGTTCATTGCCCAGCGCCTTGTTCAGGTGTTCGATGACTTTGGGATCGCCTTTCATTTGATAGCTCCTTTCGTCCGGTAAGGACTTTTTATTCGTTTCTGGATTCCGGTGTTGCGCGCCGGGCGTCTCGAATAAATCCTCGCGAATTTCAGACGTCCCATGATTACCCCTGAGTGTAGGGTTACTGCGGGCTGGCGGAGTGAGTTTGCGGCGGCGGAATTCGCAAGTCAAGGGCGGATTTTCGGGGATCGTGGGGGCAAAAAGCACGAAAATTAACGGGAAAAAGGCCGAAAAATCCAATGAGAACAATTGCTTTTTAGGTTGCTGGGGTGGGTTGGTTGGGAGGATTGGTTGGGGGAATTGGATAGCGCCGGGCAACTTGGCGGCAATTGTTTTCGATCAGTTGAGGCGGTTGCGCGCGCGGGTAATTTTTCTCTGTATCGTGACGACGTCGAATTTGTCTTCCACCAGGTTTTCACTGACCTCTGTCAGCCGCTCGAGGCTGTGCAGGAGGGCGCGCCTGTCCTCTTTGCGGTTGCAGATGTCGGCGAGTTCGATCAGCGCGCCCAACAGGTGTCGCATCACCACCGCGCTCTGGCTGCCGTACTCGCGTATTTCATCCAGCGCGGCGGCCAGTACATCGGCAAAATCCAGCTCGCGGGTGACCAGTCTCAGTTTTTGCTCGCTGTCGTGGAAACAGTTGGGCAGCGGTGGGCGCTGCAAAACCACGCCGATGCCGTCGATCAGACGGTCGATACAGGAGTAGGCGGTATAGGGGTCGTTGACGCCAGGAGACAGCGCCCGCACCGCGATCTGCGCCAGCTGGCGAATGGAGAACACGATGTCCTGTTCTGCGGTGGGTTGCGGGCCAACGGTGACGGCGCCGCGAATTGCGCCGGCGATTTCTTCCGAGTCGATATCCCGGGGTGGGTCAAACACCCGCGCCATGCAGCTCCAGTGATTGAGGAAGGTGCCCGGGTGGCACTCCAGCTGAATGCAGCAGTCATTTTCCGTGGCCCAGCGCTGTAGCTTCTGGCGATCAATCAGTTGCACATAGCCGCCGCAGTCTGTCTGGACCCTGAGGCAGTCGTCGCCAAGCTTCAGTTCGCGCAAATCGGTACGGCAATTGTGCGGGTCGCGGCTCTCTTCGGTGGGGTAAAGATGCTCGAGGGCGCGGCGGAACTGCCGGTTGATGGAAAAGGTGACGTTGTCCACCTGGATGGACTGCGCCACGTTGTGGATGAAATACACCAGGTAGGCCATGCAGCAGAGGACAAGCAACACTGCCATGCTGACCGCCAGGCTCTGGTCCCTGCCCGGGTTGCCGTCTGGAGTGCTGCCGTTCTCCACACCGCGCATCACCATCAGGGCGTACACAAAGGTGGCGAGGAAAATTCCGAGGGAGACCTGGGTGCCGCGGTCGCGGATAAAGTTGCGCACCAGGTGCGGTCCGAACTGGTTGGCGGCGAGTGTCAGGGCCACGGTGGTAATGGAAAACACGGTACCGGCTACGGTAATGGTGCTGCCGGCGATGGTGGAAAGCAGTGCGCGGGCACTGTCGTGGTCGCGCAGCGCCAGCCAGCGCAGGCCGGGCAAGTGGTTGAAATTCAGGTTGTGGTCCAGGGCCAGCAGTCCCTGCGCCAGCAGAATGGCGGCCGCCATCATCAGTGCGGGAATCAGCCAGAAGCTGGCCCGCAGGCGGTCTGTCAGATGCAGCAACTGCTGTTTCATCGAATATCCCCGGCCCTGGGTGTTGGCATTGCCCGCCGCGAGGGTATTGATCTGTACGGGCAGGGCGTTAGCGCACTGTCATTAAAGATAGGTCAGTAAGAAGGGGGGAGGAAAAGGGAAGAAAAAGGGAGTGGGATTGTGGGCAGCCCGGGGATGGGCGCCCACTGGAAGTCAGCCCGGATCAGCTCGCGGAGTAGAAGAGCGCGCTGTTGGCGGTCGTCATGACGCCGGCGGACATGGTCTCGTCAATGATTTCCTGGGTCAGCTCGGCACAGCGACCGCACTGCGAGGATACGCCCAGGTGGCGGCGCAGGGCTTTCACCGAAGTGGAGCCGTCGTAAACGGCTTCCTTAATCTGGCTGTCGGTAATGCCTTTGCAGATACATACGTACATCGTGAAAATCCTGGCGCTAAATCAATCTTCTCTCAGTTCCGGGGTGGATCTTATTGTTAATGAGAACGAGTGTCAATAACATTCTTTCGTTGTTCGATATTTATTCTAGCCGGTGAGGTTGTGACCGGTAGCGTTCGGGCTGACCGAAGAGTTTTTGTAATTGGGGGGAGTCGCCCCGGGAGAAGTGATCACGGGGGATCTGGAGCGGACGCGAGGCAAAATGTCGACGGCTTTGTATCCGCGTGGATTCTATCGCCGTTATATAAAAATTTAATGGGACTGACTTGAGGCCCTGTGTATCATAGCCGGCCACTATCGATCATTTCTCGATTTATAGCCGTTGGTTATAAATTAATCGGTTCAACTCTCACAGCAAATCACTATCTCATTGAGGAGGTTTTCATGGCTGTATTGGTAGGCAAGCCCGCTCCGGACTTCACTGCGGCGGCTGTTCTGGGCAGCGGCGAAATCGTTGATTCCTACAACCTGGCTGAAACCATCAAGGGCAAGAAGGCGGTAATCTTCTTCTACCCGCTGGACTTCACCTTTGTATGTCCGTCTGAGCTGATCGCTTTCGACCACCGCTTTGAAGAATTCCAGAAGCGTGGCGTTGAGGTTATCGGTGTTTCCATCGATTCCCAGTTCTCCCACAACGCATGGCGTAACACCGCGGTCAACGACGGTGGCATCGGCGCGGTCAAGTACACCCTGGTTGCCGACACCAAGCACGAAATCTGCCAGGCCTACGACGTTGAGTCTGAAGGTGGTGTTGCTTTCCGTGGCTCCTTCCTGATCGACGAAGAAGGTGTTGTTCGTCACCAGGTAGTCAACGATCTGCCGCTGGGCCGCAACGTTGACGAAATGCTGCGCATGGTCGACGCGCTGGCATTCCACCAGGAGCACGGCGAAGTCTGCCCGGCTGGCTGGCAGGAAGGTGACAAGGGCATGAGCGCTTCTCCGGAAGGTGTTGCCTCTTACCTGAGCGAAAACGCCGACAAGCTGTAAGTTTGTTGCGCCTGCGGCCACCCTCGTTAGCGAGGATGGCCGATCGCCGAAACCGCCGCAAGGCGGTTTTTTTGTGCCCGAAAGCCGGGGAAGGGTGGAAAATTGTGTGCTGGGTCAGGGGTGAAGTGCGCAACTGTTCCAGTTTTATTACAATGCCGCCGCGGCGGGGGATATGTGCCTGGAGCAATGAATCTTTCCCCGGGCTGCTAGTCTTAGTACAGGTTTCAATGAACGCTGCCGCGGCAGTTTTGCAGTTTGCAGTACGGCACATGGGCATCATCAAGGTCATTCAAGTCTACCCTTCCGCTGCGCGCGCGCTGCGCGTTGCTGCTCCGAACATGGCGCAGGCGACCGCCAGGGCACTGGTATGCGCGGCGGTTATGCTGTTGTCGCTGGGCACCTGTGTGGCCACAGCGGACTCCGGTCGCGCCGACAAAAGTGCGCGGGAAGGGAGCAAGTCGGTGGCCAAGAGTGTGGATGCCAGTGCCGACGAATTTGCCCGTTATTTCAAGTACCTGATCAAGAAGCAGGGGATCCCCGGGGCGGCGTACGTCATAGTCGATCACGACAAGATTGTGGCCATGGATACCTACGGCGTGCGGGTGAAAGGCAAAAAGGAGCCGGTTACCCTCCACACCGTATTCCGCCTGGCCTCGGTATCCAAGACCTTCGCTGCCAGCATGGCGGCAGTGCTCGAGCACGAGAAAAAATTCAACTGGGGCGACAAGGTGGTGCGCTATGTGCCGCAGCTCAGTTTCAAGACGCCCGCGCTCTCCATGCAGCTGCAGGTCCAGCACCTGCTGAGTCACTCCTCCGGGCTGACCCCCAATGCCTACGACAATTACCTGGAAGACAACCGGCCGATGTCCAAGATCCTGCCGATGTTTTCCACCATTGACCCCCACTGCAAGCCGGGCAAGTGTTACGGCTACCAGAATGTGCTGTTCAGCCTGATCGAGGACGTGATCCAGAAGGCGACCGGGGTGCCCTACAGTCGCCAGCTCAAGGAGCGCTTCTTTACTCCCCTGAAGATGGAGGACGCCTCCCTGGGCTGGGAGAGCTTTATGGCGGCGAGCAACCGCGCCGCGCCCCACGTGCAGACCGGCCGCGGCTGGCGTCCCGTGAAGGTGGAGAAGGAATACTATCTGGCGGCACCGGCCGCCGGGGTCAATGCCAGCATCAGCGACATGGCCCAGTGGCTGAAGGCGCAGATGGGGTTCTACCCGGATGTGCTGCCCCCCGATGTGATCAGCGACATCACCACCGAGCGGGTGGAAACCCAGCGCCATATGCGCCATCGCATCTGGCGCGACTACATTGACCACGCCGGGTACGGTCTCGGTTGGCGCCTGTACACCGTGGGGGATGACCGGGTGATCTTCCACGGCGGCTGGGTGGCGGGCTTCCGCGCTGCAGTGGCCTATTCGGAACAGCGCAAGGTGGGCATTGTCATTCTGATGAATGCCGAATCCCGGGTCATCTCCGACCTGACCGCCAATTTCATCGCCGATATCACCGGTCACGGCAAGCTGATGGCTGCCATGGCGGCGGCCAGGAAGTAACCGCTCGCACCATTCTTCAGGGCCCGTCGCACTCCCGACGGGCCCGCGCCCCGCGCTCGCCAGCAGCAACGCGACCAAATCTCCCGTTCTGTTCACTCTCTCGAGCTTGAAATGACGTCCGCCGTCCCAATATTGGCAGACTGACTGATGTTATACGTAGGGGAGAACTGATCCATGACTGTTGAGGCGCATAAAGAAAGCCACGGTTTCCAGACAGAGGCCAAGCAGTTACTGCACCTGATGATCCACTCGCTGTACTCCAACAAGGAGATTTTCCTGCGCGAGCTGGTTTCCAACGCATCCGACGC
>NZ_CAJXKH010000115.1 GCF_913055755.1 uncultured Microbulbifer sp.
CGACCAGGCTGCCCTGGGGGCACAGAATCTCAGCGAGCAGGTATCCGGTGCCTTCACCGGCGAAGTCTCCGCGGAGATGCTGGTGGATTGTGGCGTGGGCTACGTGATCGTAGGTCACTCCGAGCGCCGCAGCCTGTACGGCGAGAGCAGCGAGCTGGTTGCGGCCAAGTTTGCCGCCGCCAAGGCCGCAGGCCTGGTCCCGATCCTCTGCGTAGGCGAAAGCCTCGAAGAGCGGGAAGCCGGCAACACCTTGCAAGTGGTAGCTGAGCAGCTTCAGGCAGTAACTGCCCTGGACCTGCCGAACACCTGGCAGGATGCCGTCGTCGCCTACGAGCCCGTATGGGCCATCGGGACTGGCAAAACTGCCACTCCGGAGCAGGCGCAGGAAGTGCACCAGTTTATTCGCCAGCAACTGGGCGAAGCCGGTGCCGAGACGCAGATCCTCTACGGAGGCAGCGTCAAAGCGGCCAACGCCGCAGAGCTGTTTGCCAAAGCGGACATTGATGGCGCGCTGGTAGGCGGCGCCTCATTGAAGGCAGACGAATTTACCAAAATCTGTTGCGCAGCCGATTGAGCGGCACAGCAGGTTAAAATTTTTGAGCAAGGGCTAACGCCCGGTAGCAGGTTTTCTGGACAATGGAAAAACTGGTTTTAATCGTACACATCCTCACCGCACTGAGCATCATCGGTCTGATCCTGATGCAGCAGGGCAAGGGTGCGGAAGCAGGTGCCTCCTTCGGCGCAGGCGCCTCCAACACCGTATTCGGCAGCCAGGGCAGCGGAAATTTCTTTTCCCGCTTGACTGCAATCATGGCGACGGTATTCTTCGTCACCAGCTTCGGCCTGGCCATCCTCGCCAGCCGCGACGAAGCCCCGGCCGTAGACGGCATGCCGCAGGTTCCTGCTGCAGTAGAATCCCGCGAGCCGGCCGCGACCGACAGCGACATTCCTGAACTCCAGGAAGACGCCCCGGCCGCAGGCGACCTGCCAGCAGCAGAAGAAGCCCCTCAGGCCGAACTGCCGGAAGCCGGTGAAGAAGCAGAAACTGAGGAACAGCCTCAGTAAGCCGAAAGGCTAAATCAAAAACTGTAAAGTTTTTGCCCAGGTGGTGGAATTGGTAGACACGCTATCTTGAGGGGGTAGTGAGCTATGCTCGTGCGGGTTCAAGTCCCGCCCTGGGCACCACATTGAAAGCCGGCTTGATCCGGTATCCTTCCGAAAGCCCCGCATTGCGGGGCTTTTGTGTTTCTGGGCATCACTATTGTCCATCCAGCCCTTTTTCTATATTTCTCTCCTACATAGCTTCCCTGGTATTTCTAGGGAGAGCTTGCCTGCAATCTTGTCCTTCAAGCAATTTTAGTAAGCGCCTCTTTAGCAGCCGCTTAAAAAATGACCCAAACAGAGTGTTGCTTCCGTCTAGAAGGGGAAATTTCTAGGGGGTTCTACCTTTTTACAATGGGAAAATTGGCGGTAAGGGGCGTTGGGAGTGGGGGAGGTTAAGGAGGAATTGGTGGGGGCGGTGTGCCATTTGGGCATTGGAGAATTTCGGGACCATTGGTAACCTGGTCGACACTATTAGGTGCGAATGAGTGCTAAGGAAACCCTCGCATGACAGATACACTGGGCTATTACAACGAAAATGCCGAAGCCTTTGTGAATTCGACATTAGATGTATCGATGGATGAAATATATCGCACCTTCATCCCCCATGTAGTCGAGGGTGGTCACATACTGGACGCAGGCTGCGGCTCAGGCCGTGATACCTTGCACTTCCACCGTCTGGGCTTCCGGGTTTCTGCGTTCGATGCATCTCAAGAAATTGCAGTTTTAGCTCGCCAGAAAACTGGGTTATCCGTTGCCTGTCGAACATTCCACGATGTGGATGAGCGCCATGTTTATGACGGCATTTGGGCATGCGCCAGTTTGCTGCACCTTCCCGAAAACAAAATTCCCGAAGTGTTGAATCGCCTCTGGCTTGCGCTTAAGCCGGGAGGAGTTATGTATGCCAGTTTCAAAGTTGGCGACGGTGAGCGTGAGAGCAGCGGTAGACACTTTACGGACGCCAATGAAGAAAGGGCTGCTCGTTGGTTTGAATCGATCGATAGTGATTTGGAATTAGCATTCTGGCGAACGGAGGATCAGCGCCCCGGCCGCGACGAGCAGTGGCTGAACATACGAGCGCACAAAGCTCCGGCAGCGCATGAGCGACTGACAACTGGTGGAAAGCAGCATCACTTCCTGCCAAAACTCTGTCATGCCATTCATATCTCGGATCAGGTTGATATGGCAGTGGCGTTCGTGAAAACGACCGGCTTAAACCTTTTATTGCCGGACTTATTGGGCGTGTTACGCAAGCCGCGGAAACCAGCCCCGGCACGTGTTCGGATTCTTACCAGTGACTACCTGGATATTACCGATCCAGAAGCATTGCGGAAGTTGCTATTGCTTCAAGATCACGGAGCGCAGGTGGGAGTCTACGAAAGTAAGGGCAGCAGTTTTCACATGAAGGCCTACCTGTTTGCAGGTGGCGGTCAATCAGAGCAGTCAGATAAGTATTGGGGGAGAGCCTTTATTGGTTCTAGCAATATTAGTAAGCAAGCCCTACAGGATGGGCTTGAATGGAACTATCAGATCGACTACCCACCTGAGACAGGATATTTGGAGGCTGCTAGCCGTTTTGAGGAATTGTTCAGGCATCCAAAAGTGGTCCCGCTTACTGATCATTGGATTGATGAATATGCTAGACGGCGGGTTCCTCCGCCCCGTTCCATTGCTCCAGGGAGCACAGAACAAGATCCCCCACCTACGCCAAACGACGTTCAAAAGGCTGCTCTCGCAGCTCTAGATAAAACTCGACAGGAGGGATATTCGAGGGGGATTGTTGTTTTGGCAACAGGGCTTGGTAAAACTTGGTTGTCAGCCTTTGATGCAAAGCAGTTGGGGGCGCGTCGAATACTGTTTGTGGCACATCGCGAGGAAATTCTCAATCAAGCCGCTGAAACATTTGTCCGAATAAAGCCAGAAAGCCGTGTCGGTTTTTACATGGGCAAGCAGAGAGATCATTCTGTAGATATCCTTTGTGCCTCTATTCAGACCTTAGGGAAAGAAGTACATCTGGAACGGTTCTCACCCCAGCATTTTGACTACATCGTGGTAGACGAGTTTCATCATGCTGCGGCACCAACCTATCATCGGATCCTAAAATATTTTGCACCACAGTTTTTGTTAGGGCTAACGGCTACTCCTGATCGAACTGATCGCTCTGACATTCTTTCGCTCTGTGATGACAATCTAGTTTATGAGTGCCCATTGTTTGAGGGTGTTCGTGGGCATTTTCTTGTTCCATTTCACTACTTTGGTATCTACGACGAGACGGTTGAGTACCAGGAAATTCCTTGGCGCAACGGAAAATTTGATCCGGATTTATTGGCGCATAAGCTCGCGACGTTGGGGCGTGCACGACATGCGTTAAGGGTATGGAATCAGCGTAAACAGGTTCGTACGCTGGCTTTTTGTGTCTCCCGGCTCCATGCAGATTTCATGGCAGAGTATTTCCAAGGGAGTGGTGTGCGAGCTGCATCAGTGCACGGTGAGTCTGATATGTCTCGAGGGGAGGCACTGGAGTTACTGGAGGCGGGTGACCTAGATGTTATCTTTTCCGTCGATTTGTTCAATGAGGGTGTTGACCTTCCTGCCATTGATACTGTTCTTTTACTCAGGCCGACAGAATCCAAAGTTCTGTTTCTACAGCAAATCGGGCGAGGTCTTCGGAGAAGTGACGGTAAAGATAGACTCGTTATTCTCGACTTTGTCGGAAATCATCAAAGCTTCCTTCATAAACCCCAGGCTCTAATGGGGCAGTCAATGACCATGCGTCAGTTGGCGGATTTCGCCCGGAGGGCCGAGACAAACCGACTGGACCTCCCTGAAGGATGCTTTGTTAATTATGACTTGCAAGTTATCGATTTCCTGAAAGGGTTGGATAGAAAAGGGGCTGAAAAAGACTATCAAACCCTAAAAGATACGCTTGGTAGGCGGCCCACGCTCACCGAGTATTATCATTTTGGCGCAAATATCACGCAAGCGCGTAAGCAACATGGAAGTTGGTTTGGGTTGCTGCGTGATATGGAGGATCTAACCGAGACTGAAAAAACGCTGTTGGCTGTGCACAATGGCTTTTTAGTTGAAGTGGAAATTACCTCTATGAGTAAGTCGTTTAAAATGATACTTCTTGAGGCTTTTCAATCGGTTGATGGCTGGAAACATGGGGTAGGGCTTCGAGATCTGGCTGAGGCGTCTTGGCAGATAGTAAAGCGCAGACCTCGGCTATTTTCGGAAGTGGCAGATTCGGTTCGCGAGCTAGATGGTAGATCTAATGAGTGGCAGCAATACTGGATGCGAAACCCAGTAAAACACTGGACCAATAAATCACCAGCCTTATTTGTTGTTGAAGGTGGGCGATTTGAGCCTGCGTTTAGGGTTGAGCCATCTGCGTTGGCAGCTTTCGAGTTGATGGTGCAAGAACTTGTAGACTACAGGCTTGCATCATATGAGGCTCGACAGAGCTCCAAGCGTGAAAACGATCTGTCCGGTAGCGTAGCGCCAGTACCGCTAGAGGGTACACAGTTGCCATACTTCCCGACCTTAAAAATTGCGTGTGGCCATTTCAGAAATAGTCAAGCTACATTGGAGGATGTGGAATACAGGTCTTTGAGTGGCGGGTATGGACGCTTGAATTCAGATAGGCACTTCATCGCTCGGGCTTCCGGCAGCTCAATGGATGGTGGTAAGTGGCCGATTCATGATGGTGATTACTTGCTTCTTGAGCATATCACCACGAGCGCAGCTGGAAAGATCAGTGGTGAGACACTAGCTATCGAGAAACTAGATGAGGTGGGGGATACTCAGTATTTGCTCCGCACAGTGAGGAAGTCCCCAGAGGGAGAGTACGTCTTGGAGGCTGCGAACCCAGAATATGACGATATTGTGGTTACGCCAGAGTTCATAGAGCAGCTTAGAACATTTGCTCGACTCAAAGATGTTATATCGCCCTTGGAAATGGCTCGGGGGCAAGAATTATTACGTGAGGATATACCTGCTCTATTCGGTTCGGTGTTCAATCCTGGAAACTGGCAAAGTGGCCACGTTTTTTTGAAAGAGGCTGCGGCACATATTCTGCTGGTGACACTTAATAAGCAGGGGAAGGGCGAGTCGCATCGCTATGTGGACCACTGGATCGATGAGAGTACATTTCATTGGCAGAGTCAAAACTCTACTACCCCAGAAAGTAAACGTGGAAGGGAGTTGATTAATCATAAAAGCCTTGGACTTTCTGTGCACTTATTCATTCGGGAAAATAAGCTGAGCAATGGAAAGGCGGCGCCATTTATCTATTACGGCCCGGTTGAGTACAAAAGCCACGAGGGCAGTGCGCCAATGAATATATTTTTTCAGTTGTCCGATTAGGCCGTAATTTAGGCGTTTTGCCCGCTGAAAGTGGTTGGGGAATATTAGGTAGGTGGCGTGAAGGGGATGTTTCCTTGTGAGTATTCTCCCAGCTTCAATTGATACTCTTTAGGCTCCATTGATGCAGACCACGCTCAACTCTTCCCCCGCCTTTCCACGAAACGAATCGAGAAACCGGCAGTCACCAATACTCGTAGCAACCGGCACATAGGAGTGCCCAAGGTACACCGTATCAATCCCCGATATGTGAAACGGCCGGCACTGTTTTGAATCAGCCCCCGCTACTTTTACGGCCCATTGCCGAAACGCATCCTCATATTGAACGTCGGTCATTTTGTCGCGGTCCAGACCGAGCACATCCCGGTACAGCCGCCGGATAAGCCCGCGATTCCACAGTAATGGCTGCGTCGCGATTGCGATATGCGGATCGGACATGGGGGCACCTTCTGCCCAGGGCTTGCTGGCGAACTCGGTCAGCTTCTGAACGACGTCCCAACTGCTTTCCGGGACATCGGCATGGACCAGTCCCGCGGTGCCGCTGCCCGTCTCTACCTCCATCGCCCAGGGCCACTGGCGGACCTTGTCCACCAGGCGGCTCTGCTCGCTGCGGTTCAGGTCGTAAAACCATTCACCGCCATTGCTAAAGTGCAGCTGTACATCTGCCGGGTTTTCGAAGCCGGCAATCATCATGGCCTCGTGGTTGCCGAGGATGCTGAACACGCTTTTCTGGTCGATCATGTCCAGCATTGCGGCGCTATCGGGGCCGCGGTCTACCACGTCGCCCAGGCAGAAGAGGCGGTCGCTCGCGGGATCGAATGCCAGTGCTTTCAGCTGGTCCTGGAGTTGTTTCAGGTGCCCGTGCACATCACCGACAACGAAGTCCCTGTTCGCGCGGTTTTGCGGGATTTTTCGGTAGATAGGCATGGGGTAGATAGCGTGTGGCGTGGGTTGTTACTTCCAGAGCGGTTTGGGCTCCGGGTCTTTGCAGGATAGGTCAGGGAGAAGATGCATCGGTGATAATCGTTCGAGTGCTTTCCGGCACGGCAAAGGCTTCCGGCGACAATTCTGTGTGTTGCCTCTCAGACCTGGACTCCGGCCGTTCAATCCCGCGCCTATTCCGGCGGGTATTAACGTGACCGACTAACCTGTATCCGTTCACCGCATTAACAAAAATAAACCATAAATCGATGATCGGAGATAACCTCATGCTCAAATCCCGTCTGTTAATTTCTCTCGCGATTACTTCCGCGCTGTGTTCCATGGGTACCGCGGCGGCGCCTGCCAAAGGCACGGCCGCCGGAGACAGTATCACCATGGGGTTCGCGGCGGACTGTAGCGGCAATACGTTCTTTACTGGCGGCTTTTTCTGCCTTCTGGGTGGAGACCAGCCGGAGCACAGCTGGTTTGACGGCTGGTCAGGCAACGTCAGCAGTGTGCATGACAAATTCAAGGCGGTAGACCCGAATGTTGCGGCCAACAAGAGCGCCGCCCGTTCCGGTGCCGAGATGCGCGGTGGTGGTGACAGTTTCAGCGTGCAGGCGGACCGGATTCTTGCCGAAACTGTGGTCGCGGACCATGTGGAGGTGGTGCTCGGCGGCAACGATATCTGCAATCGCGACTGCGTCGATCCGGCCAACTGCTCTGATCCACTGTTGACCGAGAGTGAGTGGCGCGGGGCGGTCAAGGCGGGGCTCGACAAGCTGGTGGGCGGTCTGCCCAATGGCTCGACGGTGGTGCTGGGCTCGGTGCCGCGGGTACAGGATCTGCGTGCCGCGGGTATCGCCAAGCAGTCCCGCAACTGGCGGGTCAATTGCGAGAGTGTCTGGTCTACCTTCGGTATCTGCCGGATTGCCACCAATGGTGGAACCATGAATGGTGAAACCTTTGCCACGCGCTATGCGGGAATCAATACAGCGCAGCGCCTCTACAACGAGGTGCTGCAGCAGGAGGCCGCGGCCTACAATGGCACCAATGGTGTGGAAGTGGTGGCGGAATATTCCGGGGCCGACCAGACCAATGTGGGCACCTTCCAGTTCGGCAAGGATGATATCGACGGTGGCGACTGCTTCCACCCCAGTGTGCGCGGGCAGAACACCGTGGCGAATCTGATGTGGAACGGTAACCCGGACAAGTAAAACCGAAAAAGCTAAACCCGAAAACACTAACCCCGGGCGGTGAACAGGGCTCCTCAGGGAGCCCTATATTTGTTGCAGGATAAAGCTACGTTAGTGCCCCCTGCCACGAGGCATCAGTCCGTTTTCTCCTTACCGTCGGAATTCTCCTGGCCGTTGTTTTCCTCGAAGTAGCTCTTCTCCTGAACCACGTATTGCACCCGCTGCGGCAGGCCGTTGCGCATAAAGGTCACGTCAACCACCTGGCCGCTGGTGAGCGCGTCCCAGAGTTGATTCTGGTCGCTGTGCACCCAGCTGTCGTTGACCCGCACCACCACATCGCCTTCCTCAAAGCCCAGGGCGGTGAAGAATTCGCTGTTCTCAATGCCTTCGAGCCGCAGCAGGTTGTGTCCGTCGACCACGTGCTCTGCGGGAACAAACTTTCGCTCCAGTTCGGCCCGGTTCTGTAATTGTTTTTCCAGCCACTCCTGTCCCAGTGGCAGAACCCCGGTAGGCGGGATGAGCTTGCGGGACTCTCCTTCCGGCTGTTCGATGCGCTGCATGGTGGCCTCGTCCCGCGGGGTAGTTGCGGTCCTGGGCACGTGCACATAGTCGCCGTCCCCGCCGTTCAGGGTGAGCCGCTCGAGACGGCCGTCGACCTGCAGGATGACGTGGCGCTCGTATATCTGTTTGAGGGTGGCGCCGGGCATCGGGGTGTCTCCGGGAGAGAATGGGCTCGCAGTCGCGTCGCGGACGCGAATGAGCGCCGTGGATTGCTCCGGTCGAGAGGAGACACTGGTGCCGTTCAGCTGCAGCGGCAGATCGGTCTCGGCAATATGCTCCGCGGACTGCCGCCAGCGCGCGGCATCGGTGTGGGGGCTTGCGGGATCGTGACCGAGGCGCTGCAGTTCCCGGTCGATCCACATGGCGTAGTGCTCTGGAGACTGCGGGCCCTTTACGTAGAGCCCGTTGACGAACACCACCGGCACACTCTGCAGGCCGAGCGAACCGGCGAGGGCGGTATCTGCGGCAATCCGGTCGTTGCGGTCGGGTTCGCCAAGGCATTGTGCAAATGCGTCCTGCGCAAATCCGAGCTGTGATGCCAGCTGGATGAAGGCTTTGTCCTCCAGTGTTTTGGCCCGGGTATAGAGGCCATCCGCATAGTCCCAGGGCTTGTCCTGCCGGCCGGCGCAGTGCACCGCTGTCGCCGCCTGCGCTCCCTGCCGGTGGTAGTGCATGGGGAAGTCAAAGGGCGCTACGGCGATCCAGCCGGCATAGCGATCCAGTAACTCTCGCAGCACCAGGTTGGTGGTTGCACAGTGCACGGACTGGTAGGAGCAGAACACGGCGAGGGTGATGGGGGCTTCGGGGTTGCCGCGCAATGGGCGTCCACCGGTATTGATTTCCAGTCTTGGGGGGCGGGGGTAGGGGAGCAACCAGTCGACGGCAGGCTGTTCCCCGGTGGCGGCAGATGTCGGGAGTCTGGCGTCCACCATCGATTTCAATGTGTTGAATCGCAGCTGATACTCGGCCAGTGCCAGATCGTGCCGTTCGAGGCGGATTTTCTGGTCCACTTCTTTCAGGGTGATTGCGCTCTTGCCGACGCGTGCTACCACCTGATCTGTTGCGGTTTGCGCAGTGGCGCTCTGCTGCGTGTCGGCGCCACAGGCGGTAAGCACTGCCGCGGCCAACATCGGCAGCAGCCACAGTTTGGGGTGGGCATAGCCTTCTCTCGGTCTTTCCATCGCCTGTGATCCTCTGATTATTGTTATTGAGCTGGTTCTATCACAGGGCCTCCCTGCGCTCTACCAAGATGATGGCGTCAGGCGGATTATGGCGCGGCGTTCAGCGCGGTGGTACGAGAGATATAACGGCTACCTCTTGCAATATGGGCGGAGTCGGCCCATGATTGTCCCAAATCCCGGGACCTGGGACAAACTTCTTTTAGAGCGAGGCGGCGATCCGGTGAAAAGCCACGATATAGGTCTATTGCTCAAATTGGTTTCCCTGCAAAAGCAGGAGCTAAGATACCCGGTTGGAATACCGGATGGCACTGCTCATTCCGGCGTTCAGGAGGTGTTGCAGGATGTTAGTAAGCTGCCAGTTTCAGTCTACTCAGCTCGTGGATTGGAAGCGGAAACTGGCATCAGTAAGTCCCAGATCAATCTGTCGTTAAACCGCTGTATTGATGTTGGGTTGGCGACAAAGGACCGCAATCTGGGCATTCCCCGGGCTAACAAAAAAGCCCTGTATGAGTTTATTGTTTACGGCATTCGCTATGTGTTCCCGGCAAAACCCGGGCGGCTTACTCGAGGCGTGGCGACTGCGTTCGCGGCGCCAGTTTTACGGGACAAATTGATGAGCGCCGGTGATCTGCAACCGGTATGGCCCGATGCGATCGGTGATATCAAAGGACTGGAAGTTGAGCCCCTATTCAAGAGCGCGGTATTTGCGAGCAGGAAGGATCCGGAAATGTACGCCTTGCTGGCACTGGTGGATGCCATCCGTATCGGTCAGGCTCGAGAGCGCAATCTGGCCTCAGACCTGTTGAGGCAGCACCTGGGGCTGGAGGCTTACAAGGGACGGAGAAGTAACGACCCCATATCCAGTCGGGACATTGAGGATATTCTCAATCTGGTTGATGGCCGTGATGAGCTGGTATAAGAGGTTGAGAAATCTGATAAGAAGGTAAGAGCCTACATTGCCAAAGAAGTAGGAAAATTACTTGCTCTGGATGATTTTTCCTATGCCGTTCAGAGCCAGGCCAAAGGCTCTATCGATCGCGAAGAACTGATTTTTCAGCGTCTGGAATCGCTGGCCCGGCTCTGACTGTTGCATTTAATTCATACGGCGTTACACATTTTCCACATTGTGGTAAACCGCCTGCACATCCTCCAGGTCATCCAGCATCGAAGTAAACTTCTCAAACAGCGCCACGTCATCCCCGCTGATCTGGGTATAGGTCTGCGGCACAAACTGAATCTCGTCCACCTCAAAGTCGATATCGCCAAAGGCTTCGATCAG
>NZ_CAJXKH010000116.1 GCF_913055755.1 uncultured Microbulbifer sp.
GTTGTCCGCCGGAGTGGCGGCGTTGTTGCCGGGCAGTACCTGCAACATGATGCCGCCCACGGTATCCGGGCTGGATTCGATCCAGAATCGGGTCTGCAGCTGTTCCGACTGGGTGAAATAGTCCTCCAGGCACTCCGCCAGGGTTTCCTTTTCCAGGGGCACAATGCCCTGGTAGCGCTCGCCCTCCTCCGGGGTGATGGTGATCACCAGCGCCGCGCGGTTGCCCACCAGCTGAGGCAGGGTGGCGCCATCCTCGATTTTTGCACCTTCCGCCATCCGCGCCAGCCCGCGCAGGTCACTGTGGTGCGTGCACTCCGCCACCAGCAGTGGCACATCGCCCTCGCCCCGTGCCTGCAACATCAAGATGCCTTCAAACTTGAGGGTGGTGGAAAGCAGGCAGGCGGCAGCCAGGAATTCACCCAGCAGCTGCTGTACCGGTTGCGGCAGGTCACTGTTCTGGGCCAGCACTTCGCGGTAGGCGTTGGTGAGTGTGACCAACTGGCCGCGGATATCGTGGTTGGAAAAGATAAAGCGTTCCAACTGATCGGACATAACAAGGCGCCTCGCTGAAAAATGGGGGCGATTTTAGGACGCGCAGGTGATTTATGATAGCCGCTTGCGGCGACGGTTGGTCGCCGGGGGCGGACGCAGGTCAGCCGCAATACTGGCGGATCTGCGCTTCCAGCGCCCGGGCCTGGGCCTGACGTTCCCGTTCACTGACGGTGGTTTCGTTGCCCTCGGCGTCGACGAAATAGACCCGCCCCTTGAGAATCTTCAGCTGCCGTTGCGCGCGCTTGCACACCAGCTGCTGGTGGCGGATCTGCTTCTGTTGTTGCTGGCGCTTCTGGTTGCGGTATTCCTGCGCTATCTGGTCCGCGCGCCGGTTGTCGGGGTAATCCTGTTCCCCGGCGGCATCGGAGAAGTTGATGGGCTTTAGTTCATCCGCGATGGATTTCGCCTCCGCATCCTGGGGCGGGCGGTCGCCGAAGTGTACCTTGCCGTCGGCATCCACCCAGCGGTAGAGCTCCTCGGCGGCGGCCGGCAGCTGCCAGGTCAGCGCCGCGATCAGTATCAGCAGCAGGTGTCGTCGCATGTGCTTGTTCACGGGTAATTCCCTTTTCCCTGCGGTAGTTACTGGCCGCCGTCGCCGCTGTCCGCGGTCTCGGTGTTGGCCAGGGCGCCGAACAACCCCTGGGAGTGGCGATCCGGAATCTGGTAGGTCTGCAGGATAAACGGCTGCTGCTCGCCGGCGGCGGCGGCATCCAGAACCATGCGGTAACCGGCGCTGTCCAGCAGTTCCACAAACGGCTGCTGGTTGTTTTCCAGCAGCTGGGAAAACTGCTGGAAGTTGTGGATCCTGGTGCCGTTAACGGATTCGATGATCCAGTTCTTCCAGTCGTGGTAACCCAGGTTTACCGGTGCCGGCAGCACCTTCAGTGCCACCACCAGTTCATTCTGCTCGGGAGACGACCACTGGTTGCGCGCGTACAGGTACTCGATCGGCGCCTTGGAGTGCCAGTTGTTACCCCAGCGCTTGATCAGGTTCATGTTCAGCGGCACAAACACAACACCGCCATAGATATAGTAGCGCGGGCGCTGATCGAACTTCTCCCCCTGTACCAGCGAACGCGACGGCGGCGTCGCGCTCAGGGTGATTTCCGCGGTGTGGATTTCCCCGTTGCGGGCATAGCGCACCGGCAGCTGGTCACCCACATGGTACTGGTCCACCGCATAGTGATAGTTGGTGCGCTGGTTTTCGCGCCACTCGATGGTGCGGTCCGGGGCAATTTCATAGCCGTCCACCGCCAGCAGCACGTCGCCGGACTTCAGTACCTGGGCCGCGGGAGAGTCTTCAAATACCCGCACCACCAGCGCCCCCTGCTGGTCTTCCGCGAGGCCGGCGGCGGCTTTCATGGACGGGCTCTCGAGGCTCTGGGTAACGACTCCCAGCTCCGGGAAGCCCTGGTGGACGCCGTCTTCAGCGTCTTTCAGTACGTGGTCGATCACACTCGGCGGCACGAAATAGCCGAGATTTTCTGCACCCTGGCTGTGGTTGGTCTGCATCGCCACACCGACGATACGGCCACCGGAAATGACCGGACCGCCGCTATTGCCGGGGTTGATTGCGGCATCGATCTGCCCCGCCATCAGGTAGCTTTCGGCGTGGGCATAGTACTGGTGCTCCACCCGCGACAGCACGCCGCGGGTAATCGACAGGGACTTGCCGCCGATGGGATAGCCGTACACGGTGACTTCTTCCTGCAGGTCGGGGAGCTTGCCCAGGGACAGCGGGCGGGTGTCGTCGAAGAAGCTCTCATCCTCCACCGTCAGCAGCGCCAGGTCGGCGTCGTGGGAGACAAATTTCACCCGCGCGCGGAATTTCTGCGCGTCGCCGTGACGCTGTACCTGAATAAAGCTGCCGTTGGCGATGACGTGGGCGTTGGTGAGTATTTGCTTACCGTCAATCACCGCGCCGGAGCCGGACAGCTGCTGGGCATTGAGCAGGGCCCAGGGATTGAAGTAGTCGGGGGCAGCGGCGGTGGTGTAGATCTTGATGATCGATCGCTTGATCTGTTCCCGCTCGCGGTTATCGGCGCTGGCGGGCTGGGAGAAACACAGAATCAGCAGGCAGAATGTCAGCAGTTGTTTCATTACGGCGTCGGCTTTATTCATTAGTTTGTCGGGCAGTTTAGCACTTTGGGTCTGGTTGGCGGTTTATGCACCGTTGTCCCGAGATATCGGAGCTTCGTTTGACCGGTGGTGGCGGCCGGTCACTGGGTAGAAGTTTTCAGGACCGCTGCAAGTACGTCCCTGTAAGCTGCGTCGACGGCGTCCATGCCGTCGACGCTCCTGAAAACTTCCACCCAGTGCCCGGCCTTAAAATCCGGGTTTGGTAATTTGTAAGCCTTCCGCTATATGGCCTTAGTCTTGGGACTCCCGCAGGAACCTGTGAATCTGCCGCCGCTGCTTCTTGTTTGGCCGGTCGCTGGAGATTCCCGCATTGCTCGCCTTGCGCTCGGCTGCGTACTGTTCGCGCTTGGCAATACTGGTTTCGGTTTCCCGGTACAGCGTCTGCGCGATATCCGCGCCGCGGCGCTGGTCGGAGAGCGCGATGATCTCCACCTCTTTTTCATCCCACCCCTGGCGAATTTTCAGCAGGGTGCCCGCGGTAATTTCCTTGCTGGCTTTTACCCGCTGGCCATCGGCATGCACCTTGCCGCCTTCGATGGCCTGCTTGGCGATGCTGCGGGTCTTGAAGAAGCGAGCGGCCCAGAGCCATTTGTCGATACGTACTTTTTCCATCAAAAACTATTCAGTTACTACTAAAGCTACGAAGTAAAAAAATTTGAAGTTAAGGCCGGGTGCCGGGTGGGGCTTTTCAGGATCGTCGGCAACAGGGATGTTGCCGCCGAAGCGCCCAGGGATGGGTTTAAGGGGGGCGCCTAGCCCGGTCCTGAAAAGCCCCACCCGGTGCCCGGCCGCCACCAGGGGCAAATAAAGCCACCAGTGGGCTCAGGGAACCGCGGATCCCAGAATCTCATCAAAATCGTGAATCGCCGGAAACTCGGAAATCTCCCGCGCCGGGCTCTTACTGTCTGGCTGGCGGATACACAGCAGGTGTTCGATCCCATAGTCCCGCGCCGCGCCAAGCACGTGCAGGTTGTCGTCCACAAACAGGGTGCGCCCCGGGTGGAACGGCTGGCGCTCCTGCAGGGCGTGCCAGAACAGGCTGCTCTCCTTGGCATGACCGAGGTCGTGGGAGGAGACGATTTCATCCAGCCACTGGCCGATACCGGTGACCTCCAGCTTGTGCCCCAGACCGTCCGGGTGGGCATTGGTCACCAGCAGCGCGCGCTTGCCCATGGTACGCAGGCTGCGCAGGAAGCGGTCCGTATGCGGGCGCAGGGCAATGCGGTCCTCTATCTCACGGTAAATCGCCGGCACATCCAGCTTCAGAGTATCTGACCAGTAATCCAGGCAATACCAGTCCAGGGTGCCGCGCAACTCATCGGTCATCCGGATCACCAGCGCCTGCGCCTCCGCTACCGGAATGCCATTCACCTCCGCATAGCGCATCGGCAGATGCTCCATCCAGAAGTGATTGTCGTAGTGCAGGTCGAGCAGAGTGCCGTCCATATCCAGCAGCACCGTATCGATCCGACTCCAGTCCAGCATGCCTACCTCATGAAACCGCCCGTGGCGGTAAATCTGTACAAAATTTCAGCGGCCATTATGCCCTCAAGCGGACTTCTCCGCCAAATCGGCGCGGATCAGCCCGTAAACCAGCAGCGCCTGGGCGCCGTAGTAGGTGAGCATGATCCAGGTGCCCGCCAGCGGAACCGGGTCAAGAAAGCGGTTGATCGCAATCAGCGCATCCGACGCCATAAACGTCAGCGCCCCGGCAAACAGCAGCGAAGAGCCGCTGCGGTGCAGTGCCGCCGACAGCGCCATGGTCACGATCGCCACAAAATAAAAAGTGACCGGCAATGCCAGTGCACCCGCAGCAGGCAGAATCTGTTGCGCCAGCAATGTTGCTGCTACCAGAATCGAAAAGACGCGCCCGGCCACACACAGGCTGGGGCGGCGGGCCGCGCGCAGAAAATTGCCCGCATAGGTCAGCTGTGCCAGCAGGAAGGCACCGAGACCAAAGATAAAGTGGTTGGCAAACTCCACCGCCAGCAGCACATCGCCAATCGCGGAAAAGCCCAGGGCCAGCAGCACCAGGGTGCGAGAGGTCCCGGCGAGGTGCCGGCCGGCCTGCCACGCCAGAATCCCGATGGGCACGATTTTCAGCGCCGCCATCCAGTTGCCGTCAACGGACAGGCCATCCAGCAGCATATACACCGCAGCGGCCAGTGCCAGCGCGATCATTGGCCGTTTGAGGTTTTGCGTGGAAGCCGGGGCCTCGGCGTCCATTGCAGCGGTTGCGGATGTGGTCATGGTGTTTCTCCCGTGTTCTTATACATTTTTATCTTTTGCGGTCACGAGTATTCTTGAAAGCCGCGAGTGACGCAATCGTCCCAGCGGCAACCCAATCATCGTCAGGGAGAGCACAATGAAAGCCAATAACATCCTCGAAACCATCGGCAACACCCCACACGTGCGGATCAACCACCTGTTCCGCGACGACATCGAGGTGTGGATGAAGGTAGAGCGCTTCAATCCCGGTGCCAGTATCAAGGATCGCATCGCCCTGGGAATGATCGAGGATGCCGAGGCCAGCGGTGCCCTCGAGCCCGGCGGTGTAATCGTCGAGCCCACCTCTGGCAATACCGGTATCGGCCTCGCCATGGTGGCGGCGGTGAAGGGCTATCGCCTGATTCTCACCATGCCCGAGTCCATGTCTGTGGAGCGGCGCAAGATCATGCTGGCGCTGGGCGCTGAGCTGGTGCTGACACCCAAGGAAATGGGCATGCCCGGTGCCATTGCCAAGGCCGAGGAGATCCTCGCCGAGCACGAAAACAGCTGGATGCCGCAGCAGTTCCTGAATCCGGCGAACGTTACAGCGCACCGCAATACCACCGCCAAGGAAATCCTCGCGGACTTCCCCGAGGGCCTCGATTACCTGATTACCGGTGTCGGCACCGGCGGCCACATCACCGGTTGCGGCGAGGTACTGAAACAGTCCATGCCAGGGCTCAAGGTACTCGCGGTGGAGCCGGAAAAGTCGCCGGTGATCAGCGGTGGCGAAAAGGGCATGCACCGCCTGCAGGGGATCGGCGCCGGGTTTGTGCCGGAGATCCTCAACCGGGAAGTGCTGGACGGCACCATTAGTGTCAGCGAGGAAGACAGTTTCGATATGGCCCGTGCCTGCGCGGTCAAGGAGGGGATTTTTGTCGGTATCTCCTCCGGTGCCTCGCTGGCGGCGGTGAAGAAACGCGAGCAGGACTTCGCCCCCGGCAGCCGGGTGCTGGTATTCAGCTACGATACCGGCGAACGCTACCTCTCCATCGACGACCTGTTTACCGCCTGACCTTCCATAACGTAAACCTGGTGGCGGCGGCGCTACCGGGTACAGCCACCTTCGCAGAGAGTTTTTGTGTCGTGAACAGCATTGCCGGCCCAGGCTGCGTATAATCCCCCGCTTTACGATAAAGACTCAGGTTTGGGGGAAGGTTTGATGGACAAGGTGGTAACCAGGGCGCTGCTGGATCAGGTCATCGACATATCGGTAGCGGCCGGTAAGGCGATCCTGGAGGTGTACAACGCCAGTGGCGAGATCGAGGTGGACACCAAGCACGATGACTCCCCGGTGACCGCGGCAGACCTCGCCGCGCACAAGATCCTCGCGCCGGCACTGGCCGGGCTGATCGATGGTGTGCCGGTACTGTCGGAGGAAGGCAAGATGCCCTCCTACGCCGAGCGCAGCCAGTGGGATCGCTACTGGATCATCGACCCTCTCGATGGCACCAAGGAATTTATCCGCCGCAACGGCGAATTTACCGTCAATGTGGCGCTGATCGAAAACGGCGAGCCGGTGATGGGGGTGGTGCATGTGCCGGTGCTGGACATCACCTATGCCGGTGCCAAGTCCTTCGGTGCCATCAAACGCGACGCCGACGGTGAAACAGCCATCCAGGTGCGGGCGATGCAGCCGCGTATCGACGGCGGCGAGCCCATCGAGGTAGTCGCCAGCCGCAGCCACGGTGCCGGTGCGGTAGATGCCCTGTTGGAGCGAATCGAGAGCAGCCTGGGACAGACCGGCCTCAAGAATATGGGCAGCTCGCTGAAGCTGTGCCTGGTGGCAGAAGGTGCGGCGGACCTGTATCCGCGCCTGGCCCCCACCTGCGAGTGGGACACCGCGGCGGCGCAGGCGGTGGTGGAGGCCGCCGGTGGTGTGGTGGTGGACGACCAGTTCAACCTGCTGCGCTACAACCAGAAGGAAGAGTTGCTGAATCCCTTCTTCTACGTGATCGGTGACCAGGGGTTCAACTGGAAATCTCTGCTCCTCGACTGATTTTCTGGTCTAGGCTTTACCAAGTAGTCGGCCGTCCCGTTGTTTTTCGCGACGGCCGCACGGTAAAAAAGGTAAAACCATGCCCAGCTCTCCTGTTACCCACGTCAATATCAGCGAACCGGAAATCCGCATGCTGCGCCAGCGCCTGGAGGTGGAAATCACCTGGCTGAGCCGGCAGATGGAGGAGCTGCAGGGTGCCGAGCTGGACCTGGATGTTTCCCTGCTGCAGACCTACCGCGAAATGATTTACTCCCGCCGTGCCCTGCTCGGGCGAATCCCCCGCTGATCAATTTCAATTTTTCACTGCTTTTCTCTCGCAGCGATTTTTTCGCGAACGCCCGCACTTCACAACCGGATTTTGACAGAAGCCTGTACACCTTTTTGTTGAATTTCTGGATCAATTTTTTATTGCACCGGCATCCTTGAATAATTGCGTCGCATAAATTTTTTAATTGGTGACATTTTTGTTCAACCTGTCGCAATTGGGTCTACCCTTGGTGGGATAAAAGTCATCTGATAAAAGAGTAAATGCCATGCGTTACCCGGTTGTGGTTCACAATATCGAATTCGCCGGATACGGTGCCATTGCGCCGGATCTCCCGCACTGTCATTGCCACGGAGAAACTCTCGACGGCACCCTGCAGAAAATGGCCGAAACCATCGCCGAGCGTCTTGAGGGATTGCAGGCAGTGGGCGACCCGGCACCGGAACCCGGCGACCTGGATTTACTGCGACAGAACCCGGCTTTTGCCGGTGGCCTCTGGGCCATCATCGATGTGGTCACCAACGAGGTCAGCCCCAAATCCTGAACACCCTTGGCCGTGGCCGGCCGCATGTAATTTAGAACCAAGGATGGTCTCAATGAAGAAAGTGCTCTTTCTCCTTACCTTGCTCGCATCCAGTAGTGCTTTTGCCCAGTGGAACAACCCCCTGGATGGATACTGTGCGGGCGAATACCGGTTTATCGGCACCCTGGGACTCGGGGTGGGTGAACAGCAGATCAATGATGATCAGGACTTTGCCGGTTACGCCAGCATCGGCGTGACGCCGGCTGCGGGTATCTGGCAGGTTGAGTTGCGCTACACCAACTTCGACGACAGCAGTGTGTCCGTAGATCAGTGGGGCATTGGTGCCAAGGTGGATTTCACCATGTCCTGCGATGTGCAGTGCCTCTACTGGATGGTGGGCTGGAACTACGGCGAGTTTGATGTCGGTACCGTCTACCGCCACGATGTGGAGTACATCGTCGATGACGACGGCGACGACAATTACTGGAATGCCGGTATCGGTTACCGCTACCGGTGGACGCGGGATTTTGATACCTCCATCGAGTACAACTACAACGATGTCGGCAAGGTGACAGGGTTTGATCTGGGGCACCTGCGCACGCTGACGGTGAATTTCGCCTTCCAGTTCTAGTAAATGGCCGCCGGGGCTTGCGCGCCGGCGGCCACATTTACCTTGAGCTGTATTCCTATCAGGGTGACTCGGTATCAGTAGCGGTATACCGCTTTCATCCACAGGGTGCGTCCCGGCTCGTTGAGCTTGCCGAGCTGGTCAAATCCGGCAATCGCCGCGCCTGCCCGGCTGATATGCTCGGCATAGGTCTCGTCCAGCAGGTTGTCGATACCGGCGGTCAGCAGCAGCGCCTGCACCGGGCGCCAGCCGCCGTTGAGCGACAGGATATTGGCGGCGTCGGTGGTGCCGATATCCTGTCCGGCAATATTGCCCCTGCCAATATCCACCCGCTCCTGCGCGGCAATGCTGCGCCACAGCACCCCCGCAGACCAATCCTCCAGCTCGTAGTACAGACCGAGGAGCGCCTCCAGCGGCGGCAGTTGCGCCAGGGTGGTGTGGTCGCTGTCGTTGGCACCGCGTACCGATGACAGAGTCAGCTCACTGCGCCAGTTGTCGGCCAGGCGATATCCCAGGTCCATTTCCACGCCCCAGGAGCGCGCGTCGATATTGCGCACGATGGTGGTGATGCGGGTATTGCCCATGGCGCCGGCCTTGGCGAAGCCGGACTCGATCAACAGGTAGTCGTCGATGCGGTTGGCAAAGGCGGAAATATTCGCGGACAGATTTTCATCGCGGTAGAGGTAACCGATGTCCAGCTGGGTGGTTTTTTCGAAATCGATGTCCAGCGCGCTGACGGAGTCGGCAGTTTCCCTGGCAATCATTTCCCAGTAATCCGGGAAGCGCTCGCTGTAGCCGACGCCCGCGTACAGGGTTGCCGAAGACGGTGCGCTGCTTTCCAGGGTTTTTTCATAGCGGATAAAACCGCTGCGCAGCAGCTCGGTACGCGCTTCCCCCGCGCCTGGGTTGGCGACCGCGGACATCATCGACAGGCGCACCTCGTCGCGCAGGTCCTGTACCTGCCAGTGGTCCACACGGCCCCCCCCCAGCCAGCGCACCCCTTCAGCGGTTTCCCGGCTGAGCTCGGAATACAGGCCGGCCTGGGTAAACTCCGCGTCCGCTTCCCGTGCGAGCTCGCGATAGTCCATCGCCGCCTGGTTCATGCTGCTGCGGTTGCTGTGGCGATTTTGCTGGGCGTCTATCCCCGCCGTCAGTTCCATATCTCCCTGGGGAACCAGTGTCATCGCAACCTTGCCGCCGGTGGTTTTGCGGTCCGGGTTCATCGCCATCTGCATCGACATCATGCCGCTGGGGGCGCGCAGGGTGTAGTTGTCCATCACGTGGTCCACATAGTTGTAGTAACTCTGTAATTCGACGGACCGGATCAGTTCGGAAACGTTGTCGCGAATGTATCTGGCATTGACGTTGTCCCGCGCAAATTTCGCGCCGTCCACAGCGCGGTCCGCATAGGCGGCCTCACCGTCGCTGCGGGTGCTGCTGATCTCCAGGCGGGTGTCTTCATCCGGGGTCCAGGCAAAACCCAGCTGGCCACTCCAGCGCGCATAGCGGGAGTGCACGGTGACGCCGTCGCCGTCCTGGTAGTCGTCTGCGGAGGCGGAGGTGACGGTGCCGCGCAGGGAGAACTCCGGGGACTTGTAGGCGGCATCCACCAGGCCGTCCTGGCGCCCGGCACTGCCGGCGAGCAGGCTGGCGTGGAGGTCCCACTCGGTTTCCTGCGGGCGCTCGCGGTCCCGTTCAAACAGCACCACGCCGGCGGAATTGCCGGGGCCATAGCTGACCGTCTGCGGGCCCTTGATGACTTTTATCTGGTCCAGGGTCTCCGGGAATATATAAGCGGTAGGCGGGTCCATGCGGTTGTTGCAGCCGCCGAGAATGGATTCGCCATCCAGCAGGATATTCAGGCGCGAGCCGGCCATGCCGCGCAATACCGGGTCGCCATCGCTGCCGCCCTTGCGGATCACCGAAAAGCCGGCGATGGTCTTGAGGTAGTCGGCGCCATCATTGGCGGGCAGCGGCTGGCGCGGCTTCTTCGGGTCGGTGACCAGGCTCAGGGGTTGTTCGGTTTTCACACCGGTTACCACCATCTGTTCCACGGCGGTCGTTTCCGCCGCCGCAACGGCGAGGGCCGGCAGTGAGCAGGTACCGGCGAGGAGTGCCACACCGAGGCGTGACTGGTTATTTGTGTGCATAAAGTTTTCCCGATCTGTGTTCGGGGTGCAGCGGTTTTCGCGCGCACAAGGCATGCGCGAG
>NZ_CAJXKH010000117.1 GCF_913055755.1 uncultured Microbulbifer sp.
GAACTATAGTGACTCGCCTTGGCTTCGTCAACTGTTTTTTTAAAGGCTTCTTGCAAAAACTCTTTAAAAATCCGCAAGTTACCGAACATTCCCAGCTTCCGTTTGCTGCCGGTTCAGCTCGATAGGGCGCGCATTCTGCCGTGGCGGGCGGCGCTTTGCAAGTACTTTTTCAAGGGTGGCTACGATTTGCGGATCAGTGCCGGATGGGGCGCTGCGGGAGGTTCCAGCCTGTCTGTGCGGCACGGCGCCAGGCCGGGGGTGCGGCTGTCTATACTGTTGCCTGATAGGTTGCGCTGATTCCGTGACGGATCCTGAGATCCCGTGTTCCGCTCTATCTACTTCCGCAAGATTCCACCCAACGCGTCGCGAGCCGTCTATGGCCAATGACCAGAGCGATCATCCCTCCCCGGGCAGTGAGCCGGAGCCGCCACGGCCGCCCCAGTCTTCCCGGTTCTGGGTGCAATACCTTATGTGGCTCGTGTTTGCGTTGCTGTTCCTGCAGTTCTGGTCCAACACGCAGACGGGCGGGCAGCGTGAGTCACTTTCCTACAGCGAGTTCAAGCAAAAGGTCAGCAACGATCTCGTGGTCAGTGTGACCATCCAGGGCGACAGGATCCTGGGTACCTATGAGGGCGCGCAGGAGACCCAGATCCCGTCCGGAGAATCCCGCACCACGCACTTCATCACCGTGCTGCCGCCGGTGGACGACCCGGAATTGATGCCTCTGCTGGAGCAGCACCAGGTCCAGATTCGCGCCGAGCCCTCGGAGACGAACCCCTGGTCGCTTGTCCTGCTCAGCCTGTTGCCGTGGATTCTGATTATTGGCCTGTTTCTGTGGCTGGGGCGCCGCATGCAGGAGCGAATGGGAGGCATTGGCGGTGGCGGGGCATTCGGCTTTGGCCAGTCGCGGGCCAAGCGGTTTGAGCGGGGCGAGTCCAATGTCACCTTTGACGACGTGGCGGGGCTGGCCAATGCCAAGCGGGACCTGCAGGAAATCGCCGATTATCTGCGGAACCCCGAGCACTACCGCAAGCTCGGCGCCAAGATCCCCAAGGGCATCCTGCTGATGGGGCCGCCGGGCACCGGCAAAACCCTGCTGGCGAAGGCCGTGGCCGGGGAAAGCGACGTGCCGTTCTTCAGTATCAGTGGCTCGGAATTCATCGAAATGTTCGTCGGTGTCGGCGCCTCGCGGGTGCGGGATATGTTCGCCAGCGCCAAGAAGGAGGCGCCGTCTATCATCTTTATCGACGAGATCGACTCCGTGGGGCGGGCCCGCGGTACCGGTCTGGGCGGCGGCCACGACGAGCGGGAACAGACGCTGAACCAGATTCTCGGCGAGATGGATGGCTTCGACCCGCACGAGACGGTGGTGGTGCTGGCGGCCACCAACCGCCCGGACGTGCTCGATGCGGCACTGCTGCGCCCGGGCCGCTTTGACCGCAAGATTACCCTGGACCTGCCAGACAAGAATGCTCGCATGGCGATTCTGCGGATCCATTCCCGCGAGGTGCCGCTGGACGATGATGTGGACTTTGAGCGGCTGGCGGCGCTGACGGTGGGGTTTTCCGGCGCAGATCTGGAGAACCTGATCAACGAGGCTGCGTTGCTGGCGGGACGCGAAGACAAGTCGGCGGTGGACATGTTCTGCATGCTGCAGGCGCGAGACAAGGTGGTACTGGGCAGTGAGCGGGAAATGGTGATCGGTGACGAGGACAAGAAGCTTATTGCCTACCACGAGGCGGGGCACGCGCTGGCCGCCAGCCTGCTGCCTAATGCCGATCCCCTGGACAAGGCCACTATTATCCCCCGCGGGCACAGCCTGGGCGCAACGGAACAGATTCCCGAGGAGGAGCATCACAGCATGCGCGCCAGTTACCTGCGCGACCGCATTGGCGTGATGCTCGGCGGACGGGTGTCGGAACAGGTGGTTTTCAACGAGGTGAGCACGGGGGCGGAAGAGGATTTAAAGCAGGCAACGCGCCTGGCCCAGCATATGGTGACCCACTGGGGCATGAGTGAAAAGCTCGGTCCGGTGGCGTTCCGGCGCGGCGAGGAGCATATTTTCCTGGGCCGGGAAATGGCGCAGCAAAAGGACTTCAGCGAACATACCGCGGAGATAATCGACGAGGAGGTCGTGGACCTGGTGCGCGGCATAGAGCAGGAAGTTTACCAGCTGCTGGAGGCCCATCGCGACAAGCTGGATGCGCTGGCAACGGCGTTACTGGAACGGGAAACACTGGACGCGGAGGAAATCCGGCAGGTCTTCCAGCTGGATAAATGATTGCGCGGGCGCCGTTAGCGCGCGAACAGCTGTAACAGCTTTTTCAGCGGCAGGCAGTTGATCACGTCCTTTTTCTCCAGCCAGCCACGGCGTGCCTGGTCGACACCAAACCGCATGTTTGCGAGGCCGGCGGCACTGTGGGCGTCGGTGGCGATGGATACCTTTACCCCCATTTCCCGGGCCATTTTGCAGCCCTCATCGGTCAGGTCCAGGCGTTTTGGCTGTGCATTCAGTTCGACAAAACAATTCCTGTCTTTGGCCGCTTCGAGAATTTTCTCCAGATCCGTTTCATAGGGATCCCGTTCGTTGATCAGGCGCCCGCTGGGGTGGGCCAGAATATGGAAGTAGGGATTGTCCATCGCGCGCAATATCCGCTCGGTCTGTTTCTTGCGCGGCAGGTCGAACTTCTGGTGTATCGCGCACACGGTGAAGTCCAGTTGCTTCAGTACTTCATCGGGATAATCCAGGGTGCCGTCCTCCAAGATATCCACCTCACTGGATTTCAGCAGTACCAGGCCATCCAGTTGCGCATTCAGCTGGTCGATTCTGTCCAGGTGCGCGAGCAGTTCCTTTGTGTCCAGGCCACTGGCAATGGCGAGGCTCTTCGAGTGTTCGGTTATGGCGAGGTATTCATAGCCCAGTTCTTTCGCGGCGTGGGCCATATCTTTCAGTGTGCTGTGACCGTCACTGGCCGTGGTGTGGGCGTGCAGGTTGCCGCGGATATCTTTCAGGGTAATCAGTTTGGGCAGGCTTCCATCCCTGGCCGCCTCCAGTTCCCCGCGGTTTTCCCGCAGCTCTGGCGGTATGAAGGGTAATCCGACACTTTCATACACGGATTTTTCGGTCTTGCCGGCAATGCGCTCGTCGCCCTTGAATACTCCGTACTCGTTGATCTTGTAGCCTTGCCTGACCCCCATTTTGCGCACCGCAATATTGTGTGCCCTGGAGCCGGTAAAGTAGTGCTGCGCCGCGCCGAAACCGACCTGGGGTACCACGCGGAGATCCACCTGCATGCCGCAGCGGAGATACACGGTGGAGCGGGTCTTGCCCTTCGAGAGCACTTCTTCCACATCGTCGTAGTCGGTGAAGTGATCCATGATCGGGGCGCTTTTGCTGGCGGTGATCAGGATGTCGAGGTCGCCCACGGTTTCTTTGCGCCGGCGAAAACTGCCGGCAACCATGACGTCCTTGATGCCCTCGGCCTTTTTCAGATAGTCCAGCAGCGACCTGGCAATTTCTTCTGCGTCGACCAGCAGGGTGCGGGGCTTTTCTCCGGAAAATTTTTCCACCCGCTGTTTGATCTTCTCCTCGCTCTTGTCGCCAAAGCCGGACACATCGTGGATCCTGCCGCTTGCGGCAGCTTCCTTGAGATCGTCGAGGGTTTTTATATTGAGCTCGTTGTAGAGGGTGCGCACGCGCTTGGGCCCGAGGCCTTCGATTTTCATCAGCTCACTGAGCGCGGGCGGTATGCGTTCTTCCACTTCCTGCAGTAGCGGCAGTTTGCCACTACGCACCAGCGCCCGGATTTTTTCCGCCAGATCGTCGCCGATATCCGGCAGCTCGGTCAGGTCTTCGCCGTCATCCAGCAGATCGGACATGCTGCGGGGATAACCGCGCACGGTACGGGCCGTATTGCGGTAGGCGCGCACGCGAAACGGATTGGCGCCCTCGATTTCCAGCAGGTCGGCGAGTCGGTCGAACTTGTCGGCGATTTCGCTGTTGTGCACGGGCATGGCGGCGGCGGTTCGGGTTCCTGAGTGGGAGTTGACTCAGTATAGGTGAGGGCTAGGCAGCCTCGATATCCGCGGTGCCCGACGCCAGCTGGCGGGCAAAGGCGCGCTCCAGCAGTTCCGGTTCCCGGTGGCGCTTGATCTCGTCGAAGAAAATGGTGGCTTCTGGGTAGCTGAGTTTGAGGTAGGCCAGCCACTGCTTGATGCGGTTGCCGAGATACTTCGCCGGGTAGATCGTCTGGGTGGTGCGGTAGTAGCGGTACAGCAGTCCAGCGACTTCCTGCCAGGACATCGGTGTGTAGGGACGATTCTCGCAATGGGCGCGGATCTGCAGGCCAATGTCGGGCCTTGCGAGCAAGCTGCGGCCGAACATGAAGGCGTCGCAGCCGGTTACTTCGCGGCAGCGCAGGTAGTCGCTGAGGGTCCACAGGTCGCCATTGGCGACCACCGGGATACGGATCTGCTGGCGGATTTCGCCGATGTATTCCCAGTAGGCCGGGGGGCGGTAGCCATCCACCTTGGAGCGGGCGTGTACCGCGAGTTCGGAGGCGCCACCGGCCTCGGCGGCGCGGGCGTTGTCGAGGTAGCTGCTGCGGTCCTCAAATCCCAGCCTGATCTTGGCGGAAACCGGGATCTGCGCCGGTACCGCTTTGCGTACCGCGGCGATGATGCCCTCGACCCGGGAGGGGGATTGCAGCAGACAGGCGCCGCCATCGCTGTTGTTCACCGACTTGGCCGGGCAGCCGAAGTTGAGGTCGATGGCGCGGGCACCGGCAGCTACTGCGCGCACGGCGTTGTCGGCCATGGCCTGGGGGTTGCCCCCCAGCAATTGCAGTTTCACCGGGGTGCCACTGGCGGTGGCGGCGCCGGTCGCCAGTTCCGGGCACAGGCGGGTGAACACCCGGCGCGGCAGGCGGGTATGGGTCACCCTGACGAATTCGGTCACGCACACGTCGACACCGCCGAGCTCGGACAGAATCGCACGCACATGATGGTCGATCACGCCCTCCATGGGGGCCTGATGAATTTTCGGCACTTTGGTGCGGGTTTCGGTGCGGGCTTCGGTGTGGGTAGTGGAGCCTGTTTCCTGGAGGGGGTTGCTCATTGCGGTATTGGTGGCCGGGTAAAACTCTGGTCGATAATTGTACGGTTTTTGTCTGCCGCTGTGAATTTCTGTTCGCGCGCCGTGCGGCCCCGGCGGGCAATTCCCATTTTATCGAAATTGGTAACGAAAATGGTCGAAATTCCCAGTCTTTGCGCGGTTCTTGGTTGCTTCTGTAACTAATAAGTGTTTGATTTTTAAAGGTTCTTATATCGATAATAACGCCCGCAAAAGCGGGACCAAAAACAAGCTCACCACGATCAAGGGGGATAAGGTGCAGGAATCACTCATGCAACAAGGGCTGGATATCACGCTATTCGGCATGGGCATCGTGTTTACTTTTCTGCTGGTGTTGGTGATCTGTACCACCATCATGTCCCGCCTGATGTCCCGCTATTTCCCCGAGCCGGAGCCCGCCCCGGTAGCCAAGTCCGCGGCCGGCGCAGCTGACGATGCGCGGCTGAAAAAAATTATCCAAGAGGCGATCAAACAGCATCGCAACAGGCGCCGATAACCAGTCGCCGATAACTGGGCGCCCGAAGTTCGCGCCCAGCATTCACCATTTACTTATTGCCAAGAATAATTTCCGAGAGAGACGACCCATGACTGAGGTTAAAAAGCCACTGGGGATTACCGATGTAGTCCTGCGCGACGCCCACCAGTCGCTGTTCGCTACCCGCCTGCGGCTGGATGACATGCTGCCGATTGCGGAGAAGTTGGATAAGGTCGGTTTCTGGTCACTGGAATCCTGGGGCGGTGCCACATTCGATTCCTGCATCCGCTATCTGGGGGAGGACCCGTGGGAGCGGATCCGCGAGCTGAAAAAAGCCATGCCGAATACCCCGCAGCAGATGCTGTTCCGCGGGCAGAATATTCTCGGTTACCGCCACTACGCCGATGACGTGGTGGAAAAGTTTGTCGAGCGCGCGGCCACCAATGGTGTCGACGTTTTCCGCGTGTTCGATGCCATGAACGATATGCGCAACCTGCAGACCGCGCTCGCGGCGGTGAAAAAACAGGGCAAACACGCCCAGGGCACCATCTCCTATACCGTGAGCCCGGTGCACACCATGGATATGTGGGTGGACCTGGGGCGTCAGCTGGAAGATATGGGTGCGGACTCCATTGCGATCAAGGATATGGCCGGCCTGCTGCGCCCGTACGAAGGCTTTGAGCTGGTGACAAAACTGAAGGCGGCAGTGGATATTCCGATTCACATGCAGTGCCACGCTACCACTGGCCTGTCCACCGCAACCGCACTGAAATGTGTGGAGGCGGGCATCGACAATATCGACACTGCCATTTCCTCCATGTCCATGACGTACGGGCACAGCCCCACCGAAGCGGTGGTGGCGATCCTCGAGGGTACCGAGCGCGATACTGGCCTGGACATCCATCTGCTGGAAGAAATCGCGGCTTACTTCCGCGAAGTGCGCAAGAAATACGCAAAGTTCGAAGGTTCCTTGAGGGGGGTGGATTCCCGCATCCTGGTGGCGCAGGTGCCGGGTGGCATGCTGACCAATATGGAAAACCAGCTGCGCGAGCAGGGCGCTGGGGATCGCCTCGACGAGGTACTGGAAGAAATTCCGCGGGTGCGCAAGGATCTGGGCTACCTGCCGCTGGTAACGCCGACCTCGCAGATTGTCGGTACCCAGTCGGTGCTGAACGTGCTCACCGGTGAGCGGTACAAGTCGATTTCCAAGGAAACCGCCGCGGTACTGAAAGGCGAATACGGTGCGACTCCTGCGGAAGTGGACAGAGAGCTGCAGGAAAAAGTCCTGGAGGGCGGCGAGCCGGTTACCTGCCGTCCGGCGGACCTGCTGTCTCCCGAGCTGGACAAGCTCTCTGCGGAGCTGCTGGAAAAGGCCACGCAAGACGATATCGAGCTGGAACAGGGTGAGCGCCAGATCGACGACGTTCTGACTTACGCGCTGTTTCCGCAGATCGGTCTCAAGTTTCTGAAAAACCGCGACAATCCCGCGGCCTTTGAGCCGGTGCCCACGGGCAACGAAGGTGCCGAGGTCAAGAACGACAACGGCGAAGGTGTGTATACCGTCAACGTGGAAGGTCAAAGTTACACCGTAACCGTCAGCGACGGTGGCGATGTCACCGGCATGGTTGCCGTAGGTGACAGCGCAACGGCAGCGGCACCGGCAGCCGCGCCCGCCGCCGGTACCGGCGAACCGGTCAAGGCGCCCCTGGCCGGCAATATCTTCAAGGTGCTGGTGAAGCCGGGCGACCAGGTAACCGCCGGCCAGAATATTGTGATCCTCGAAGCCATGAAGATGGAAACCGCAGTCAGCGCGCCGCGTGCCGGCCAGGTGACGGAAGTGAGCATCAAGGAAGGCGATTCGGTGGCGGTGGGCGATGCCCTGCTGGCCATCGCATAAGCGGGGGGCGACGTGGAACACCTAACCAATCTATGGCTTTCCTCCGGGGCCTATAAAATGTCCTCCGGCCAGTTCGTGATGATCCTGGTCGGGTTGCTACTGCTGTTTCTGGCCATCCGCAAAAACTTCGAACCGCTGCTGCTGGTGCCGATCGGCTTCGGCGGTATCCTGGCGAATATTCCCGGGGCCAACCTCGCGCTGCCGGCGGTGGAAGCGGCAATGCACTCCGGCGATGCCGGCATTTTGTCGCAGATAGCGCAGGCTCTGGGTTTGGGCGGATTTGAATCCCTGCAGGGCCTGAAAGAGGCGCTGGCATCGGCGCCCGCTGCGGCCTACGAGCGGGCCGCGCAAGTGGCGCACGATGCGGGCTTCAGCAATGGCATGCTGTACAACTTCTACTCCGTGGCTATCGCGTCCGGTGTTGCTCCGCTGGTGATTTTTATGGGCGTCGGCGCAATGACCGATTTTGGCCCGTTGCTCGCCAACCCGCGCACGCTGTTCCTGGGGGCCGCGGCCCAGTTCGGTATCTTCGCCACCGTGCTCGGTGCCGTCGGCCTGTCCGCTGCGGGGCTGATGGATTTCTCCATCGCCGATGCCGCGGCCATCGGGATTATCGGTGGCGCCGATGGCCCCACTGCAATCTATGTGTCCAGTCTGTTGGCGCCGGATCTGCTGGGTGCCATTGCGGTGGCGGCCTATTCGTATATGGCGCTGGTACCGCTGATCCAGCCGCCGATCATGCGCGCCCTCACCACCGAGCAGGAGCGCAAGATCGAGATGGTGCAGCTGCGCCATGTGAGCAAGCGCGAGAAGATCGTGTTCCCGCTGGTGCTGTTGATTCTGGTGGCCCTGTTCCTGCCGGATGCGGCGCCGCTGCTGGGTATGTTTTGCTTCGGCAACCTGATGCGGGAGTGCGGGGTGGTGAATCGCCTGTCGGACACCGCGCAGAATGCGCTGATCAATATCACCACCATCTTCCTGGGCCTTTCCGTGGGTTCCAAACTGGCGGCGGACAAGTTTCTGGACCCGAAAACCCTGGGTATCCTGGCGCTGGGTATCGTGGCCTTCTCCATCGGTACCGCCGCCGGCGTGCTGATGGCGAAGCTGCTGAACACCGTGAGCAAGACCAAGATCAATCCGCTGATCGGCTCTGCCGGGGTATCCGCGGTGCCGATGGCGGCGCGGGTGTCCAACAAGCTGGGGCTCGAGTCCAACCCGCACAACTTCCTGTTGATGCATGCCATGGGCCCGAACGTGGCCGGGGTAATCGGTTCCGCGGTGGCGGCGGGTGTGATGATCACCATGGTCCGTGCCATGACCGGCTGAGCCAGCCAGGTTTACCGCCCCCTGCAAACCCCGCTTCGGCGGGGTTTTGCGTTTCCGGGCGTGGGCGGGGCGCCTGTCGCAGTCTCTGACCAGTTGGTCGCAGCCTGCATCCTCTGTCGCGGCCTATTCGGGCCCCCCGTGGTAAGATGGCCGCCGTTTATCAACCACTGGGCACCAGCGGAGGTGCCGGAAGGAGAAGTTATGTCCTGGTTGGGTGCAGGTATCGGTGCGGGCATCGGTATGATGTTCGGCGGTCCCATCGGCGCGGCGCTGGGGGCCTGGGTCGGCAGTTCCTTTGGCTCCGGCCTGAAAAGAATGGCCGAGGCCGGTATTCCCCTGAATCGCGACGGTGCGCAGACCGTTTTTATCGTCGCGCTGTTCTCCATGCTGGCGAAAATGGCCAAGGCGGACGGGCAGGTTTCCAAGGCCGAGATCCGGCTGATCGAGGATTTCATCAAGCACAATTTGCGCCTGAGCGGCGAGGACCGCGAGCAGGCGATCAAGATCTTCCAGAATGCCAAAACCGACAGCTACAGCATCTATGACTACGCCGAGCAGTACCGCCAGCTGATTCGCAACCAGGCTATGCGGGAAATGGTCTACCGCCTGCTGTTTGCGGTGGCGTTTGCGGACGGTGAGCTGCACCCGGCGGAAGAACAGATCCTGCGGCGCATACCCGCCTCCCTGGGCCTGCACGAGTCCATCTTCAGTGCGATGTACAACGAGTTCACCCGCGGCGGTGCGGCGCCCGCCAGCGCAGGCAGCCTGCAGGCCCATTACGATGTGCTGGGCTGTAGCCCCGATGTGAGCGATCGCGAATTGAAGCTGGCTTACCGGCGCAAGGCGGGTGAGTTCCACCCGGACAAAATCGCGGCCAAGGGGTTGCCGGAAGAGTTTATGCGCCACGCGGAAGACCAGATGAAAAGCATCACCGTGGCTTACGACACGATTGTCGCCGCGCGCAAGCGCGAGGCTGCGGTCAGTTAACGGAGTATTACCATGTCACTAGCGGATACCATCCAGCAGAAACTTGTCGAGGCTTTTGCCCCCAGCCATGTGGAAGTGGCCTGTGAAAGCCATATGCACAATGTGCCGGAAGGGGCGGAGATGCACTTCCGGGTGGTACTGGTGAGCGAGGCCTTTGCCGGTGTACGCAAGGTGCAGCGCCACCAGAAGGTTTACGCCGCACTGGCGGACGAAATGGCCGGGCCGATTCATGCCCTGGCTCTGCATCTGTTTACTGCCGAGGAGTGGCAGGGGCAGGCGCCGGATAGCCCGCAGTGTCTTGGTGGAAGCAAGTCTGCGTAAAAGTCTGCGTAGCAGCGTTGTTCAGTGGCGGGCCGGCGGAGGCCCGCCG
>NZ_CAJXKH010000118.1 GCF_913055755.1 uncultured Microbulbifer sp.
TTCAGCCCGCGGGAAATTCCGAATATCCCCGAGCCGCGCCCGGAATACGAGATCTTCGTGTACTCGCCCCAGGTGGAAGGTGTGCACCTGCGCGGTGGCAAGGTGGCCCGCGGCGGCCTGCGCTGGTCCGACCGCCTGGAAGACTTCCGCACCGAAGTGCTGGGCCTGGTAAAAGCCCAGAACGTGAAGAATGCGGTGATCGTACCCAGCGGTGCCAAGGGCGGTTTCGTGGTGCGCCGCCCGCCGCTGGACAACAGCCGCGAGGCAATGATCGAAGCGGGTATCAACTGCTACAAGACCTTTATCCGCGCGCTGCTGGATGTGACCGACAACCTGAAGGACGGCGAAGTGGTACCGCCGCCGCGGGTCATCCGCCGCGATGAGGACGACCCCTACCTGGTGGTGGCCGCGGACAAGGGCACCGCTACCTTCTCCGATATCGCCAACGGCATCGCCGCCGAGTACGACTTCTGGCTCGGCGACGCCTTTGCCTCCGGCGGCAGCAACGGTTACGACCACAAGAAGATGGGTATCACCGCCCGCGGTGCCTGGGTCTCGGTGCAGCGCCACTTCCGCGAGATGGGCGTGAATGTACAGCAGGAAAATTTCTCGGTTATCGGTATCGGCGATATGGCCGGCGACGTATTCGGCAACGGTATGCTGCTGTCCGAGCACATCTGCCTGAAGGGTGCCTTCAACCACCTGCATATTTTTGTCGACCCCAACCCGGACGCCTCCAGCAGCTTCCACGAGCGCAAGCGCCTTTTTGAAATGCCGCGCTCCAGCTGGACCGATTACAACCTGAGCCTGATCTCCAAGGGCGGCGGCATCTTCGAGCGCCGCGCCAAGTCCGTGAAAATCACCCCGGAAATGAAGCAGGCGTTCGGCATCGAGGAAGACCAGCTGAATCCCAACGAACTGATCAGTGCCATGCTGCGCGCGCCGGTGGACCTGATCTGGAACGGCGGTATCGGCACCTATGTGAAAGCTACCAGCGAGAGCCACGGGCAGGTGGGCGACAAGTCCAATGACAACCTGCGGGTCAACGGCAATGAGCTGCGCTGCAAGGTGTTCGGTGAGGGCGGCAACCTGGGCATGACCCAGCGCGGGCGCATCGAGTTTGCGCTGAACGGCGGCAAGTGTAATACCGACTTTATCGACAATGCCGGCGGTGTGGACTGTTCCGACCACGAGGTGAACATCAAGATCCTGCTGGACAAGGTGGTGGCCAACGGCGATCTGACGGAAAAGCAGCGCAACCAGTTGTTGGAGGAAATGACCGAATCGGTAGCCGAGTTGGTGCTCGGCAACAATTACGATCAGACCCGGGCCCTGAGCGTGGCCGAATTCCAGATCGGCGATCGCTTTGACGAATACCGTCGCGTGATCAATACGCTGGAATCGGAAGGGCGCCTGCGCCGCGCGCTGGAGTTCATCCCGGATAACGAAACCCTCAACGAGCGCGACAACAAGGGCCAGTACCTGACCCGCCCGGAGCTGTCGGTGCTGATCTCCTACGTGAAGGTGAAACTGAAGGAGGAGCTGCTGGGTTCCGAGATCATCGACAACGACCGCGTGCAGGAAGCGGTGGAATCCGCCTTCCCGCCGGCGCTGGTGGCGCGCTACAAGGGTCTGGTGTACGACCACCAGCTGCGCCGTGAGATCGTCTCTACCCAGGTGGCCAATGAAATGGTCAACAGCATGGGGATCACTTTCTACAACCGCATTGCCAGCGCCACCGGTGCCGACATCAATACCATTGCCGCGGCCTATATCAGTGCCCGGGATGTGTACCTGATGGAGGAGTTCCAGGATGGTGTCGCTGCTCTGGATTACCAGGTGTCGTCCGAGCTGCAGATGCAGCTGATGAACTCCATGATCGGCCGCGTGCGCCGCGCCACCCGCTGGTTTGTGCGCAACCGTCGCGGGGTGCTGGATCCGGCGGAAGAGCGCGCGCTGTTCCAGGATTCCGTGCAGCGGGTTATCCGCGCGCTGCCGGAAGTACTGAGTGGCGAACCCCTGCGCGAGTGGCAGAGACGCCAGGAGCAGCTGCTGGCGGCCAAGGTGCCGGAGAAGCTGGCAATGCTGGCGGCATCGCCGACCTACCTGTTCTCGGCCCTGGGTATTTCCCAGTCCGCGCAGGTCAGTGACCGCCCGGTAGAGGAGGTGGCGAAAACCTATTTCTCCCTGGCGGACAAGCTCGGACTTTACTGGTTCGGCAACCAGATCATCGAGCTGCCGGTCACCAGCTTCTGGCAGGCCCAGGCCCGTGAGACCAGCATGGACGACCTGGACAGCCAGCTGTTCAAGCTCTCGGTGCATATCCTGCGCCTTGCCGGCGACGACGGCCTGGACGTGGATAGCGCAATGACCCGTTGGGGCGCTATCATGGCGCAGCCGCTGCAGCGCTGGAACGGCCTGCTGAAAGAGCTGAAATCCTCGCCCGGTGGCGACTTCGCCATGTTTACCGTGGCCCTGCGGGAGCTGATGTACCTGGCCAATGCCACCGCGGACCAGGAGACGCTCTCCGCCTGATCGAGCGACACTGTTCGAGAGTGACCGGAAGTGAACGCCGGGCGCCCTGTAAAGGTCGCCCGGCTTTTGAATGATTAAAAGGAAGCCCATGTACGAGCATTTGCGCAAAGCACTGTTTGCGCTGGACCCGGAGCGGTCCCACCACCTCACCCTGGATGCCATCGGCGCTGCCGAGCGCCTCGGCCTCATGTCCCTGTTTGCCAAGGAAGTGCCGGACGATCCGGTCGAGCTGATGGGGCTGACCCTGCCGAATCCGGTGGGACTGGCGGCGGGCCTGGACAAGAACGCGCAGGCGTTCAACGGCCTCGGCGCTCTGGGGTTCGGGTTTGTGGAAGTGGGTACCGTTACCCCGCGCCCGCAGCCGGGCAACCCGCAGCCGCGCCTGTTCCGCATTCCCGATGCGGAAGCGATCATCAACCGCATGGGATTCAATAATCTGGGTGTGGACTACCTGCTGGAGCGGGTAAAGCGCCGGCGCTATTCCGGTGTGCTCGGTATCAATGTGGGCAAGAATTTCGATACCCCGGTAGAGAAGGCCGCGGACGATTACTGCCTGTGCATGGAAAAGGTGTATGCCCACGCGGATTACATCACCGCAAATGTCTCCTCACCGAATACCAAGGGGCTACGCGACCTGCAGTACGGCGACAGCCTGGACGCACTGCTCGCGGCACTGAAGCAGAAGCAGAAGGCGCTGGCGGACGAGCACGACCGCTATGTCCCGCTGGCGGTGAAGATTGCCCCGGATATGGACGAGGAGGCAATCAAGCATGTGGCCCAGTCCCTGTACGAGCACGAAATCGACGGGGTGATTGCCACCAATACCACCATCGATAAATCGCTGGTGAAGGGTTTTACCCACGGTGAGGAAGAGGGCGGTTTGAGCGGGCGGCCACTGACCGAGCGTTCAACCGAGGTGATTCGCCAGTTGTCCGCGGCGCTGGACGGCACCATCCCGATTATCGGTGTCGGCGGTATTTTCGATGGCGACAGCGCCGCGGAGAAAATCCGTGCGGGCGCCACCGCGGTACAGATCTATTCCGGTTTTATTTACCGCGGGCCGGCGATCATTCGCGAGGCCGCAGCGGCAATCGCGGAGCTGCACAAGGGGCGTATCGCCGACAAATAAAAAATCCCGGGTATTTCCCGGGATTTTTTTCCGATTTTACCGTGTATTACATATTCACCACGCGCTGGGCCTGCGCTGCCGGGCCAAATCCGCTCCAGTAATCTTGGCGCCCCTGTCGCCAGCCGTTGATCCATTCCTGGTGTAACAAGCCGAGCTCATGGGGACAGGTTTCGTAACCTCTGCCTTCCATCGCGGCAACGTATCCTTTGTGGAATGCTCTATCGGAGGGATTGCGTTTTTGGCGTTTCATCGATTGAGTACCTCGAACTTTCATTCACTCTGTTTTTACGGAACCCGGGCACTGAAAGAGGTGATGCCCGGGTCTGAGAATATGCGCGTCGCCTTTCTGTTTGTCGGATCTCGCCTGTGGATTTTTCGGCGCTCTATTTGACAGTGTAATCCATTCCCGTTTTTCCACTTTCCAGCTTATTGTGGAAGCCCGGTGGCGGGAAGGGTTTCAGTTAACCAGACCACATGCGGTCGCGGAATGACTGTTTTTTTCTGAAAACTGCGGCTGATAGCAGAAATTCATCTAGCGGGAAACGTCATCCCGGCCCTCGCGGGAATGAAGGAATGCCGTACCCGTTTGCTGTATGCTTGCGCCACCCAAAGCCTGCCGCGCGGGTAGCGCCCGCGGCGCTGCAGGCATGATCGAAATGACTGACTGAGTAACTTCCCTTGACTGTAGAGTTTGACTTCACCGCCACCTGTCCCAAAGGCCTGGAAAACCTGCTTGCAGACGAACTGCGTGCACTGGGTGCCAGCGTCGGGCGCGAACAGCCCGCCGCGGTGCGTTTTCGCGGCCCCCTGCAACTGGCCTATCGCACCTGCCTGTGGAGCCGGCTGGCCAACCGGGTGCTGCTCAATCTCGGTCAGGCGCCTGTCCGCAATGCCGAGGACCTCTACAACGCGGTGGTCGCCGTACCCTGGGAAGAACATATCAGCCCCACCGGCATACTCTGGGTGCAGTTTTCCGGTACCAACCGCGAGATCCGCAACAGCCAGTTCGGCGGGCAGAAGGCGAAGGATGCGGTGGTCGACCGCCTGCGCAAGGCCACCGGTGCGCGCCCGGACGTGGACAAGCGCGATCCCGACCTGTCGGTGATGCTGCGCCTGCACCGGGACAACCTGGAGATCGCCATCGACCTGTGTGGCGACAGCCTGCACCGGCGGGGCTACCGCACCCATATCGGCGCGGCACCGCTGAAGGAAAACCTGGCGGCGGCGCTGCTGCTGCGCAGTGGCTGGCCGCAAATCGCCGCCGAGGGCGGCGCGCTGCTGGACCCGATGTGTGGCTCCGGCACCATCCTGATCGAAGGCGCCCTGATGGCTGCGGACATTGCCCCGGGTCTGTTGCGGGAGAGTTTCGGTTTCGAGCGCTGGCTGAACCACCAGAACGATATCTGGCTGGCGCTGCGGGAAGAGGCGCTGCAGCGCAGGGCCGCGGGCATGGAGCGGCAGCTGCCGGAGATCCGCGGCTACGACGCCGATGCCAAGGTGCTGTTCGCCGCCGAGTCCAATATCGCCCGCGCCGGGCTGGAAAGGTTTGTGCGCGTGAGCTGCCGCCCGGTGGCGGCCTTCAAGGTGCCCAGTCACCGTCCGGTGAAGCCCGGCCTGGTGCTGACCAATCCGCCCTATGGCGAGCGTCTGGGAGAGCAGGAGGCGCTGCGGGATACCTACAACGAACTGGGGCGACAGCTGAAGCAGGAGTTCCGCGGCTGGCGTGCGGGCATCTTTACCGGCAACCCGGAGCTCTGCCACAGCACGGGCCTGCGTTCGCACAAACAGTACAAGCTGTTTAACGGCAGTATTCCCAGCCAGTTGTTGCTGTTCGAGATCCACGCCAATTCCGCTACCGGAGCCGGTCAGGGTGGGGAAGGGCAACCGGCAAGGGTGCTGTCGGAAGAAGCGCAGATGGTGGCCAACCGCCTGCAGAAAAACCTGCGTAATGTGGGGAAGTGGGCCAACAAGAACGGTATCAGCTGCTACCGCCTGTACGACGCGGACCTGCCGGAGTATTCCGCGGCCATCGACGTTTACCGTTCACTGCAGGGGGAGACCTTCGCCCATATCCAGGAGTACCGCGCACCGGCGAATATTCCCGAGCAGAAAGCCCGCGCGCGCCTGTCCGACCTGGTGCGGGCAACGCGCCAGGTGCTGGAGCTGTCGCCGCGCAATGTATCGATCAAGGAGCGCCGCCGCCACAGCCACAAGGACAGCGGCAGCCAGTACCAGAAACGCGAGCAGCAACAGAAGCGCGAGGGCAACACGCAGGCATTCTGGGTGGACGAGTACGGTGCGCAGCTGGAAATCAATCTGTGGGATTACCTGGATACCGGGTTGTTCCTCGACCACCGCCCGGTCAGGCAGTATCTGCGCAAGCTGGCAAACGGCAAGAAGCTGCTGAACCTGTTCTGCTATACCGCCACTGCCACGGTGCAGGCGGCACTGGGTGGCTGCAGTGAAAGCACCAGCGTGGATATGTCGAAGACCTATCAGGCGTGGGGACAGCGGAATTTCCGCCAGAACAGTATGGACCCGTACCGGCACCAGCTGATCGAGGCGGACTGCCTGCAGTGGCTGGAAGCGGCACAGCAGAATCGCCGCGGTCACTTCGACCTGATTTTTCTCGACCCGCCCACATTTTCCAACTCGGCAAAAATGCGCGGGGTACTGGATATTCAGCGGGATCACGCAAATCTGATTCGCCAGTGCATGGCGCTGCTGGCGCCCGGCGGAACTCTGGTGTTTTCCAACAACCTGCGCAGTTTCAAGATGGATGAGGAGATCGAGGGGGAATTCGCGGTGGAAAATCTGTCCGGGCAGCTGCTGGACAAGGACTTCCAGCGCAACCCGAAAATTCACAATGTGTGGCAGGTCCGGAAAGCGGGTTAACCATTATCGCGCAAGGGCGATGGATTACAGTTCCATCACCAGACGGAAGCCCACTTCCTTTGAGGCCGCATTTTCATTCAGGCCGGTGCGGTAATCGGCGCTGAGGTTGCGCAGCGGTTCGCGCATGGAACCGCCGCGCACCGAGCGCAACTCGCAGTTCTTGATTTCCACCGCGCGGGTATCGCTGCGGTGGTTGCTGTAATCCCCCAGGAAGCAATCCTGTGTCCATTCGGCGACATTGCCGGCGGTATCAAAAAGTCCAAATTCGTTCGCCCTGTAGTTGCCCACCGGTGCCGATGAGGTTGAAAACAGGCTGTTGAATTCGCTGGCGCAGCCGCGACGGCAATTGGCCTTGCCCCGCGCACTGCTGCTGCCCCACCAGAAGGGCGTGTCGCTACCGGCGCGCGCCGCATATTCCCACTCCGCTTCACTGGGCAGGCGGTATTTCTGCCCGCTCTGTTCGCTCAGCCAGCGCGCATACTGCTTTGCATCTTCCCAGCTGACATTGACCACCGGACGGCTGCTGCGGCCCCAGCCGGCATCGGCGGGCAGAGGGCGGCCGGTGGCCTTGGCAAAGCGGTCGTACTCGGCGAAGGTGATTTCATGGGAGGAAATCGCAAAGGCCTTTTTCACCGAGATCTCATGTGCCGGACTGGTGAACGGGCGGCGCTCGTTGCCCATGGTAAAGCTGCCCGGCTGAACCACGACCATTTCCGGCCCGCGCCCGCCGTCCGCCAGTGGTGAATTGAACGGGCGACTGGTGACATATTTGCGCTCTAGCTCCACCGCGAGCGTCACATCGCTGGCTTCAATTTCAATCCAGCGGCGCAGGCTGTCAAAGCCGGGTTTGCTCACTTCCACATCGTAACGGCCGGGCGCCAGCGCCATCCCCGGGGTATAGCGGGGCACGATATTCATGATGCGGATACGCGCGTCAGACGGCTTGGCGGATACCGTCAGCGCATAGGTCTGCGTTTGCGCCGGCGGTGTTTGCACGGCTTCTGCCGGTGCGCGCGTTGCTGTGGCTGTTGCTGTGGGTGTTGCTGTGGGTGTTGCTGTGGGTGTCGGTTCGGATGGCGCTACAGATGTTGGCGCGGGTGCAACTTCTTCCCGTGCCGACGCCGCGGCTTCCACTGCGGGTAAGGTCGGGGACTGCGCGCTCGCCCGGTCGCGCAATACCGGCCGCAGCCCGGAGCTGTTCGCTGCGGATAACTGAACCGGCCCGGGCAGGGGGTTGTTGTCGGTGCCGGCGGGCACTGTGCTGCTGCCGGGCTCCGGCAGCAGCAACTGGGAGGTGATGCCGGCGGCGTCATTGACCAGGCCGGATTCCGTCTGCCAGGAGAATTTGTGGCTCAGCAGGCTGAACAGCACCCAGGCGAGCATCAGGCTACCGCACAGCATGGCGCCGAAAAGCCAGGAGCGCCGGCGCAGCGGTTGCGCCTGCTGCATCACCTGCTGCATGCGCAGGATTGTCTGCTGTTCCGCGCGCCCGCTCTGTTCGTGCAGGGGCTTGTCGCGCAAGCGCGCCCAGGACGCGGCAATGCGGTCGCTGAGGGTGCCGTACAGGGTCAATAGCAGGGCCCGCACCAGGCTGGAGACCCGCACCGAGGTGTTGTTCAATTTGGTCTGCGTGGTGGGCGATTTGCCCTCGATGGCTGCGAACAGCTGGTCGATGGCGTCGACCACATCGAGGCCGCGCTGGAAGCGCTGGTCCGGGTCCTTGGCGAGGAAGCGGTCGATCAGCCCCTGGTACAGGGAGTGCCGCGCGGGCAGGCGCGGAATCGGATCGGTGAGGTGCTTGATGGCGATCGCCACCGCTTCTTCCGCCTGGAAGGGGACCGCGCTGGTGAGCATTTCATAGAACACCACACCCAGGCTGTAGAGGTCGGCGCGGCCGTCGACAGCGGCACCACGGGCCTGCTCCGGGCTCATGTAGTGGGGAGTGCCCACCACCATGCCGGTGTTGGTCATGCGGGTAGTGCGCGCCACCGCGCGGGCGACGCCGAAATCCGTCAGTACCGCGGAACCGTCTTCGCGGAACAGGATGTTTTCCGGCTTCAGGTCCCGGTGCACGTAGCCCTTGTTGCTGGCGTGATCCAGCGCCATGGCGATCTGACGGGTGATATGCAGTGCTTCCAGCGGTTCCAGCGCACCGCGGGTGAGGGCGTCCGCCACGGAGCCGCCGGGCAGGTAGTCCATGGCGATATAGTTCAGGCTGCGGTAGCGGCCGATGTCGTGAATGGCGACGATATTGGGGTGCGATAGCTGGCCGACAATATTCGCCTCGCGCTGGAAGCGCTCGCTGAAAATGGGGTCGGCGTTCAGCACCGGGGACATGACCTTGAGCGCAACCTGGCGTCCCATGCTGCGCTGGGTAGCCAGATATACGGTGGACATACCGCCCTGATTGATCTTTTTCAGGATCTGGTAACCGGGAATTTCCAGCGATGCAACACCACTGCTGACAACTTCCATTCAAGTTTTCCCCGTAGTTCCCTGTTCCCGTTCGCTGTCAGATCAATTCTGCAGCAGCCACCAAGCTGCGCCGGCGCACAGCGCCACAATGGCTGCAATTGTAGCGATTCTGGGCAGAAGTGTGCCCTCAGGAGTATTTAAATGCCCGGAAGCGGCTAACGTACCGCCTGTGCGCAGGGTCTTGTTCTGGCCATTTTCTGCGTGCTGTTCCGGCGAACTCACTAGTTGCACGGTGATGTTGTCGCGGCCGCCCGCATCCAGTGCTGCGGCAATAAGAAATTCCGCGGCCCGCTGATTTTCCGGGTGTTCGGTAAGAATCTGGCAGATTTCCGCCTCGCTCACGTCGTTGCTCAGGCCGTCGCTGCACAGGAGCAGTTTCTGGCCTGGCTTCCACGAGAAGGAGGCGCGGTCGATCTCCAGCGTGGGGTTGGCAGTGCCACCGATACAGCGGGTAATCACATGCCGGTTGGGATGGCTGGCGGCCTCTTCGGCGTTGATCGCACCGGAGTCTACCAGCATCTGCACGTAGGAGTGGTCGATGGTCAGCTGGGTGAGTTGGCCACGAGACGGCGGCGGATCCAGATCTGTCTGACCTGCCGCTTCTGCGCCAGGTTCAGCGCTTTCAGGGCTGGTGCCCGGTGTCCACAGATACGCACGGCTGTCGCCGACCCAGTACACGTGGAAATAGTTGCCATCTTCGGCGACCACCACAGCGGTGGTGCCCATGGCGGTGGTGTTGGTCTCTTCGCCGATCAGCAGGGCGTGGGCGCGGCGCAGGGCCTGCTCGTAATGGCGGTCGGTGGCGGATGAGCGCTGGATCTCCTCAACCACCGTCTGGCTGGCAATCTCGCCGGCCTGGTGGCCCCCGAGACCATCAGCGACAACCCAGACACCGCGGTTCTCGTCGCCCCAGAACGCGTCCTCGTTCTGTTCACGGCGGTATCCGGTGTGTGTCGCCCCGGCGCTGCGCTTCGTTGCGCGTACGGCGGGGGGG